>CAYTCV010000008.1:0-57668 GCA_964436465.1 uncultured bacterium
TCACGATTTCTCCTTTGCTTGAGCCCATTCGGGCGAAGAGCAGTTTTCAGACCACTGCGGAACCTTGAAAACTCTGTCCGGAAAAGATTACGTAAGTTTAGCACAGGGTAGAGCGAATTTCCATTTTTTTTGCCCCGCCGCACCGCCCGCCGTCTCCCGCTCGGCCGGGAATCGGCGTCCACATGCGGCCCGGCGCCTCCCCGCCTCCGCTCCGGCCGTCCGTAGGCTCCATGTTGACAAGCCTCACCGCATCCCCGTAATATGACCATTTAGCCTCGGCCATCACGCCACACCCGAGCACCCATCATCGCCTAAATGGACGAACCAAGGTCAGACCTGGAATCGGGACGGACCGGACCGAAGGTCGCGTCCCCGTTTATTTCCGTCCTGAAGGTGTTCGGCGTCCTCGCGTTCCTGTACCTCTTCATGCTGTCCATCAAGCTGATGGGCGCGTCCTTCAAGGGATTCGGCCACGACTTCGCCGCGGGGCTCGTTGCGGGGACGTCCAGCCCCATCGTCGGCCTCTTCGTGGGCATCCTGACCACCAGCATCGTCCAGAGCTCCTCCACCGTCACCAGCATGCTGGTGGCGCTGGTCGCCACCGGCTCCATGGGTATAGGCGTGGCGGTGCCCATCGTGCTGGGGGCCAACATCGGCACCACCATCACCAACACCATCGTCAGCCTGACCCACATCACCCGGCGGGACGAGTTCCACCGCGCGCTGGCCGGGGCGACCGTCCACGACATGTTCAACATCTGCGCCGTCGCGGTGTTGATGCCCATCGAGTGCATCTTTCACCCCCTGCAGAAGCTCGGGTGCTGGCTGGCCGGTGTCTCCACGACCGGCGGCGGCGGCGGCGGCTTCGCCTTCATGAGCCCCCTGAACGCCGTCATCGACCCTGTTGTGGACCAGATAATCGGCCTCACCGGCGGGACGTACTGGCTGGCCCTGGTAATCGCCCTGACTCTCCTGTTCGTTTCGCTCCGGTACCTGGTTAAGCTGATGCGGAGCCTGCTGATAGAGAAGTTCGAACGGGTTCTTCACAGCTACCTATTCAAAACGCCGCTCAGGGCCTTCATCCTCGGGCTTCTGTTCACCGCCATCGTCCAGTCCAGCTCCGTGACCACCTCCCTGATGGTCCCCCTCGTGGGGGCGGCGCTGTTGACGGTGGAACAGGTTTTCCCCTACACTCTGGGCGCGAACGTGGGCACGACGGTTACAGCGCTCCTGGCCGCCCTGGCGGCGGGTGAGCCGGCCGGCCTCGCCGTGGCCTTCGTCCACATGTTCTTCAACATCTTCGGCATAGCAATCTTCTATCCCCTGCGCGCGGTGCCCCTGTCGATGGCCAGGGCGCTCAGTAATCTGGTCAAGAAAAATCGGGCCACCGCTATCGTGTTCATCGGGGTTATCTTCTTCCTTATACCCGTTCTGGTCATTTTCATCTTCAACTAGGGAAGCTACCATGTTTGAGAAATTCATGGAGGCCTGGCGGAGCAAGGGGCTCCTGAACCAGGCCCTGGAAAAAACGAGGCAGATGATTGAAACCGTGGCCAAGACGTACTCCTACGCGCGGGAGTACCTTCTGCACGGACAAAAACCCGCCGTGGATATCTACGGGAGGGACCGCTTCGTCAACCACCTCAACCGGGAAATCCGGCGCCTCATCGCCGAGCACCTGGTAATCAATCCCGGAGGCAATCCCACGGCGTGTCTGGTTCTTCTGAACGTGAACATAGACCTGGAGCGGGTGGGCGACTTCATCAAGAACCTCTACGAGGTGGCCGTGGCGTACCCCGGCCCCATCCTCGAATCGAAGTACCACCGCCTGGCCGAGCTTCTGGCTACGGAGGAACTGGTGCGGGACGGTTTCGGGCTTACGCTGAAGGGCTTCATGGAGCTGGACGCCGGGGCGGCTCAGCAGGTGTTGGTGAACCACAAGAACGTGTCCGCGAAGACCAACGAACTGATCAACGAGCTTTTCGTCAAGACCGACCTGTCGGTGACGGACGCGGTGATGGCGGTCCTGGTCTGCCGTTACCTGAAGCGAATCAGCGCCCACCTCATGAACGTGGCCTCGACGGTCGTCAACCCCTTCGATTGGGTCAGTTACCAGTACGACGGGGACCCCGCGGACGCCCAGGAGCTGGATTAGGAGCACACGATGCATTTACGCGAATTGTCCGAACAGGACATCATCAAGCGGCTGACCGCCATCCTGTTGTCGAACAGCCCTACGCGGGTGGCCGAAACGGACGTCCTGCGCACCACCCGCGAGGACCGGCAGCCCTCCAGCGGCAGCGGTCGGTTCAGGCCCCCGCTGATGCGCGGCGTGCGCGTCGGTCCGGGCCACGACGCCGCCGTGGTCACCCCGAACGCCGGATTCGACCTGGTGGTCACCTGCGACCAGCAGGTCGAGGGCACCCACTTCGACCTCGAGCTCATGGGGGAGGAGGCGGTGGGCCGTCGGGCCCTGGCCGCGGCGGTGAGCGACCTGGCCCCCTTCGGCGCCGTGCCGCTGTGGGCCACCATTTCCGTGGCCGCCTCACCGGAGGTCAGGCTGGAGACCCTCGAGCAGGTTTTCCGCGGGCTGGCCTGGGCGGCCGATGAGCTGTCCGCGCCCTTCTCCGGCGGGAACTGGTCGAAGCTGGCCTTCATCGGCGGCGACCTGGCCACGACCCGGGGGCTCATCTACCTGGACATCTGCATCATCGGCCAGCGCCCCGGCACCTGGGCCCCCGGGGGCCGGTCGGGGGCGAAGCCCGGCGACACCATCTACCTGAGCGGTCCCACCGGGATGGCCGCGGGCGGGTTCTGGCTCATCAAAAACCAGAAAACTACCTTCTCCGGCTCCGAGAAGCTGCGCAAGGCCTTTTTGTGGCCGGAAATCGAGCTGGAGCTCGGCGTCCGGCTCTGGCGCGACGCGCGGCTCACCACCTGCGCCGACACCTCCGATTCCCTCGGTGAGCAGCTCCGGCTTCTGGCGGAGGCCTCCGACGTGGGGGTGCAGGTTTCCGAGGACCGCCTGCCGCTGCCGCCGACGCTCGTGGCGGTCGCCGAGGCCATGGGAATCGAGCCGGTGCAACTGGTCCTGGGGGGCGGCGAGGACTTCCGACTGCTGCTCACCGGACCCGCCGGATTGGAGCAACGCGAGAAGGCTCTGGTGCCCATCGGCCAGGTGCTGCCCCGGGAGGAGGGGGTCCGCCTCCTCGGCCTGGACGGCGTGCGCCGGGAGCTGCCCGGTCCGATGTTCAGCCACTTCGGCGGCGCGGCGGAATAGCCTCTCGCGCCCGGCTACGCGCGGAGTGGCACATTCCGGGCCGCCCCATATGGATTGACCTCCGACCCGCCCTGGACTATAATCAGCTCAACTTTAAGACTGACATCGAGTTAGCGCAGAGGAACCCCGTGGTCCAAGTCGCCAGCTTCCAGCACGTCGCCAAGCGCTACCCCCGCGGCATCCTGGCCCTCCACGACGTCAACCTCGAGCTCCCCAAGGGCGAGTTCACCTTCCTCACCGGCCCGTCCGGCGCCGGTAAAACCACCTTCCTCAAGCTCCTCTTCGGCGAGGAGCGCCCGACGGAGGGCGGGCTCGCGGTCCTGGGGCACGACATGAACCGGCTGAAAATCCGCCATCTGCCGGACCTGAGGCGGCGTATCGGAGTGGTGTTTCAGGACTTCCGCCTCCTGCCCCGACGGACCACCGTGGAAAATCTGGACATCGCGCTGCGGATTCGACGCCTGTCCAAAGACGAGCGTCAGCGGCGCATAGACTCCATCCTGCGAATAGTGGAGCTGGAGGGGCGGGCCGATTCCTTCGCCGAGGAGCTCTCCGGCGGTGAGCAGCAGCGAGTCGCCATCGCCCGCGCCATCTCCGGCGACCCCGAGCTTCTACTGGCCGACGAGCCGACGGGCAACCTGGACCCCGACCTCTCGCAGAAAATCATGGACCTGCTGCGTAAAATCGCCTCGCGCGGGACCACGGTCATCGTGGCCACCCACGACTACGAGATGGTCAAGCGCATAGAGGCCCGCGCCATACACATCGAAGCCGGCCGGGTGCTGGTGCAGTAGCGGACCCGAACCATGTTCGACATCGAACCCTACCTCGAAAAGCTCGAGGAGTTCTGCCGCCGGTGGAAAATCACCGAGGTGGCGCTCTTCGGCTCGGCGCTGCGCGACGACTTCGGTCCGGACTCCGATATAGACCTCATGGCGCGCTTCGAGCCCGGAGTTCACTGGACCATCCTGGACCACGTCCAGATGGAGGACGAGCTGGCGGAAATTTTCGGGCGGAAGGTGGACCTGGTAAGCCGATTGGCCTTGGATGAGAGCCGGAATCCATACCGGAAAAACGAGATACTCACTACCGCCAGGGTTATCTATGCCGGCTGACGATATTAGTTTCGCCAAGGATATTCTGTAAGCCGCCAAGGATGCCGTCGATTTCGTCGGCAACCTAAACCGGAACGAATTCGAGGAGGATATAAAGACTCAAGCAACCGTCATTCAAAGATTCACTGTAATCGGAGAGGCCGTCAAACGGCTTTCCCAAGGATTTCTGGAACGGTACTCGGATATCCCGTGGAGTAAAATGGCACGGATGAGGGATTTTCTCGTCCACTACTATCACAGGATTAATTTTCACGAAGTTTGGGATACGTGTAAAAACGATTTACCGATGCTTATTAAGAACATGAAGTCTTTTCTCGGCGAGGACTGACCGTGGGCAACCTGGGCTACTACATCCGCGAGGGGTTCTCCGGCCTGCGGCGCGGCGGCTCGGGCAGCGCCGGCGCGGTGCTCACCGTCGTCCTGTCCATCCTGGTCCTGGGCGTCGTGCTCCTGGTCGTGCGCAACCTCCAGGTGCTGGTGGAGGAGGCCCGCGCCGAGGTCGAGGTCGAGGCGTACGTCGCCGGCGACCCCACCCCGACGGAACTCTCCTACATCGAGACCACCATCACCGGGCTCCCCGGCGTCGAGGCGGTGCGCTACGTGTCCAAGGCCGAGGCCCTCGAGGAGCTGCGCGGCATGCTCGGCGAGGACCAGTACCTCCTGTCCGAAATCGAGGAGAACCCCCTCCCGGCCTCGTTCCGTCTCACGATGACCCCGGATTACCGCACCGACGAGCGTCTGGCCCAGACCGCCGACCAGCTCGAGCTCGTCCCGGGCGTGACCCGCGTTTCATACGGTCGGGAGTGGGTGGAATCTCTGTCGGAAATCGTGCGCATCGCGGGGCTCGGCGGGTTGGTCATCGGCGGGGTGCTGGCGCTGGCCTCGGTGCTGGTGGTGGGCAACGCCGTGGCGCTTTCCGTTTACATGCGGCGGGACGAAATAACCATCCTCAAGGTCGTGGGCGCCACGCACGGCTTCATCCGGCGGCCCTTCGTCGTCGAGGGCTTTCTGGTGGGCATCCTGGGCGGGGCAATCGGGGTGCTGCTCGTGTACGTTCTCTACGCCACGGTGGGCCGGCTCGTCGGGGCGAGCGTATTCCTGCCCTGGGAGTGGTGGCTGGGATTGGTGGGGTTGGGCGCGCTCGTGGGCGTCATCGGGAGCTTCTTCGCCGCCGCGGGCCACGTCCACCGGGCGAAGTGATAATTCTTATCGATTGAGACAAGGGGCTTAAGCCCCTTGTTTTGAGCACCTGGAACGGCGGGGAGTCGGCTCCCCGCTTTTTTATCCGTTCAACGCCTTCAGTTGTCCCCAGGACAGGCGGACGGTCCCGGCGTCGCCCGTCAGTTGAACCCGGACCTCGCGCCGGTCCAGCTCCTTCCACACCGACCCCGCGGACCCCTCGCAGGCGCCGACGACGAAGACCAGCCGTATGTCGCCCCCACGGCCGTGCGGCGTGATGACGAGGTCGGCGTGGTACTAGCCCCGGCCGGTCAGGGCCCGGTCGGTGACGAAGCCCGTCCAGCGGCAGCCCTCCGGCGCGGGGTCGTTGAACTCCAGCCAGGCGGAGCAGCTCCGGCCGGGTTCGAGCCGTCCCGCGGCGTACCCGCCGTAACCCTCCGCCTCGACGGACCAGTCGGAGGGCGACAGGACGCCGAGGAAGCCGCAGACCGTCCGGTCGGAGTCGGCCATCACGTGGAGCGTCACGGGGAAGCGCTCGCCGGGCTCAATCTGCGGCGGCGCCTCGATGGAGGTCAGGTCCAGGCAGCCCGTCGCCAGGACCGAGGCCAAAAGGGCCCAGAACGCTTTCATGGAAAACCTCCCCCGGATAGCGGTCTGAATACGGTCGTACGCCACCGAAACGCGTTTGCCCCGGAAATGGTTCCCCCCGGCGCCGCCCTTGACAGGCCCCCGGAGGCCCCGTAAACTTGGCGCCGACATGCGGAGAATTTGCGAGACAGCCGAAGGCTCCCGGAGAAGGGGGGGCGGCGCAACGCCGCGCACGGTCGCCGGGGTGCGCTGAACCCCGACGGTCCGGCGATTGGCGCCGGTCACCCAACCATTTTTTCCGGGAGATGACACCATGACGGATAAAACCATTCCCTCCAAGTACGACCCGACGGAAATCGAGGCCCGCTGGTATCTCCATTGGGAGCGGGCGGGCCATTTCCGCCTGAATCCCGACGCCCCGGGGCCGGTGTTCACCGTGGTCATCCCGCCGCCCAACATCACCGGTTCCCTGCACATAGGCCACGCCCTGAACAACACCATCCAGGACATCACCGTCCGTTTCAAAAGGATGCAGGGCCGCAAGGTCCTGTGGCAGCCGGGCACCGACCACGCCGGAATCGCCACGCAGAACAAAGTCGAGCAGGCGCTGGCCGCCGAAGGGCTCACCCGGCACGACCTGGGGCGGGAGAAGTTCGTCGAGCGCTGCTGGGCCTGGCGCGAGCAGTACGGCCGCGATATCGTTGAGCAGCTCAGGCTCCTGGGCTGCTCCTGCGACTGGGAGCGGGAGCGCTTCACCATGGACGAGGGGCTGTCGCGGGCGGTGCGAACCGCCTTCAAGGCCTACTACGACGCGGGGATGATTTACCGCGGCGTGCGCATGGTCAACTGGTGCACCCGCTGCCACACCTCGATTTCCGACCTCGAGGTGGAGTATGAGGACCAGAGCTCCCACCTGTGGTACGTCCGCTACCCGCTGGCCGACGGCTCGGGGAGCCTGGTCGTGGCCACCACGCGGCCGGAGACGATGCTGGGCGACACGGCGGTGGCGGTCCACCCCGAGGACGAGCGGTACGAGGCCTTCATCGGCAGAGAGGTGGACCTGCCGCTCACCGGGCGGAAAATCCCGGTCATCGCCGATGAGCATGTGGACCCCGCCTTCGGCACCGGGGCGGTGAAGGTGACTCCGGCCCACGACCCCAACGACCACGAGATGGCCGGGCGCCACGGTCTTGAGAGCCTCATTGTAATCGACTTCGAGGGGCGGATGACCGCCGAGGCCGGGGCCGGTTACGCGGGGCTCGGCGTGGAGGAGTGCCGGAAGAAGGTCGTCGCCGACCTCGAAAGGCTGGGCCTCCTGGAGAAGACCGAGGACTACGCCCATTCCGTGGGCACCTGTTACCGCTGCCACGAGACCATCGAGCCGCTGGTGAGCGAGCAGTGGTGGATGGACATGGGCCCCCTGAAAGAACCCGCCATCCGCGTCGTGGAGACGGGGGAGGTGCGGTTCATCCCCGAGCGCTGGACCAGGGTCTACCTCGACTGGATGGAGAACCTGCGGGACTGGAACATCGGCCGCCAGCTCTGGTGGGGCCACCGGATGCCGCTGTGGTACTGCGACGCCTGCGGGAAAATCGTGGTGGAAATCGAGACGCCCGAGCGGTGCCCGGAATGCGGCGGGCCGTTGCGCCAGGAGGAGGACGTCCTGGACACCTGGTTCTCCTCGGCGCTCTGGCCGCTGTCCACGCTGGGTTGGCCGGACGATGAAGAGGAGTTGAAAAGACTCTACCCCACCGCCGTCCTCTCCACCGCGCCGGACATCATCTACCTCTGGGTGGCGCGGATGATAATGAGCGGGATGCACTTCCGCGGCGAGAAGCCGTTCAGTCACGTGTACCTCCACGCCACCATCCTGGCCCAGGACGGCCGGCGGATGAGCAAGTCCCTGGGCAACGGCGTGGACCCCCGCGAGGTCATCACCGACTACGGCACCGACGCCCTGCGCTTCACCCTGGTCATTCTTACCGGCCAGGGGCAGTCGGTACGGCTGTGGGAGGAGCGCTTCACCGTGGGGCGGAATTTCGCCAACAAGGTCTGGAACGCCGCCCGCTTCCTCCAGCTCAACCTGGCCGGGAGTCATCTGGCCGACGAGGCCCCGCTCACCACCGCCGAGCTGCCCGACGACCGCGAGCTCAGCCTGGAGGACCGCTGGGTCATCTCCAGGCTCGGCCGTGTCGCCGGGGAGGTAACCGACGCACTGGAGGCGTACCGCTTCAACGAGGCGGCGCACCTCGCGTACGAGGCCTTCTGGCACGACTACTGCGACTGGTACCTGGAGCTCATCAAGCCGCGCCTCTACGGCGACGACCATAAGGCCAAGGGGGTGGCGCTCGCGGTGGCGCTCCACGGGATGCGCCTGCTGCTGAAGCTGCTGCACCCGTTCATGCCCTTCATCACCGAGGAGCTTTTCCACCGCCTGTTCCCCAACGCGCCCGCGGACCTCATGGTCTCGCCCTGGGAGGACCACGAGGACTGGCCGGGGTACGCGGGGGACGAGGAGCACGTGGAGCGGCTGCAGAAGCTCATCGACGCCGTGCGCAACATCCGGGGCGAGATGGGCGTTCCGCCCGGGGCCAAGGTGCGGCTCCTGGTCAAAACCACCGACGGCGACCTGGCCGCCCTCATCGAGGCCCAGGCCGGATTCTTCGCCAACCTGGCCGGCGTGGAGGGCATAGAGGCCGGACCGGAGGTGGTCAAGCCCAGGGGGGCCGCCGTGGGCGTGGAGGGCGACGTGGAGCTTTACGTGCCGCTGGCCGGGGTGGTGGATTTCTCCGCCGAGCTGGAGCGCGTGAAGAAGGAACTGGGGAAGGTCCGCGAGCGGCTGTCCGCGGTGGAGAAGAAGCTGGCCAACGCGCAGTTCCGCGAAAAGGCCCCCGCCGAGGTCGTCAAGGGCGAGGAGGAGAAGCGGGACCGGCTGCAGGCCGAGCTCGACGCCCTCCAGCGGCACCTGCGGCAGGTGGAGGAGATGCTGTAACCGGAGGGGGCGGTTCGACCGCCCCTTTTTCAACATGGTCGAACCCGTTTACTATCACATAAATGCGAACCGGAATCCGGCCGGGGTGATGGAGTCCCCCGCCGCGCAGGTCTGCATAGGTGACGACGCCCTCGCCTTCCACGAAAAAATCCCCGGCTACGCGCCCACGCCGCTCCTGGAACTGCCCGGTCTGGCGGCGGAGCTCGGTCTGGGCGCCATCTACGTCAAGGACGAGGCGCACCGCTTCGGGACGAAGGCGTTCAAGGCCCTGGGCGCGTCCTACGCCGTCCACCGCTACCTGGAGGAAAATCCCGGCGAGCACGTCTTCTGCACCGCCTCGGACGGGAACCACGGGATGGCGCTCGCGTGGTCGGCGCGGCTGTTCAACCGGAGGGCCGAGGTTTTCATGCCTTCCGGGACGGTTCCCGCCCGCATCCGGCGCATCGAGGGAGAGGGCGCCCGGGTGACGGTGGTGGACGGCGACTACGACGCCGCGGTGCGCGTCGCGGCTGAAGAAGCGGAGGAGCGCGGCCGGGTCCTGGTCCAGGACACCGCCTGGGAGGGGTATACGGAAATCCCGGCCCGCATCATGGCCGGCTACATCACGATGTTTCGCGAGCTGGAAACCGAGCTGTTCCCGCCCGAGGGGCCCCGCGTGGACGCGGTTTTCCTCCAGGCCGGGGTGGGGAGCTGGGCCGCGGCGGCGGTGGCCTGGCTCGCCGACCGCTACGGCGGGCGGATGCCGAAGATAATCTGCGTGGAGCCGGTGGGGGCGGACTGCTGCCGGGCCTCGGCGCGGGCCGGACGGCGGGTGAGCCTGCCGGGGGCTCGGACCATCATGGCCGGGCTGAACTGTGGCACGCCGTCGCTTTTAGCGTGGCCGATTCTGGCCGCCGGCGCGGACCTCTTCCTCGCCGTGCCCGACGGGTACGCCCGCGAGGCGATGCGGGCCTATTTCAATCCGCAAGAGAGCGACCCGCGCGTCGTATCCGGTGAATCGGGGGCGGCGGGCCTGGCCGCGCTTTTGGCGCTTCTACGTGCCCCGGAATTGAACGAGCCCAGGAAATCCCTGGGCCTGGGCTCGGATTCGCGCGTTCTCCTGTTCAACACCGAGGGCGACACCGACCCGGAGAATTTTACGAAAATCGTCGGCGCCCGGCCTACCACTCCTCCCGGCTCGGTTCCTCGGCCTCCCCGCTGAAGAGGTCGTCGGGGGTCATTCCGGCCAGAATCATGTCCTTCAGGTCCGTGTAGCTGAAAATCGTCACGCCGTCCGCGCCCGCCGCCCGGACGGCGTCTATGTGCGACCGCACCACGGCCGGGTCCAGCGGCTTCGACCCGTCGTCGTAGTTCCGCAGGGCGATGCCGGTGTAAATCCGGCCGCCGCCCGCGTGCGCCACGGCGTCCGCCGTCTGCCGCCCGATTTTCTCCGCGTTGAGCGAGTAGGCCATGGGGAGCGCCAGGTCGATGAGCCCCTCCTCCAGCCAGCGGCCCCAGTCCTGGCATATCCCGTCGTAGGCGTCCCCGCCGCGGTCGGGAAAAACCGCCGCCGAGATGACGATGTCCGGGTTGATTTCCCGCGCCTCGCGCTGCACCCGGTCCACGAAATCGGTTACGTTGTCCCGCCGCCAGGTCCTCCACTCCTCGTCCCTCTGGTCCGCCTCCAGCCCCGTCCGCACCCAGTACTCGCTCACGGCGACCGGCGCGAAGCCCATGTCCGGCCCCTCGTAACGCACGTAGTCCAGGTGCAGCCCGTCCACCTCGTAGTTGGACACGATGTCCAGGAGCACCGAGGCGGTGTAGTCGCGCACCTCGGGTATGCCGGGGTCGAGCCAGGCCCGGTGCCCGACGCCCATCCGGTTCCCCCACCGGTCGCAGGAGACCCACTCGGGGTGGCGGTTGACCACGTGGTTCTCGTCCCGGGGGGCGAATCCGCCGGTGACCTCGAAGCAGGTGACCCAGGCGTGGACCGACAGGCCCCAGGCGTGCCCCTCTTCCACGGCCAGCGCCAGCGGGTCGAAGTCCTCGGGCTGGCCCTTGAGGTAGATGGAGCGCGGCTCGGGATTGGCGTAGTACGAGGTGTAGCGGTGGGGGATGTACAGGGCGTCGCCGCGGTAGCGCACCTGGACGAAGACGGCGTTGAAGCGGAACTCGGCGGCCTGGATGATTGCGCTGCGGACGTCGGCGGGGCTGGTGAGCTCCCAGGCGGGAATCCAGAGGCCCCTCCCCTCGACGGCGGGCTCATCCCCGAACGCCGCCAAGGTCAGGAGGGCGTGTAACAGTAAAATCGCGGCTGCCCGCTTCACGCCGATGGTCGCAATCCTTGTTAATGGACGGACGGGTCCCTGCGCGCCGGGGCCGCCGGTCAGTACCCCAGGTAGTGGAAGTACTCGGTCAGCGATTCGCAGTTGTGGCGGAGCGAGGCGATGAAGTACGCCCCCCGCTCGAACTGCCCGTCCAGGAAGACGGAGATGGTGGTGGACACCTTGTCGAAGATGTCGTAGATGAGGTTTTTCAGCGCCTCGCTGACGTCCCCGGGGGAGTCGAGAATCCCGCGGTCCGTCAGGTCCGCAATCCAGAACGACAGGTCGCCGTTGAGCCGCTCCAACAGGTCCTTGGTTTGGGGGAAGAGGGCCAGAATCTCCTCGTCGGTCTTCTCGGCCACGATGCCGTAGGCGCGGGTGAGGTCGAAGAGTTCGTTGGCGTACCCCCAGAGCACTTTCTCGTTGGGCGGCAGCTCATACTCCCCCGCCTCGGCGGCCGCAGCGGAGAGGGCGGCGAGGAGAAGGGCAATCATCAGCAGTCGGAGGTTCATGGTCCCGTCCCGGCGGAGGTGGCAAGACAAGGGGTTTAACTATTCACCGCGAAGCGGTGTAGGACGGCTCTTCTACGAGACGCCAAATCCCAATTCCAGGCGGGACGTAGAAGTCCCGCCCTACGTGAGGAAGAGCCAGTAGTTCAGGGTGACCATGCCGATTCCCAACAGGGCCCCGGCCACGATTTCCCTCCAGGTGTGCACGCCGCGGCGTATTCGGGCGTCGGAGATAATCAGCGCCAGGAGGAATACGAGCACCGACACCAGCGGGTTCTCGGTCACCAGGGTGACGATGGCGAAGATGGCGAAGCTGACCGCGGAGTGGCCCGACGGCATCCCCCCGTGGAGCGGCGTCCCACGCCCGAGGAGCACCTTGCCCAGAATGACCAGCACGATGACCAGAGTGAAGCTGATGAGGGTGACGTACTCGGGGCTGCCCTTCACGGCGCGGATGGCGGAGAAGATGTGGGGCTTCAGGTCCTTGAACAGAACCAGATAGCCGACGATGACCGCCGTGATGGCCGCGATGAAGACCGCCCCCGCCGAGATGTCCTTCACCAGCTTGGCCAGGGGGTGGTAGGTGGTGGTCATCAGGTCCAGCGCCTTCTCCAGCGCCGTGTTGATGAGCTCCGTCACCAGGACGAAGGCCACCGCCAGGATGACCAGGACGAGGTCGCTGCGGTCTATATTCAGAAACAGCGAACCGGCGATGACCAGGACGCCGACGAGGAAGTGGATGCGGATGTTGCGCTCGGTCTTGAGGGTATAGATTATCCCCTCGAGCGCGTTGTTGAGGGACTGGGACATCCGGGGCTTTGTCCCGATGGTGCTCCGGCGCCGCTTCTTTTTTTCTTCGGGCATCAATCGCTACGCTTCGGTTCGTCTACGGCTTCATCGTCGCGGGTGCCGGGACATTACCCGCATCTCTTCGTTCCATCGGCCAGCCTCAGGTCCTCTTCGTATAGGCGGAAAGCCACTCGTGGTCGGCGGTCAGCACCGCCTTGGCCATCATTTCGTCCCGCCCGCGCTCATCGGCGTCCGTGTATCCCAACAGGTGCAGCACCCCGTGGGCGACGAGGATGGCCAACTCGCGCCCCAGGCTGTGGCCCTCGGCTCCGGCCTGGCGCACGGCGGCCTCCACGTTCACGAAGACGTCCCCTAAAAGCTCCGACTCCTCACCCGGCAACTCGTCCCCGCCGTCGGGCCCGAGGTCGAAGGCCAGCACGTCGGTGGCCTCACCCGTACCGGTGTAGGTCTCGTTGAGTCGGGCCATCTGAACGTCGTCGAAGAGCACGACGGCGATGCTGCGCTCCGGCGCTTCCTCGAGGGTGAGCGTGAGCACCGCCGCCCGCCGGGGCAGCTCGGGGTCTATCCAGACCACCTTCTGGTGGTCGTGGACGAGGACTTCGTAGTTCCGGCTCAACCGCGCCCCCTACCGGGTCGGTATCCGGCATCGCACTTCAATATATTTACTTCCCGCCGCCGGGAAGACTGCTCAGAGTTCCTCTTCCCCCGTATCCCCGGACGTGTCCGCGTCCTTCGTCCCCTCGGGCTCGCTCTCCGCTGAATCCTCCGGGTACTCCACCCGGGAGTGGAGGATACCGGTGAGGGTGCTGGCGAATGAGTCGCTTATGGTGGACAGGTCGGCCAGAGTCAGGTCGCACTCGGCCAACTGGCCGTCCATGAACCGCGTATTCACCACGTTGCGCACCAAGAGGCGGATGGAGGATACGCTCGTGTTCGCCAGGGTGCGGCCGGCACTCTCCACGGCGTCGGCCAGCATGACGATGGCCGTCTCCTTGGACTGGGCCAGGGGGCCGGGATAACGGAAGTCATCCTTGTCGAGGCTCTTGTGCTCGTCCAGACGCAGCGCCTGCTGGTAGAAGAAGCTGATGAGGCTGGTCCCATGGTGCTCGGCGATGAAGTCCACTATTCCCCGGGGGAGGCGGTGCTTTTTCGCCAGCTCCACGCCCTCCTTGACGTGGCTCTTGATGACCAGGGTGCTCATCGACGGCGAGAGGTTCTCGTGCTTGGACTCCTGCTCGGGGCTGTTCTCGGAGAAGTACTCCGGTTTGGTCAGCTTCCCGATGTCGTGGTAGTAGGCCCCCACGCGGGCCAGGAGGGCGTTGGCTCCGACGACTCCCGCCGCAGCCTCGGCCAGGATGCCCACGTTCAGGCTGTGGTAGAAGGTGCCGGGCGCCTCCTTTTTCAGCCGCGCCAGGATGGGCTGGTTCAGGTCTGAGAGCTCCAGGAGCTTGACCGGCGTGGTGACGTGGAAGAGATTCTCGAAGAGGGGCAGGACGAGGCTGGCCAGGAAAACGCCGATGATGGCCCCCACGGTGCCCAGGACGGCGTTGGAGAGGGTGGCGGTCCAGGTGTCGGAGACGGCGAGGCCGATGGCGGCGATTATCAGCAGCTTGGCTCCGGCCACCTTGAGGGAAATCCAGTAGAGCGAGCTCCGGTGCCGCAGCGTGCTGGCCGAAAGAACCGCCGCCAGCCCGCCGGTCAGGAATACGAAGAGGTAGCGGACCTCGAAGCCGGTCAAAAGCCCCAGGAGCACGCTCGTGACCAGCACGCCGACGACGGCGATGGAGACGTCCAGGAGGGTGGCCAGGAGAACGCCGGCCAGGGCGGCGGGCAGGAGGTACCCGATTTGGGGCACCCGCTGGAAGAAGGCCGTGACCAGCCCCTGGGACAGGCCGACGGTCAGTATTAAAACCAGGCCGATGAGGAGCCAGGACCGCGTGTCCGTATAGGTTTCCCGGCGGTACTTGTAGAGGAACAGGCCGAAGATGAAGAGGAACACGGCTATGATAGCCGCCCGCCCCAGCGTGACGTAAACGATGCCCTGGCTGGTGCGGAAGGCCTCCAGGGCCTCCAGCTTCCGGAACACCTCCGGGGTGACGACCTCGTGGTCCGTGGCGATTCGCTCGTTCTCGCTCACCCAGAATGCGACGCGGTCCACCGAGGCCTCGGCGGCGTCCAGGCGTTCCCGGGTCGCCTGCTCGTCGAGGTAGATGGTCGGGCGGCAGAAACCCATGGCGAGCGTTACGAGCTCATCGGTAAGCTCGGGCGATGACAGTTGGGGCTCCAGGAGGTCGGTGATTTTCCCCCGGACCGTTTCCAAATCGGCGATTTGCGAGTAATTCAGCCCGTAATAGAGCTCGTCGTCGGGGTAGCGCAGGAGGATGCCGTTGGCGATGTCCGCCTCGGACAGCCGGTTCCGGTCCTCGACCACGCCGTTCTTGAACGTGTCCTGCAGGCTGTAGGGGAGATTGGCCAACTCGTCGAAGAGTTCGTCGTTTCGGTCCAGCCTTCTCAGCAGCTCGGTGGAGATGGTGATGCGGTAGCGTCCCTCCAGGCTTTGCGCCAGCTCTTTGTAGCCCTGCGCCTCCGCTCCCCCCGGCTCCTCGAAGGCCTGTTTGAGGTCGTCTATGAGGTTGGCGAACTCGCGCCAGCTCCCCTGGAGTTCGTCCTCGGAGTAAACGTAGGCCGAGCGCACCGAGGCGCGTTTTCCGGCGAGCTCTTTGTCGAGCTCCTCCGGGGTTTTCAAGACGGGGTACTTGATGGGGCTGATGACGTCCTCGGACGCCACGTCGCCCACCTGGAGGTCGAAGGAGTAGAGGGTCTTCGAGGGGAACGTGATTACAGCCAGGACCGTGATTATCCCGGCGCCGATGAAGAGCCGTTTCAGAACGTCGGGCCCGGAGATGCGGAGGGGCTGGATTTTGTTGTCCCGGCTCATGGGGCCTTTCCCTCGTTCTCGAAGCGCTCGTAGGCCTCTACTATTCGGGCCACCAGGCCGTGCCGGACGATGTCGGCCTTGGTTAGGTACACGAAGGCTATTCCCTCGATTCCGGCGAGGGTCCTCTGCGCCAGGACCAATCCGCTCGCCGCCGGGTCGGGGAGGTCGATTTGGGTGATGTCACCCACCACCGCCGCCTTACTGTTCTGCCCCAGGCGGGTGAGAAACATCTTCATCTGGTTTTGGGTGCAGTTCTGCGCCTCGTCGAGAATCACGTAGGCGTTGTCCAGGGTGCGGCCGCGCATGTAGGCCAGGGGTACGATTTCGATGACCCCGTGCTCGATTAGGTTGCGTATTCGCTCGCCCTTGAGCATGGCGTAGAGGGCGTCGTAGAGCGGCCGCAGGTAGGGCGCGATTTTCTCTTCGGGCGCCCCGGGAAGGTACCCCAGGCTCTCCCCGGCCTCAACCGCCGGCCGGGCCAGCACCAGGCGGCTGACCGAGCCGCGGTGGAGGTAGGAGAGCCCCGTCGCCACGGAGAGGTAGGTCTTCCCCGTCCCCGCCGGGCCGATGGCCAGGGTGATGTCGTGGGCGAAGAGCGCCTCGATTAAATACTTCTGACCGGCGGTGCGCGGCTTGACGACCCTCCGGGCGCCCACCGGGATGTCGGTGCCCACGACCTCGTCGAAGCCCTGCCGCCGCTGGACGGGTTCATCGAGGTTGGCCACCGCCGACCGGATTTCGGCTTGGGTCACGGTGTGGCCCCTGGCCGCCGCCATCGCGAGGTGGGTCAAAAGGTCGCCGGCAGCCTCCACCGCCCCATCCTCACCGCTCAGGGTGGCCCGGTCGTCCCGCAGGACCAGGCGCACGTGGGTGAGCTCCTCCAGCAGGCGCAGGTTGGCGTCGGCCGGGCCGCAAAGCTCGGCGTAGCGCCCGTTGAGGTCCAAATTCAGGGTCGTCGTCTGCACGGTCGTTTTCTCGGGTTGGTTTCGCGCCGGGGCGGACCCCGGCACTCGATGGTAACGCCCCAGGAATGAGCCGGGGCCGATGCTGCGCGTGAATTATACCCCAGGGCCGAGGGATAGGCAACCGACGGGGGTCGGGGTCAGCGGGGGTCGGGGTCGGGGAGGCTTTCGTTGCGGCGGAGCGCGCGCCTTTTCAGGTACGCCTCGACCGCCTTGTACCCCAGGAAGTAGAACACCAGGGCCAGCCCGACGGCCAGGACTGTGTTGCCGGCCAGGTAGGTCCAGACGACGTCGCCGGCGGCGGTCCAGATTCGCCCCTCGTCCAGCATCTGCGCCAGACCGCCCACCTCCACCCCGGTGAGCCAGGAGCCCAGGGTGAAGGACAGGCCCCAGAAGAAGGGGGAGGTGATGGGATTCATGATGGCCGAGCCGACGACGGCGGACACCTTGGAGAAGCGGAAGAGGAAGGCCAGGCCGAGGGCCAACAGCGCCCCCAGGCCGAAGGTGGGGAAGATGCCGATGAACACGCCCACGGCCAGCCCGATGGCCGCCCGGTGGGGCGAGGCGTCGGAGCGCAGGAAACGCAGGTACTGGAGCCGGAGCCAGCGCCGCGTCCGCTGCCAGATGTTTTTGCCCTTGAGGCGCCTTTTTTTTCTTACCGTCGAGGTCATGGTTTCGGTTTTGGCGGCGAACGGCCGTGGGCCCGTCCGGTCCGGTGACAGCGGGCGGGTGTGGACACCCGCCCCTACATCCAGCCGCATCCCCCTCGGTGACTTTTTTACGGGACGGTCACCGTGTGGCACGCCGTGCAATCGGCGCCCTGGACGCCGTAGAGGCCGTGCACGTCGCCGTCCGCCTCGGTGAAGAGGCAGTGGGCGCCGCCCACGCCGGTTTCGGTCAGCTCCTCGTGGCATACCAGGCAGTCCCGGCCGCCCAGCGGCGGGTGCTCGCCCACCAGCCCCATTTCGGGATATTCGTCCAAAACCTCGCCGGCGCCGCCGCGCTGGAAGCCGAACTCGTGGCAGCGGAAGCAGGTGCTGGCAGGCAGCGAGGGGTGCGCTTCGCTCCACGGGGTTCGGCGGTAGGCGAAGACGTAGCGGTCGCCGCCGGCGCGCATCTTGTCCAGGCGCGTATCCCCCGGCGTCACCGGCAGGCCGTGCGGCGCGTGGGGGTTGTGGCAGTCGGCGCAGTGGTGGGTGCCGGGGAAGAGACCGGCGGGAACGACCGCGCCTTCGGCGTCGACCCGCTCCACGGAGTGCCAGAAGTAGTTCACCAGCTTGGGGTCGTCCAGGTGGCAGGTCATGCAATTGGAGTCGAGCACCGCCCCGTGGGCGGCGATGCCCACCGGGTTCCGCGGGCCTTCCCAGTGGCCGTGGCAGCGGTAGCAGAGGCCCCACTCGGCCCCCGGCGTGTTGTTGGAGCCCTGGGGAACGGCGAAGAATCCGTAGGCCGCGTAGAGCCCGAGCCAGCCCAGTATGAACAGGCCGCCGAGTATGGCCGTCACCCGTTTCGTCTTGACCGTCCGGCGGTCGCCCGGGTCCAGGCGGGGGATGAAGAACAGCAGGATGACGAAGCCGACGGCGAGGCCGATACCGATGGCCACCAGCCAGCCGGGCAGGACGCCCAGGCTGTGGTAGATGAAGCTCTCGGGCTCCCCGCCCCCCTTGGGGTCGGCGGCCGGTCCCGCGACCCCGGGCCAGACGAGGGCCGCGACCACCAGCAGGACCACCAGGATGAGCCCCACCAGGAGCTCGAACATGGCGAAGTCGGGGAAGAAGGGCTTGTCCTTGGGTGGCTCCTTCTCCCTGCGCCGGAAGATTTTCAAGATTTTCGCCATCGGTTTAAAGCGGTTCGGCTATTCCCTGGCGCCGTATCATCACGAAGTGGAACAGAAGCAACACGAATATCACCAGGGGCAGCACGATTACGTGGTTGTCGAAGAAGAAGCCCAGCGCCTCGCCGCCCACCGGCGTCACAGTGGTGACGATTCCGGCGAGGAGGTCGCCGACGATGGGTACCTGCTTGAGCGCCCCGACGATGGAGGCGGCGATTTCGAACCCCCGCTGGTCCCAGGGGAGGACGAAGCCGGAGATGTAGAACCCGGCGGTGGTGACCAGGAGCAGCACGCCGGCAATCCAGTTCAGCTCGCGCGGCTTTTTGTAGGCCCCGGTGAGGAAAACGCGCACCATGTGGGCCACGATGAGGACCATCATCACGTTGGCGGCCCAGTGGTGTATGCCCCGGACGAGCCAGCCCAGCCACACGTCGTTCATGATGTAGCCGATGGACTCCGCCGCCCCCGCGGGCGTGGGCCGGTAGTGCTGGAGGAGGATGAGCCCGGTGACCACCAGGACCAGGAAGGTGACCAGGGTCAGCCCGCCGAGGCAGTAGTACCACTTCCGGGCCCAGGGGTGGACCGGCTTCTGCATGGCCTCGACGACCCAGCGTTTAACGCGGAAGCGCTCGTCGAGCCATTTCAGCCACCGGCTCTCGCCGATTTTCTTTCGGGTCGCTTCAGACATGGCACCTTAGAAGGAGTCGAAGTACGTTTCCCAGCCGCCGTCCTCGCGCATCACGCAGAACCTGCCCGTCCCGTCCAGCGCCGTGAGGAAGTAGCGGTCCTCCCCCTCGTGGACCAGGGAGCCCGCCTCGAAGGGCGGCTCGCCGGGGAGGGGCTCACCCAGGGTGACGTAATCGCCATCCTCGTCCGAATAGACCTGCCCCGCGGCGTCGGTGACCATGACGAATACGTTCAGGGACTCCGGCTCGTAGAAGCCGGTCACCGAATACGGCGCAACCCGGGTGTCGTGCATGACCGCGTGGGTTTCCCAGGAACCATCGAAACGCGTGTAGAGCGAGCCTTCGGCGTCCACGGCCAGGAAGAGGGTGACGCCCGTCGGGGCGTAGTGCAGGATGTCCAGGTCGTAGGGCGGCGTTCCGATGATGGGGTCCGCGACGGTCTCCCAGGTGTCGCCGTACCGCCAGAGCCGGCCCCCCGAATCCAGGGCGAAAAGCTCCACCGCGCCGTCGGTGTCCGTGTACCCCCCGAGCCGGTAGGGAGCCTCCCCGGGGATGGCGTCCCCCTCGGTCCGCCACTCGTCGCCGCTGACCTCGTAGAGCCGGCCCGCGGAATCCAGGACGAAGATGTTGACCATTCCGGGCGTGTCGGGCCGGTTCAGTACCAACAGGTCGTAAGGACCGGCGCTGGGGCAGGGTGCGTTCACCGCGCTCCAGCCTTCGGTTTCCCCCTGGTAGAGCTGCCCGGCCGAGTCCAGGGCGAAGATGACGTCGGTGTCGGAGTCGGCGACGTACACCGCGCTGAGCCGCGCGGAAAAAACCGGGGCTACAGCGATTACGACGAAAAGGAGCGATGCCTTGAAAATACGCAACCGCAGGGGTCCTCCGAACCTCACTCGAAGGAGTCGCAGAGCGTGACCCACCCGCCGTCGGGCTTCATGGTACACAGAGCGCCCTGGGAGTCCACCGCAAAAATCATGTGCGTGCCGCGGTTCTCCGCCCGGTACACGGCCAGGTCCAGGGGGGCCGTGCCGCCGCACGGCTCACCGAACGGCTCGTACGCGTCGTCCTGGGGGAGGAACAACCGCCCGGCGCCGTCCAGAATCCGGAGCTCAATCCAGGCCCCCTCATCGGCGGTGGATTTCACGAAGCCGTCCAGCCGGTAGGGCGCCGTGCCGCCGGTGATTTGAGCGTACTCCTCCCAGCCGCTCTCCGTGCTCCGGCTGATGCGCCCCGTCTCGTCAATCACGACGAGGTACGTCTCCCCGAGGGCGGCGACGTCGGTGGCGGTCAGGGCCAGGAAATCGGTGGGAGCGGCGCCGGTGTAATCCCCGCCGAAGGGGTACGGCTCCCAGACGAGCTTCAGTGGGTCGAAGAACCACAAGCGGCCGTCGCCGTCCAGCGCGATGGGGTACACACCGGACACCTTCGGGTCGTAAGCGGAGGAGAGCTGGTAGGGGGGCGGTCCCGGAACGGGCTTGCCCTTGGGGTTCCAGCTCGTGTGGGTCAGGCTGTAGAGCTGCCCCGCGCCGTCCAGGGCGAGGAAGACCCAGTTTGCCGCCTGCTGGTCCCAGTGCAGCACCAGCTCGTACGGACCATCGCCGGGGCAGGGGTCTCCCGAGGTGACCCATTTCCACTGTTTCCCCTCGATGTAATACCCGCCCGCGGGGTCCCACCGCAGAACCTCGTCCCGCTCCACGGACGAGCCCTCCCGCGTGTAACCGGCCAACTCCAGCTCCAGGTCGCCGCCGTAGCGGCGGTGGAAAACCCCGGAGTCGTCCACCACTCCGATGATGTTCTGGTTCGTCGCGGGGTCGGACGCCAGGTCCAGGTCCAGAGCGTGGCCCGAGACCGCGGTCAGGATTAGAATGCAGACGGGGAGTGGTTTCATCCGGTTCCGCCGTTCGGGGCTAACCCGTTTTGTACCGATAGTCGGGCAGGATGAGGGGGCTCTGGCGGTCGGTCTCGACGCCGGCCTCCTTCAGCTCCCGTTCGTACTTCTCCACGTGGGCGAGGGTGAGCTCGCCGACCTCGGCGCCACGGGCGAATTTGGCCGCCGCGATGCCTGCGCGGCGCCCGAAGACGGTTATATCCAACAGGCTGTTGCCCATCAGTCGGTTGCGGCCGTGGATTCCACCGGCGACCTCGCCGCCGGCGAAGAGGCCCGGGATTTGCGTCGAGGTGTCGGGCTTGATTGCCAGCCCGCCGTTCTGGTAGTGCAGCGTCGGGTAGACGAGCATCGGCTCCTTGGAGATGTCGATTCCATGCCGCATGAACTGCTTGTACTTGGCCGGGAGCTCGCGCTGGATGGTGCCCGGTCCCTGGATGATTTCTATCATGGGTGAATCGAGCCAGACGCCGTGGCGGCCGGTGGGTGTCAGGACGCCCTTGCCGCGTTCCAGGCACTCGCGCATGATGGCGGAGGACTCCACGTCGCGGGGCTCCTTGGGGAAGACGAAGTCCTCGCCGTCCCGGTTGACCGGCTCGGCGCCCAGTCCGCGGACCTTCTCCGTGATTAGGAGCCCTATATTCTGCTCCGGATACGCCGCCCCGGTGGGATGGTATTGGATGGAGTCCATGAAGCGCAACCCCACGCCGACCCGGTAGCCGAGGATGAGCCCGTCGGCGGTGGCGCCGTAGTGGTTGGTGGTGGGGAAGCCCTGGATGTGCAGCCGGCCTATCCCCCCGGTGGAGATGACGGTGGACTTGGCCCGGGCGATTTTGAATTCGCCGGTCTCCATGTTCTTCATCACGGCGCCGCCGCAGTGCCCCGCGTCGTCCAACAGGAGTTCCACCACGGGGGAGAACTCCACGACCTCGATTTGCGGGCGGTTGCGGATTTCATCGCGCAGTACGCGCATGATTTCGGCGCCGGTCATGTCACCGGCCGAGTGCATCCGCTTACGGCTGGTCCCGCCGCCGTGGAGTGTCTGCATGACGCCCTCGGCGTCCTTGCCGAACATGACGCCCAGCCGTTCGAGCCACTCGATGACCAGGGGCGCGTCGTTGGTTAGTGCGGCGACCAGCTCCCGGTCGTTGGAGAAGTGGCCTCCGCCTACGACGTCGAGGAAGTGGATGACCGGGTTGTCCTGGGGTTTGTCCGCCGCCTGGATGCCGCCCTCGGCCATGACCGTGTTGGAGTCTCCGTGGCGGAGCTTGGTCACCAGCAGGACCTTGGCCCCTTCCTCCTGGGCCATGAGCGCGGCCGAGGCCCCCGCCCCGCCGGCCCCAATGACCAGCACGTCGACGTCATAGTCCGGCTTTTCGAGGTCGATGCTTTTCCCGGCCAGAATGGAATGGGCCTCGATGAGGTCGGCGAACTCGTCGGGCACCCGCTCGCCCCTGCTCGGCCCCACCTTGAGTTCGCGCATCCCGGTGTCCTTGTAGTCCGGGTGGAATTTCTTCAGGACGCGCTCACGCTCCGCCATCGTCATCGGCTTGAAGTACCCGATACCGTCGAGCTTTTCCAGCTCCTGGGCGTCGGCGGTGTTGATGTTGGTCTTGCCCGGTTCGTCGGTGAGGGACACCTGGCCCTTGATGGCCTCGAATATCTCGGCATCGATGCCGGGCACCCGGGTCAGGTCGCGGATGTCGCGGAAGGGGCCCTTGTCCTCGCGGTAGGCGACGATGTGCTTGGGCGCCAGGCGCCGGGCGATGCGCTTCTCCCGGGTGGCGGCCACCTTTTCCGCCAGTTCCTTAAGTTCGGGTGTGTAACCCATCGAATACTCCTCTGGGAATCGCTTCAATCGGGGCCGCCCGCGGGCGGGATGACCCCGAGCCGTTTCGGGGGAGGCGTCAATCGGGTTCGCGGTCGGCCTGGGTCTCCCTGTACCGCCGCGTTAGCTCCTCGTCCTCGGCCCCGATGAGGTGGGCCAGCTCCTCGTCGTACTTGCCGTTCTTTATCTCCTCGACCCGCGCCGCGAGGTCGGGCGCCTTGGGGCGCATGTGGCGCGCGTAGAGGCGCCGGGCGAGGATGCCGATGTTGTACTGCACGTTCTCTCCGGGACAGCGGCTGGCGCACAGTCCGCACATCAGGCACTCGAAGGAGAGCTCGGCCACCCGCTCCAGGTCGCCCTTCATCGCCGCCGACATGTACTCCATCGTCTCCAGGTCCTGGGGGCAGACCTTCGAGCAGGCGTTGCACCCCATGCAGCGCAACAGCTCGGGGTAGCACTCGATGAGGGCGTCGGCGGTGGGCTCCAGCTTCTCGATGTCGTAGGTCGCCTTGTTGGCCGGGTAGAAGGGAATCTGGGCCAGGTACATCTCCGGCTCGACCACGGTCTGGCAGGCGAGGCCGCTCTTGAGCTTGTAGTCGCCGGCGGTGCGGTACACCGTCCCGCAGGCGCCGCAGATTCCCCCGCGGCAGCCGCAGCCCCGGATGAACTGGTAGCCGGAATACTCGATCGCCTTGAGGATGGTCAGCGTCTCGGGCACCTGGTACTTCTTGCCCATGATGTAGATGTCTATCATCCTCGCTTTGCCCTCTTCACCCATGGCTCGCACTCCAGGTTTGGCTTACGGTTGACGACGAAAGGGACCCTCGGCTCGGAGCCGTGTCCTACCAGGCGATGAGGATGCCCAACAGGATGCCGAACAGCAGCCCGATGAGCGCCGCGAAGTAGCGGTCGAGCTGGTTGAGGGTCTTGCTCTTGGGCAGGGTCTCCACCACCCGCTTGTCCACGATGTACTGCTTGATGTCCAGGTCGGTCTGGGGGCAGGCCAGGGCGCAGGAGTAGCACTGCTCGCAGTCCTCGCCCACGATGGTCTCCAGCGCCATGGAGGTCCGCTGGGCCGTGCGCTCCAGCCTCTCCGGCTCGCGCCGCAGCACCGGGCAGGAATCCACGCAGTTGCCGCAGGCGATACACCCCTTGTCCGAGGAGAGGTCACGCCCCTCGGAGTGGAGTCGGTTGTAGAGCTCCATGCCGGTGGACAACAGGCGGGTCCTGGCCACCGGGGGCTCCTTCAGGTCGAAGATGCGGTCCAGTGTCCGCTGGATTTGCTTCAGGTCGCGCTCTTTGGTCTGTGCCATGATGGTTACCGCACGTAAGCGCCCCCGCGGGCGCGTGGTTATGTCAGAAGTCGCCCGCCCCTCCGGCCACCTTGCGCGCCAGGCGGTTGACCACCTCCGAGAGGTCCTCCACCGCCCCGGTATGCTCCGCCGTCTCGTTCAGGACGACCTGGGCATCCGACACGTCCACACCGCGCACGGTGAGGATGTACTTGGTGCCCAGCCTCGAGAGCGAGCCGATGAGGATGACCTCGACGTCCAGGATTTTACCGGCGTTCACCGCGCACTCCACGTCGGTGCAGCCCGACAGTACAAAGCCCTGCTCCTCGAAGATTTCCCCCATGCGGCTGCGCTCGATGACGACGAAGCGACGGGTGTTGAACAGGGCGGAGCGGAACAGCTCGCTCACCGTGGCCGCCTCGTTTTCGGAGACGCCGATGGGCTCGAAGTCCAGGATGGCTATTCGGGTGGCCTCGCTCAAGTGGGCGCCGGCCCCGCCCCCCGGGGCGAAGTCCAGCTCCCGGACCACCGGGGTCAGCATGGTGAAGGCGCCGTCGAGGGCCTCGTTGACGGCCTGGCGCATCGCCTCGTCGAAGCCCTCGCCGTCCTCGGAGCGGCCCCGGCCGTAGAACGTCCCCTCGTAGAAGGTCTCGCGGGTGTAGGGGTCGAGGAGCTCGACGTCCAGCTCCAGCTCGGCCTTGACGTAGGGGATTAAAAGCCCGGGCACAAGGCAGGCCGCAGAGACGCCGAGATACACGGGCCACAACTTGTGCAAATCCTCGTTGTCCGCCGTCAGGCTCAGGATGAAGCCCGCGCCGTAGACGGCCCCGCCGATGTCCAGGACGAGCCCCCAGCCCTCGTTCTCCTGCTCGCAGTTGAAGCTGCGCAGGTCCAGCTTCAGGACAAGGTCGGACTCGCCGCCGTTGACGATTTCCGAGAACAGCTCCTTCTCGAAGGCGTAGTACTTGCACGATTCGGTGAGGTAGTCGGTCAGGTTGGGGAACCGGGTGTCGGTGTTGAACGTGCCGTGGAGGTTGACCGGCTCGATGAAAACCGTGTAGGGCGTTGGTTCCTCTTCGGCTTTGGCCGTGGGCCGGTACTGGCTGAAGGTGTGCACCTCTACGGAGCAGCCTGCGGCGAGAACGCCGAACATAAGCGGAACGATAGCAAACCTGAAATTCTTCTTTGACATGGAATCCCCCCCGGGAAATTAAACGATTTCCGGTGAATGAACTTGACGTGAATTTTATCCCGGCCGGCCCGAATCGGGGTGTTCGGCCGTCAGCTCATTTCGGTGTGCGGCGCCCGGCGCCCTAGAGCTCGAAGAGGCTCCGCTTGGCGGCGATGGCCTTCCCCGCCATGGAGACGGCGCTGATGCCGTTGGGGCAGCGCGCGGCGCACCGGGCGCAGCCCACGCAGTACTTGGCCAGTTCCTCCACCCGGGCGTAGTTGCCCAGCCGCGTCTCCAGCACCATCGTCATCGGCAGCGGCACGTCGTCCTCCACCCGTCCCACGGGACACACGCCGACGCAGGCCTGGCAGTTGTAGCAGTTCAGGCTCTCGCCGGTGTTGCGGACCATGACGCCGGAAATCATGAAGTCCAGCAGGAAGATGATGCCGTAGATGATGCAGAGCTGGAAGAGGGTCTCGCGGGAGGGCTCGCCCACGGTGAGCCATTGCAGCGCCAGAATGGGCCAGGGCTGCTTGCCGGCGCCCCCGGCTTTGGCCAGCGCCTCCCGACTGGCCGCGACTATTCCGTTGGTGGTGAAGGTGGCTCCGGAAATCGCGTCCACCTCCAGACTCCTCGACGACGCGATGGCGGCGGGAATTTCCGCCAGGGCTTTTTCCACCGCGGGCCGGCCCCCGCTCTCCGACTGCGCGGTGACTGAAAGCGCAAGCGACCCGTCCTGCCCCACCACCGCCGTCACTTCGAGGGGGTCGACGTTGTTCTTCCCCAATCCGTGACCGGTGTAGGTGCCGGGCTGGAGGGTATCGAAATCAATGTGCTCGGCGGCCTTCAGGACGTAACCCGCGGCCATGAAAAGCGTCGGAACCCCCAGGATGAGAAGCACCAGGACGAGGCGGTTCCTCTTCGCCCAGCGGGAGGCGGGCCCGACGACGAGGAAGCTCGCGCCGAGAATCATGAAAAGAATCAGGCGGGAGGCGGGGAAGAATACCGCGATGAGGATGGTGGCGATGGCGATGCGCCAGGGGCGGCTCGGCATGAGCTTTCCCACCAGCGCCTTCCCCCTCCTGGGAGCTACCCCGGCCGTGGTCACCCTAGCGGACGGCAACGTTCACCTCCCTCTGTTTGATGATGCCCCGCATCTCGTTGTAGAGCTTGAGCACCTTCTCGTAGCCCGGTTTCGAGTAGCGGGCGAGGGCGGCCGCCTCCGTCAACGGCTCGCGGGTCTGCGGGTCCACGAAGCCCTCGTTCAGTACGAGCCCGGCGTCAATCTTGCCCGAGGCCAGGGCCTCCAGCGTCAGCTCCTGCATCCGGGCCGCCAACTCGGGGATGTTGATTTCCAGGATGCACCATTTGGTGCAGTTGCCGCACTGGGTGCAGCGCAGCCCACCCTGGCGGATGAACCGCTCGTAGTCGGCCGTCCGCGACGCGACGACCATTTCCACCGGGTAGATATACTCCGGGCAGTTCTGACCCTCGGGCTGAGACAGAACGCGCATGCAGCTCCGGTCCTCCAGGCAGTAGACCGAGTAGCCGGTGCCGGAGAATATCGCCTTGAAGATGACGAAGGACAGGGAGAGGGCGATGATGACCATGGCGATGCGGTTGAGGTTCTTGGTGAGCATCCGGTGCTGGGACTTGGATATGAACTGGTAGCGCCGGACGCCGGGCAGAACCTCGATTTCCTCGCGAGGTGGGCCGTAAACCAGCCGCTCGTCTTTGTCGTTCTTTTTTTCCGGAGGCATAGCTCGCTTCGCTATTATCGTCCCGCGCCGGCGCCGCCCGGCGGCTCGGCGGACCGGGTGGAGGTCAGGTAATCATGTACAGAATCGCCGCGATGATGCCGCCCAGTGCCCCCTGCAGGAGGCCCTTGCGCGTACGGAAATCCATGGCGTACGCGATGACAGCCCCGGAGAAGGCGCCGCCGAGAATAAAGGCAATCCAGGTCAATACCGAGCCGGGTTCCAGCGTTCCCCCTAGGTCATGAGGAGCAGCGCTCCGGCGATGGTCCCGCCGAAGGCCCCCTGCAGGAGATAGGCGAGTAGAGGTCCGGAGCTGACGAAGCCCGAGGCCTGGTCGGGCCAGAACAGGGCGAAGGTGATGACCATGCCGGAGAAGGCGCCGCCCACCAGGAACGTTATCCAGGTGGCCAGGTTTTTCTCCTTCTCCTGGGTCGGTGTGCGTCGCTTCTTGAACGTAGCGGGATTGATGAACTTTATCATCCCCAGGTTGAGCACGAACAGGCCGGCGAGCAGGCCGAAAAAGATGAGCAGGTTCTCCAGGCGGAAGGGATTGTGGGTGAGTACCAGGAACCGCATCACCAGCGCCGCCAGGGGTGTCATGGCCGCCATGATGCCGTAGCTCTGGGCGTTGCGCAGGTATCCGATATCGGAGCGCACCATCCCCTCGGAGATGGTGCCGATGCCGCCGATGGGACTCGGACCGCAGCTCGCCGCCGCGTTCACGATGAAGGCGGCCAGCACGATGGCCAACTGGTTGTAGGTCAGAAGGCCCGAGGCGTTGGGCATCCAGCCGGTGGCCGGACCCATGGCCACCACGATGGGAAGCAGCGCCGCCGCCAGTATCCGCCCGCACGGCATGGGCATGATGGTTTCGAGCTGGACGAAGAGGGCTATCATACCCGCCACGCCCAGGCCGACTCCCGCGACCTTGAACTCCGACAGCCAGACGAGCACCTGGCTCAACGACTTGAATCCGCCCGAGACCGCCAGCGAGCCGGCCATCAGGAACCCGGCCACCAGGGCGGTGATGGGGTGGAGGATGATTCCGGAGATGACCTGGCGGATGGAGAGCCGGGCGATGAGCATGATGACGACCGTGGCCACCAACAGGGTGGTGGTGATGGGGGTCTTGCCGAAGAGCCCGAAGACCGCCCCCATGAGGGCCACGAGGAAGATGCCCAGGGAGATATAACCGACGAGGGGCGCCTTGAACTTCCGGGCGATGACCTCCTCTTCATGCTCGTGGACTTGGACGTCGGTGGAGGAGGCGGCGCCCACACTCACCGCGAGCTGACGGCCCTCGGTGAGCCGGATTTTCTCCTCCATGTCGAACTTGGTGACGAAGAGGCTGATGAACAGCGCGGTGAAGGCGGTGCCTATCATGATGCCGAATTCCTGGGAACTGGTCAGGAGCCCGAGCTGCTGGAGGAAGCCCTCGCCGATTTGCCCGATTCCCCCGATTTGGCTGGGTCCGCAACTGGCCGCGGCATTGACCGCCAGCGCCGTGACCAGAACCACCATCTGTTTCTTCGTTATCAGCCGCACGCCCTCGGGGCCGAGGGTGATGATGACGGGCAGAAGCGCTGCCGCCTGAATCCGCCCGCAGGGCATGGCGAAGATGGTGGAGAACTGGGCGATGAAGACCAGGGTGCCCGCCATGCCCAGGGGTGTGCCGCGCATCTTGTTGATGACGACGCGCAGCGCGGCGAAGCCCCCGGAGCCCTCCAGGGCGCCGGCGACCAGGAATCCGCCGGCCATGGCCATGATGGGCAGGAGGATGACGTTGGACCCCACCGCCGAGCCCAGGGAGAGCATCTCGGAGAGGGACCCGCCGTCCAGCCAAATCGCCACGACGGTCATGACGATGTTGACCAGCGCCCCGACTATGAGCAGCGACTGAAGAGGAAGCGGAATCAGCCGTCTTCCGCCCACCATGATAAGCGGGCCCAGGACGGTGAAGACGAAGACGAGAAGACTCAGGATGCCGACAATCTCGTGGGCCAAAAAAGCTCCAACGCAGGTTGTTCAATCCGCCCGGATGAGCTCAGCAATCCGTCAGGGTTTACTTCCGGGGTCAGGAGCCAACAGCTTCTCGATGCGCTTGACCACGTCGAGGGGGTTGAACGGCTTGGTCACGTGCATCACGATGCCGATTTCCCGGCTGATTCTTTTATAGAGCGGTCCCGAATGACCCGTTATTATAGCTACGGGGGTCGACGACAGAAGCTCGTCGGCCATCAGGTCGTGGTACAGCTTGTAGCCGTCCAGGCCCGGCATGAGCAGGTCCAGGATGATGACGTCGGGCCTTTCCCTCATCGCCGCGCTCAAGACGGTGGCGGGGTCGGAGAGGGGAATAGTCTCATGCCCCCGGCTCTTGAAGGCGAGTCCCAGCGTCTCGACGATGTGCCGTTCGTCGTCCACTATCATGATTCGGGCCATTTAGGATGCCTCCCGGCACATTACAGAACGCCCGTCCCCGCCTCGCGGTTTACGGTCGGCTCGTCGGCGCGACCCGGCGCGCGTCCGAGCATGCGCTCCACCTGCTCGACCACCGCGTACGGCTTGAAGGGCTTGGTCAGATGCAGCCCGGCACCCAACCCCTGGCTGATGCGCCGGTAGATTTCGTCGGGCTTCGCGGTGAGCAGGACCACCGGAATCCGAGACACCCGTTCCTCCTCGCCCAGACGGTTGAACACCTCGTAGCCGTCCATCCCGGGCATCATGAGGTCGAGGATGATGACGTCGGGTCTCTCCCGGTCGGCGAGGGGAACGCACTGCGTTGCGTCGGACACGCCCACGACCTGGTAGCCCCGCTTCTCGAAGGCCAGGGAGAGCGTCTCGACGATGTGTCTCTCGTCGTCCACTATCATTATCTTCGGCATAAACCCCGCCCCGCCCCTTTCCTTTTGCCGGGGCATTACCCGCTTCGCTTGGTTTTCAAGGGGTCTTAAGCCCCCCGGTTCCCGGCCCTCCGCCGGATAGCTGATTTAATTCCCACCACGCAAGTGTATAATACACCGCCGCTCGTTCCCGCGCAACCCTTTATATGCGATGACCTCCGTTTTTACACGTCTGGAGTCCCCTCGACTGCGGACGTTCTGAGGCTGCGATTACCCCGGGCAGTCCCCCTTCCGGTCCGCGGCCCCGCCCTCGGTGGTTCCCCGGCGCTCGTGGACCACGATGTTTCCGGGTTTGCTCTTCCCGAACTTCTTCAGCTCGGTGACGACATCGGCAATCTCGGCGGTGGTGGTGAAGCGCCGCTTCTCGCTCGACACCAGCTCGATGGTAAGGGTAAGCGTGGCGGGATACCGGCGCAGGCAACCGGTGCGGTCCTTGATTTCGTAGTAATTCCGCTTCAGGTCGGACTCGTCGAAGTAGTCTCTCACGCCTTCGCCGAAGAGCTCGATGACCCGGTCCGCCAGCTTCTCGGCGTCCTGGTGGTAGCAGAGCATCATGAAGTCGTCCCCGCCGATGTGCCCGACGAAGTCCTTCGGCTTGCCCAGCGCCCGGGTGGTCTGGACGAGGCAGTGCGTGAGAAGACGGATGACGGAATCGCCGCGGGCGTAGCCGTAGTAGTCGTTGAAGCTCTTGAAGCGGTCTATGTCGGCGTAGAAGAGGGAGTAGGGCTTGCCGGAGCGGATGACTTCCTTGAGCCGATGCTCGATTTCCAGGTTTCCCGGCAGGCCCGTCAGCGGGTTGCAGCCGAGCTGATAGCGCGTGCGGGACAGGACCATCTTCGCCCGGGCCAGAAGCTCCCGCTGGGAGAAGGGCTTGGCGATGTAGTCGTCGATGGAGTGCTCGACGCCCCGCTCGAGGTCGATGATGTCCTGCTTGGCCGTCAACAGAATCACCGGGATGTGGGCGGTCTCGAAGTCCTTCTTCAGCTCGGAGCACACCTGGTAGCCGTCCATCCCCGGCATCATCACGTCCAGGACTACGAGTTCCGGGTTGAAGACCTTGACCTGCTCCAGGGCCTCCTCGCCTGAAGGGCAGGTCATGACCGTGTAGTTGTCGCCCTCGAATACGGTCTTGACGATTGAGCGGATGTCGGGGTCATCGTCAACGACCATCACCCGTGTCGACATGCCTCGTCCTTTTCAGTGCGGACCGATTACATCTCGCGATTTGCCGGGGGCATAGCTCGCTGCGCTCGGTTCACCGGGACGTCACCCTCTTAGCGCAAATCAGAGGGCCATTATAAAACTCCCCTCCCGTTTTGTCAGCCCTTGCGGTACAGACGGTTGTCCTCGATGTAGCGGGCCACCGGGTCGGGGACGAGCCACCTCAAACTCAAACCCGCCGCCGCTCTTTGGCGAACCAACGTCGAGGAGACGCCGAAGGGGGGCATGGGGATAGCCGACGTCCGGGTCCGGGGGGGGAGTTTTTCGGGCGTAATTGCACTCCCGGGCCTCGGCGCATAGGCGAAGCGGGCGAGCCGTACCAGCTCGTCCACCCGGTGCCAGGTACCCAGGTCGTTCAGGTTGTCGGCGCCCACGAGGATGACCGGCTCACCGCCCAGAAGCTCCCGGAAGCGCAGGACCGTGTCTATGGTGTATGACACGCCGCCCCGCCGGAGCTCGATGTCGTCCGGGACGAAGGCCGGCTCACCCTCGAGCGCCAGCCGGAGCATGGCGAGGCGGTGGGATTCGGCGGCTTTCGGGGGGTGGTCGCGGTGGGGTCCCCGGGCGGCGGGAATGAAGTACACCCGGTCCAGGTCCAGTTTCTCGCGGGCGAAGGTCGCCAGGAGCAGGTGGCCCAGGTGCACCGGGTCGTAGCTGCCGCCGAAGAGGGCGTACTTCCCTGGTGTGTCCATTCTTCGACCGCCGAGGATGGGAAGCGAAAAGGTTACGGCCCGGCGAAAGGACCAGCGTCAGGATTTTACCATAACAATCCTCCCCGCCGCGGTGGGCGTCGGGGCACATAAAAAACCGGCCGAGGCCGGTTCAGGCGATTGGATGAACCGCCCGTCCTAGCCGCCGTCCGGGTTCCCCAGCGTGCCCAGGCTCTCGCGGGCGTCCGCGGCGTACTCGGTGTCCGGGTACTCCGTTAAAATCCGCTCGAAATCGCTGCGGGCGTCGTCCGGGTATCCCAACTCCGCCAGCGCCTCCCCGCGGCGCCAGAGGTTCCGCGGCACGTACACGGAGTCGGGGTAGTCGCCCAGGAGCATGTCGGCGTAGAGAATCACGGACCGGGGGTGGTCCATCCGGCGGTACACGTAGGCGATGTAGTCCAGCTTGCGGGCCTCCAGCTCCTCGGCCTCCCGAATCGCATCCTGTATCTGGGGGACGAGCTCCGAGCCGGGGAAGAGCTTCAGCGCGCGGCGGTATTCGCCGATGGCCGCCTTGATGAGCTCCGTGTCGCGCTGATAATCGGGCGCGCGCTTGAAGTAGCACCGCCCGACGTGGAACCGGGCGTCGTCGGTGAAGGGTGAGTTGGGATAGCTGGCGGCCATGTCCTCGAAAACCGCCTGGGCTTCGAGGTACTGCCCGTCGTCGAAGTAGGCCAGGCCCAGGTAGAACTGGGAGTCGTCGGCGTACTTCGACGAGGGGTACACAATCATCACGTTTTCGAAGCAGCCCCGCGCCGCCTCCCATTCCCGTTTCTCGTAGTAGCCCTTGCCCAGCTCAAACCACTCCAGGGCGGTGAGCGAAAAGAGGTCCGGCAGCTCCACGGCGCAGCCGCACAAAACGAGGGCGATGACCCCGATGATGAATGCCGCCTTCACAGCTTACTTCTTCTCCTCGGTCCTCGATTTTAAAAATGACATGTAGAGCTCCGCCTCGCGGCTCGTGCCTTTGGACAGCTCACGAGCCTTCTGGAGGTGCCCCTTGGCCGTGTCGTAGGCCCCCTGCTGGAAATGCACCAGGCCGAGCTCGAGCTGGCCGTTCTGGTAGTTGGGATTGAGGGCGATGGCCTTTTCCAGGATTTCCTCGGCCTCGGCCAGCCGCCCGCCCCGGCGGAGGATTTTTCCCCGGAAGACCAGCAGGTCTACGTAGAACGGCGCCAACTCCACCGCCTCGTTGATGAGCCGCTCCGCCTGGTCTATGCGGCCCATCTCCAATTCGAGGGTGGCCAACTCGCGGTAGCCTTCGGCCAGCCGGGCCTTGATGGCGGGGCTGAGCTCGTCGGACCGGATTTTCGTCGAGGCGAGCATGGCGGTGAGCTCGGCGTCCGCCTCCTCGTACTGGCCCAGGTCGGAGAGGGTGATGAGGAGGTTGAGCCGCGCCTCCTCGTAGACCGGATTCAGCTCCAGGGCCTTCTGGTAGTAGCTCACGGCGACCTTGTAGTCGGAGTTCATGGAGTTGCAGAGGCCCATCAGGTTGTACACGTCGGGGTACTCCTTGCCCTCCCCGACCGCCATCCGCAGCTCGTTGAGCGCCTCGGCGTACAAGCCCCGCTCGAAGAGGTGGCGGGCGTTGGCGACCCTGTTATATTCCGAAGACACCGCTACCCCCTTGGGTGGTGATTACGGCTGCGCCGCCGCTTCTTTTCCGCGAGTATAGCCACCCCGCCGGTTCGGAGTCAACCAGGGCCGTCGGTGGGGATACGGCTCCGGGGGGATTTTGGTTTCGCGGCTGCGCCGCCGCAGATACGCCGGCCGTCACCGGCCCCGCTTCGGGGGGGCGGGTCCGAAAGCCGGGCGCAGCGGCATCAACAGGGAGTAGGCCAGGAGGATTCCGGCGATGGCCGCCGCGGCCCACGCCCACTCCTTCAGTCCGGCCAGCGAGTTGTACGCCAGGGGGTACGCGCTTATCGCGGTGATGAAAAGCCCAGCCGCGGCTCCGAGCCAGCGTCCCCAGCCTTTTATGAGGAGCAGGCCCGCGCCGGCGAGGCATAAATTCAGGCTCCACAGGCCGTACAGCGCGTAGAGCCAATCCCGCAGCTCCAAAGGCGGAAGGTCGAACCAGGCCAGCCCGGGCAGGACCGTGAGGGACAGGGCGGTTACCATGCCGCCGCCCAGGCAGACCGCCCCGAGTATACGGATGAGCACCCTCCCGGCCCGCCAGGGGTAGGGGCGGATGTCCTCCGGCCGGATGACGTTGGGCATCAGCGACCCCCGCCGACCAGCTCCCGGATTTTGGCGAAGACCAGTGGGAGCTTGTCCGGGAAAATTCCGCCGCCCTGGGCGAAATCGGGCCTCCCGCCGCCCTGACCGCCCAGAAGCGGCGCCAGCTCGCCGATGAGCCGTCCGGCGTGGAAACCTTTCTCCACCAAGTCCCCCGTGACGCCGCAGGCGAGGACCGCCTTGTCCCCGTCCCGCGCGGCCACGAGGATGACCGCCGAGCCGAGCTCCTCCTTCAGGCGGTCCACCGTGCCGCGCAGCGCCTTGGCGCCTACGCCGGGTAGCTCCGCGGCCAAGAGCCTCACCCCGTCAATCTCCTCCGCCTCGTCGGCCAGGTTCCGGCTCCCGCCCGAGGCCAGTCGCTCCTCCAGCTCGGAGATTTTCCGGTCGGCGATTTTGCGGTCCTCCAGCAGGGTCTCGACGCGAGCGGGAAGCTCGGAGGGAGGGGCCTTGACCAGGGAGGCCGCGCGGTCCAGGAGGCCCTCGCGCCGGCTCACGTGCTCCACCGCCGCCATGCCGCACACCGCCTCGATGCGCCGCACTCCCGCCGCCAGCGCGCTCTCCTGGACGACGTACAGGCTTCCGATTTCCCCCGTCGCCGAGACGTGCGTCCCGCCGCAGAGCTCCTTCGAATAGTCCCCGGTCTCCACCAGCCGGACCTCGGCGCCGTACTTCTCGCCGAAAAGCATCATCGCCCCGAGGCGCCGGGCCTCTTCAATAGATACCATCCGCCAGCGCACGGCGTCGTTCACCAGAATCTTTTCGTTGACCAGCCGCGTGATTTCCGCCAGCTCGTGTTCCGTTATCGCCCGGGGGTGGTTCAGGTCGAAGCGGAAGTAGTCCGGCCCGACCCAGGAGCCGGCCTGGACGGCGTGCTCGCCCAAAACTTTTCGCAGCGCCCAGTGGAGGAGGTGCGTGGCCGTGTGGTGGGCCTGGATGCGCCGCCGGCGGGATTCGTCCACCGCCGCCCGGACGGTCTCCCCCACGCTCAACGAGCCGCTTTTGACCCGGCCGACGTGCAGGTGGACCTGGCCGGCCTTCCGGGTGTCGGCGACGGTGAAGACGCCGCCGGAGTCGGTCGTGAGTCCGCCCGTGTCACCGACCTGCCCGCCCGATTCGGCGTAGAAGGGCGTCTCGTCCAGGATTACCGTGCCTTCCGCGCCCGTTTCCAGGGCGTCCACCGGTTCGTGGTCGGCGTCGAAGAGCGCGAGGATTCGGGATTCCAATTCCAGGGCGTCGTAGCCGTGGAAGACCGTCTCCAGACCGCTCACCGTCGGACCCCCGTCGCCGGAGTGGAAACGGGCCGAGGCCCGCGAGGTCTCCCGCGCCGCCTCCAGTTCCCGCTCGAAGCCCTCCAGGTCCACCGAGAGCCCCCGCTCCTCGGCCATCACCTGGGTCAGGTCCACCGGGAAGCCGAAGGTGTCGTAGAGCTTGAAGGCGTCGCGCCCGGAGATTTCTTGGCCGGAGAGGTTTTCGACGATGGCGGAGAACACCTCCATTCCGGCGGCCAGCGTGCCGAGGAAGCGCTCCTCCTCGCGGCAGAGCGCCTCCTTCGTCCGCTCGGCCCGGGGGAGCATTTCGGGGTAGCTCGACCCCAGGACCTCGTTGACCGTGTCCACCAGCCGGTAGACGAAGGGCTCCTCGACGCCGAGCTCGAAGCCGAGCCGCCCGGCCCGCCGCAGGAGTCTCCGCAGGGCGTAGCCCCGCCCCGTGTTCGAGGGGAAAACCCCCTCGGCGAGCGTCACGGTGAGCGCCCGGGCGTGGTCGGCCACGGCCCAGAGCCGCGGGCGGACGGCCGGGTCGTCCGGCTCCCGGCCCAGAATCACCGCCGCCGCCTCGATGATGGGCCGGAAGAGGTCGGTGTCGTAGTCGTTGTCCTTGCCCTGCAGAATCGCCACCAGGCGGTCCACGCCGAGGCCGGTGTCTATGCCCCGGTTGGCGAGCGGGGCCAGGGTGCCGTCGGGCTGCATGTCGAACTGGGGGAAGACCAGGTTCCAGAACTCCACGAAGCGGTCGCAGTCGCACCCCGGGCGGCAGTCGGGGCGTCCGCAGCCGTGCTCGGGACCGTAGTCCCAGTACAGCTCCGAGGACGGGCCGCAGGCGCCGGTCTTCCCCGCCGGGCCCCAGAAGTTATCCTCGGCGCCCAGCCGGATGACCCGCTCCGCCGGGATTCCGATGACCTCCCGCCACAGCCGGTGCGCCTCGTCGTCGTCGGTGAGGACCGCGGCGTGGATGCGCTCCGGGTCCATCCCGTACACGTCCACGCAGAGCTCCCAGGCCCAGCGGACGGCCTCCTCCTTGAAGTAGTCGCCGAAGGAGAAGTTGCCCAGCATCTCGAAGAATGTGTGGTGGCGCCGCGTCCGGCCCACGTTCTCCAGGTCGGTCAGCCGGAAGCACTTCTGCAGGGAGCAGGCCCGCGCGGGGCTGAAGGGTACCGGAACAGTCCCGGCCCAGTACGGCTTGAACTGGACCATCCCCGCCGAGTTGAACAGCAGGGAGGGGTCGTCCCGGGGCACCAGCGGCGCCGAGGGGACCTCGGTGTGCCCCCGCTCGACGAAGAAGTCCAGGTAGGTGCGCTTGATTTCGTGGCTGGTCGGCATTTTTACCCTTGAATGAGTCGGCCCGCGTCAAAGGGCGATTATAACAGGCCCCCGGCGGGGGGCCAAGCGTCCGCGAGTGGATGATTCCGTTTAAGGCACCGGCCGGAAGGCGAAGAGCGGCACCAGCTCCGCCGTGACCGCCTGCGCCTCCCGTTCGGGGTCGTTGGGGATGCACATGAGCTCCACGGTCCCCGCCACGCCTTCCACGGGGACGCTCTCGGTGCTCCCCCGCAGCTCGTCGGGGCTCTCGTAGGGTTGCAGCTCGAACCGCGTGTCCCAGGTGACCGAATCCCCCGGGAGGGTCTCCCCGCCCTCGGCGTAACCGCCGACGACCAGGAAGCTCTCTAGGGGCAGCGGCCGCCCCAGGTCCACGGTAACGGCCTCCCCGCGCCAGGTGGTCGTCGGGTCGCCGTCGAACAGCCGTTCGGCGTCGGGCGGGTCGGTGGCGATGAGCGGCGTCAGCCCCCCCGTGGCCGGGTCCAACTCCCACCACCGGGACAGGCCGTACGGCGGAAAGCCCGGAAGGCAGCCCCAGGGCATAGTCCAGGACGACGGGGCGTCGACCATCTCCTCGGCCAGGATGACCGTCCGGCCGTCCCGACCGGCGACGGGCAGGACCCACCCGACTCGCGGGAGCACCTCGGTCAGCCTGTCGGTCGTCAGGTTCCAGCGCAGGAGCGGCTGCAGGTCCAGAAACTCGTCCGAGGCCGGGGAGTGGGGGTGGAAGTTCAGGTAGAGCGACTCCCCGTCGTCGGACCACTCGAGCAGTTCGACTCTGACCCGAATCTGACTGGTTTCCACGGGGAAGGTCCGCTCCTGGAGGACTTTGCATTCCCGCCCCAGGCCGTAAACGAGAACCTCGACCTTATGCTCGTCGCCGCCGGTAGCCACGGCGAGCCGGTCCCCTTCCGGCGACAGGGCGAGGTCGGCGTAGCGCGAAGGGAGGCTCAGCTGGAACATGTCCACGACGAAGCCCAGGTCGGCGTCGTCGACGTGCATGCGCCGGATGGTCAGGGCGGTCGGGTCGGCCTCGTCCCCCCGGCGGGCGAAGTAGAGGTAGCCGTCGATGCAGCCGAGGAGAGAATCTCCGCCGTCCATCGCCAGCTCGAATGTCCGGCCGTGCCGCTCCAGGACCGCGGCGTCGGTCCACGGCGTCCATTGGAGGCTGTAACCCTCGCCGACGATTTCGAGGCCCGGTTCGTAGAGCTCCGACCAGGTGTAGTGGGGCCGGTCGAGCCCGGCGGAGGAGAACGACGCCGCCAGCAGCAGAATAATTAACGGTTTACGGACGAGCATGACGACTCCTCTACAGAAAGCGGCCTATGATATACCACCACGCGCCGGTGGCGAACATGACGAGGTTCACTAACAGCAGCGCCCCGCCCACGATGTGGCAGACCCGCCACAGCTTCCAGCGCTTCTCGACGATGAGCACCTTGGCGGCGCACAGCGCCAGCCCGATGAAGCCAATAATAGTGTGCAGCACCACCCGGTCCGTGTTGCCGCGGACGCCGTGGGCCACGAGGCAGATGACGGTCAACAGGGCGTAGAGCCCCAGGGTCGTCCAGCCGAAGACGCGGTGCCGACGGCGCAGCTTCGCGCCACTCTCCGGGTCCCGCCTGGCCGCCGGGCGGGAGGCGTAGATGATGATGTACGCGGTGAGCGCCGCCAGGAGCGTCAGCACGGTCAGGCTGCTCTTGAGGAGCCACAGCGGTGAGGCGGTCACCGGGGGCTGCGGGATGTCGTGCCCCGCCTCGACCCACCCCGCGAGGCTGTGGCCGTGGGCCGCGTAGTAGAGGCCCCGCTCGTTGCGCGGACCGCCGCCCTGGGGATTGAGGTGGCAGTAAACGCAGTCTTTGCGCTCCCGTTCCGCGTACTCGGGCCGGGCGAAGGCGCATAAAACGAGAACGAAAAGGAGAAGAACGGCGGTTTTTTTCATGGCGTCCTGCGGGTGAAAATGCCGAAGCCGCCCCAGTACGCCGGGCTGGGGAAGCTCTCCCGGGTCGAGAGCTGGGCCAGCCGGAGCGCCTCGGCGGGAGAAAGGCCGTCGGCGAGGTTCAGGAAGAGGTTGCGGACGGTGATGGCGGTGGCGATGTCCGATGTGCGCCAGAAGGTGGCGGCTACGGAATCCGCCCCGGCGAAGAGGAAGGCCCGCGCCAGGGATAAGAATTCCAGGCCGTCGGCCCCCTCGGGCACCGCCGTCTCGCAGGCCGAGAGGACCGCCAGCTCGCAAGTCAGGGGCAGGGAGATAATCTCCCGCACGGTCAGGAGGCCGTCGTCGCCCGTTCCCTCGTCCGGCGTGAAGCAAAGGGCGGAGGAGAGCGGGTCGCCAGGGGCGAGCCGGGTATGGGTGGCCAGGTGCAGCCAACGGGCCCGACCGGCCAGCTCGGTGTAACTGCTCTTCAGGGCGGCCGGGCCGGTGAACGGCTCGGGACCTCCGGGGAACAGACCGGCGATGCTCTCCGCCTCCTTCTCGGCGAAGGGGAGGTCGTCCCGGGGATTTCCCGTGGCCGGGTTGGCGAAGCTGACCAGCGGCAGTTCGCCGTAGACGTCGTTCACGGGCGTGAGCCAGGCGGTGAAGCTCGGGGCGTAGGCCAGGGGGAAGCGGTCCAGCAGGCAGCCGTCACCGAAGGGCAGGAGGCCGAAGGGCACGTAGACCAGCTCGCCGTCGGGGATAATCAAGAGCTCGTCCGGGTCCGCCGCGGATAGCTCGTCGGCCCAGGGGCCGATGACCTCGGCGGCCAGAGCGGCGGCCAGCTCGTTGAAGCGGTCCGGGTCGCCCCGAGAGGTGAAGAGGGTGGTCAACTCCCGGGCGGCGTTCCGGGCGGTCTGGGCCGGTCTCTCGACGACACGCACCCCGTCGCCGTCCACCAGCCAGCTCCAGAGACGGTCGCCGTCTATGTGATAGACCAGGGCCGCCCGCCGGTCTCCGACGCCCCGGATGATTTCCTCCGCCGTCGCCGTTTTGCCGACAACCCCGGCGAAGGCGGGCCACCGCTCGGCAATCTCATCCACGAGCACGCCCTCTTCCGCCAGCGCCCCGTCCAGCCCCGCGTCGCTCTCCGCCCCGAGGAGGAGTGAAATCCGTCGGGAAGCGTCGGTGTACCGGGCCAGGGCCCGGCCGAGTTCCGCGTCCCGCCAGGGGATGTCCGCCGACAACAGGGCTCTTTCGCCGACGACGGAGCGGCAGATTTCTTCCAACTCCAGGCTGCGGCGAAAATCCCCGGCCTCGAGGGCGAGTCCGATGCCGTGGGTGAAGAGCTGCTTGGCCCCGACGAAGATGCCCTGAAGAGCCGCGGAGAGGGGCGACTCGGGCGCGGCCTGCCGGACGGTTTCCAGGGCCAGATTGAACTCGGCCAGCGCGGTCGGTCTGTCCCCGTTTTTTTCGGCCAGCCGGCTGAGCTGGTGGTGGACCCGCCAGAGGAGGTCCGGCCGGTCGGCGGCGACCGCCCCCCTCCGGGCCCGCTCCAGGCAGTCGGCCGCCTTCGCCGGGTCGTCGGTGAGGACCAGACGGGCCACGTCGCAGTAGCCCAGAATCGTCCGCGGGTTCGTCAGGTCCGCGTCCGCCAGGTAGCGCTCGTGGAAGTCGACGGCCTCGGCCGTCTTCCCCTCCAGCTCGGCGACGGCGGCCAGGTGCCGCAGGTCGTTCGACACCCCCTGGGAGTAGCCGATTCGCTGGTCCTCGGCCAGCGCCTCCTCGAAGTGGACGCGGGCTATTCCCGGCCGGCCGCTGAGACGGTAAACGAGGCCCAGGTTGGAGTGGGCGGCGGCGGTCTCCTGGGCGTCGCCGGAGGCCTGGGCCCTCTCCAGGGCGGCCGTCGCCGCGGCGAGCGACTCGTCGGTCCGGCGCATCCCCAAGAGCGACAGCGCCTCGCTGCCCAGGAAACGGGCGATGAGGCCGGGCGGTCCCGCCTCCCCCAGCTCCGCGAGGACCTGCCGGCTGATTTCCAGGGATTGGTTGAAGGAGCGGTCCTTCCAGTACGCCTTGGCCAGGCCGAAGAGGTTGTCCAGGCGCGCCGCGGGTGCGTCGGGCTCGCCGGGGTACTTCTCCGCCTTGGCCAGGCCTTCCGTGTGGTACGCCCGGGCGGCGGTGAGGTCGCCCTTCTCCGTGGCGATGAAGCCCAGGAGCGCCAGGGCTCTCGCCTCACCCACCGGGTCGCCCAGGGAGACGAAGGTCAGCCGGCTGAGCTCGGCGTAACTCTCGGCCCGCTCCTGGTCGTCCAGGTTGGCCTGGTAGAGATTCCCCAGCTCGAGCGTTACCTGGGCCCGCGTCGCATCTCGCTCCGCCCCCACGGCCAGGTCGGCGGCCAGGTTGTACTCGACCGCCGCCTCCTCGAAGCGGTAGGCGCGCACCAGGAGGCGGGCTCGGTCCAGGTGGCCGGAGAGGTAGGGGTCTACGAGGGCGGCGACCTCGGGTCCGCCCAGCTCGCCCAGGGCGTCCAGGTAATGGCCGTTGGCCTCCAGCCCCGCGTCAAGGTTGCCCGCTTCGGCCTCCAGGGCGCTCAGGCGCCGATAGGCCTTGGCGCGGGAGACCGGGTCGCCGGCGGCCTCGAGGAGCTTCAACTGGTATTCCAGCGCCAGCTTCAGCTTCCCGGAATCGTGCGCGGCGCTGACGGCGGCCCCCCAGAGCTGCAGCTTCTTCTCGTCGTCCCCCAGCCGCTCCGCCATCCCCGCGGCCTTGAGGAACTGGTACAGGGCGGTCTCGAAATCCCCCTCCCCCTGGTACGCCAGGGCCGAGCGGACCGTGTTCGAGAACTGCTCCTCGGCGAAGGTGCGCGCCTCGACGTCGGAAAATCCGGCGAATCCCAGGAGCATCGCCCCGGCCCAGTCCGTCGTGGACGGGTATTTCTCCCGCACCTCGAGCTGGGCCCGGCGCACCGCCTCGGCCGGCGGCTCGCTCAACCGCCAGCGCGCGAAGGCCTCCGCGAACAGGTTCCGCGCGCCGTCGGCGGCGGTGTTGGGAGAGAAGATGAGGCTGGGTACCCCGGCGTAGGTGAAGCACCGGCACAGGACGGCCAGGCCGCTTCCAATCCCGGGACCCAGCTCGATACGGTTCCCGGTGTCGTTGAGGCTCACGACGTTGATGTCGAGGGTGTTGCCCAACAGGGCGTTGAAGTTCAACAGCCCCTGGTCGCGGCGGGCGAGGCGGCCGGTCTGGGCCTCTGAAAGCCGGAAGCCGAAGGAGAGCGGGTCCCCGCCCGAGAACTCCAGGGGCACCGTCATGTCCAGGTGACCCTTCGAGGTGATGGATTCTATAAGCTCCGACTCGGTGACGTCGGCGGGGGTCATGTCGCCGGAAACCTCCGCGCTTCTCTCCTGCGCGGCCTGGCGGTCCGATTCCGGCACACCGACCCGGCCGACGAAGAACATCGGCTTCGAGTAACTCGCGTTCCGGGCGTCGTGGCAGTAGGTAAGTTCGGAGAAAGAGGCCACGACCGCCATCGGGGTGGTCTCCACCAGGGGCCGGCCGTCACCGGCGGGGAGGGCGGGCCAGGGTACGCGCCAGAGCACGCCGTCCGGCGCGACGTAAACGGTCCGGGCGCCGCCCAACTCCCCCGCGAACGGGGAGAGGAGGAGGTTTCCGAGCTCGGTGACAGCGTTGGCGTCCCCGGCGGACGCCCCGTCCACCAGCTCCCGGGCCGCCGCCCGGTTCAGCGCGATTCTCTCCTGCCGAACGCCGCCGGAATCCAGGAGCCACGCGTAGAGGCCGTCGCCGGCGAAGAAGTATGTCAGCAGAATCTCGCCCCCGCGCAGCACCTGGCCGGCATCCTCGAGCCCGGAGGGATACACTCCAACCAGAGCGGTCAGGATGGGTTTCCGGGCGTGCTGCTCCTCGACGATTTCGTGGTAGTGGAGCCGCTCGTCCACCAGTTGCTTTCGCAACCCATCCAGCTCACCGGCCACCGCGGGGTCCGCGGAGAGGCTTTGGGCGGAGATTCGGTCGCTCAGGTCCGATATCCGCTCCTGGGTGAAGAGCTCGTCGCCCAGGAACAGCTTGTCCATCTCGCTGGCCAGCTCGAGCTCCCGGTCGGCGAAGATGCTCGCCAGGTACGCCTCCTGCTCGCGGTCCACCAGGCGGAGGGCGTCCTCGGCGGCCCCGGCCTCGGCCGACAGGACGACCATCTTCTCGTACAGGTCACGGATTTCGGCGAATGTCACCGAGAGGGGCACGGTTTGGGTTTTCTGGCCGATTTCGCGCTCCACCGTCTCCAGGGCCTGCTCCAGGTAAACCCTGGCCCGGCCGGGCTCACCGCGTGAGAGGTAGAGCTCGGCCAGAGAACGGCTCGCCCGCCAGGACAGCCGGTCCAGGGCGAAGAGGTTCGCGCGGTCCCGCGCCCGCTGCAGGAGGTTCTCCGCCTCGGAGAAGCCGAGCTGCACCAGCGCCACCCCCCGGTTGTGCTCGCAGGCCACCGCGCCGGCGGCGTCCCCCAGGGTCTCGTAGGCGTTCTGGGCGGTGAAGAAGGCGGCCTCGGCCTTTCTTATCCGTTCGTACCGCGCGACGGGGGTCTCGTTCTCGCCCCCGAGGTACAGACGCAGCAGCCCGCGGGCGTTGGCGATGCGCGCCCCGAGCTTCGGGTCCGCCACGCTCGCGAGCTTGGGGGCGTACTCCTCGAGCGCGGCCTGGACCTCGGCGGCTATATCGTGGAGGTCGGTCGCCCCCTCATCCGTCCCCCAATCGGGGAACAGTTCCTCGACGGGCGTCCCCTCCATGCGCACCCGGTCGGCGATGTTCATGGCGATTTCCGCCAGGTTGGAGAGCGCCACGAGCGCGCCCCGGTACGCTCCGCCCTCGAGGCACGCCTGCATGGAGGCGAGGTAGTCCTTCGCCGCCTCGGCCAGGTCGCCCAGTTTGTAGGAGAGGTAACCGATGCGGTTGTAGATTCTCCCCCTTTCGGCGGAGACCACCTCCTCGTTCTTCCCGCCGGAGGTTTCCTCGAAGAGGGCCAGGCGCTCCTCGTAGCAGGCGATGGCCGCCCGGTAGTCCCCCCGGCGGGAGTGGCACTTGGCCGCGAAGGTGTAGATGAGCTCCTTCTCGCCGGCGAGGTCGAAGCCCCGGGCCGCCTCCGAGGTATCACCCACCAGCCCCGCGCTGAAGGAAAAATCCAGCAGGCCGCTCGAGGCGGTCGAATAGCGGGCCCGGCCGAGCTGGTCCAGGACGTCGAGCGCCTGCTGGAAGTAGTCGAGGGCGTCGGCGTAGAGCTGGAGGAAGTAGTAGCAGACGCCGATGTTTCGCAGGGCGTAGGAACGCTTGGCGCGGGCGGCCAGGGCCCGCTCGGCGGCGCGGGTGCGGTCGCCCAGGTCCGGCAGGTCCGCGGCCGCGGCCTCCTCCCGCCGGGCCACCCGGTCGTACAGGTCGGCGGATTGGATGAAACAGTTCAGCGCCTTGTCGTAGGCTTCCTGTTCGAAGTAGACCAGCGCCTGGCCGTCGGTGCACATCAGCACGCCCACGTCGTTTCCCAACTCGGCGAAGAGGTCCCGGGCCGCCCCGTAGTGCCGGACGGCCTCGGGGTAGTTCTCGGTGTGCCGGGCGCAGCGGCCGGCGTTGAAGTGGAAGCGCGCCTCCACCTCCGCCCCCTGCGGCGCAGGTCTAAGCTCCTCGCGCCGGTTGTAGTGCTCGTAGGCCGGGCCGAAGTTGTACAACAGGTAGTTGGCGTTGCCGAGGGCCAGCTCGATGTCGGCCTCGAAGTCCGGGTACTCCGTCTCGTCGTTCTGGGCGCGGGCGAGGTTCAGGTAATCCAGGGACTTTTCAAGATAATCGCCGGCCTCCCGCTCGTTGTCGTTCTCCCTCTCCCGGACGGCGCGTTCGAGGTCGAGCCAGCCCAGGGTGAACCAGGCGGCCGGAAAGAAGAAGTGGAGGTCCACCGCCCGGCGGAGCTCGGCCTCCGCCTCGGGCAGCTCGGCGTAGTTGACCCCGCTCCCCTGGCCGGTGGGAGGGTAGGTCAGGGCCAATCCGAGGGCGTAGTGGGCGATGGGGTCGTCGGGTGAGTCCAGGAGGCGATTCCGGTACTCCCGCACGATGTCGTCCCGCTTGCCCATGTCCTCGCAGTAGAGCTTGACCAGGGCGCGGTGGCTCCGGTCGTTGGAGTAATCGAAGTCCATGGCGCGGCGGATGAGCGTCTCGGCGCGTTGGAGGTCGTTGCGCCGGCGGTAGCCGTCCGCCTCCTCCACCAGAAGGCGGCGCAGGGTCTGTGAGGCGCGGATGGACTCCAGCCCCCCAGAAAGTTCGCCGTAGGTGTCCACGATGCGCTCCAGGGCCGTCGCGGCCTCCTCCGGGTGCCCGAGGTCCTTCTCCACGTCGGCGATTTTAAACAGGACGCTCACCCCGAGGAAGCTCGCCCGCGGGTAATCCGCCAAAACCTCATGGTACGCGACCAGGGCCTCCTCCTCCTGGCCCATCCGCCGGAGCTCGTCGCCGATTTGACCCTGGGCGTAGCCGGCCAGTTCGGGGTATTCGGCGAAATCACGGGTCATCTTCTCCAGGGCCACGATGCGCTCCACGTCGCGCAGGTTGCCCACGGTTAGGCTCACCAGGTCGCGCTGGGTCAGGTTCTGCCACCTCTTCTCGGCGGGGTAGTTGGTGAGGATGTAGAGGTAGAGGTCCCGGGCCTCGTCGTGCCGCCCGAGCCGTTCCAGGGAGCGCGCCGCCTTGAAGTCCGCCTCGGCGCGCAGGCTGAAATCGGAGCCCAGACGCGCGGCCGCATCGTAACTTTCGAGCGCCTCCTCCACCCGGCCCACCCGGTACAGGACGTCCCCGGCCAGGATGAGGCTGCCGCAGGCGACCTCGGGAACGTAATCCGCGGTTTCCGTCGCCAGGTCCCGCGCGCGGGCCAGGATGTCGGGGGTCGCCTCTTCCACCGTCCGCCCCTCGTCCACGTACCGGTACGCCGCGGGAAGCTGGTCGAAGTAGATGGCCCCGAGCCACTCCTGCTGGAGCCTGGACAACACGCTGGCCGCCCCGGCGGTTATGCCCCCCGGCCAGCGGCCGACCACCCCCGCGCGCTCGAGCCCGGCCTGCCGGCTCCAGCCGAGATTCTCCATGTCGGAGGCGAGCTCGAGCTGGGCCCGGGCGGCCAGGTCCTCCTGACGGTAGAAGGTGTCCACGAAGAGAGTGAAGGCCAGCAGCCGGGCGACGGGGTCATCGACGACCCCCCGCGCCAGGCGCAGGGCGGTGGAGGGGTTTTCCGGCAGCTCGGGCGGGGCGAGCGGCATGCTCCAGATGTCGCCGTTGGAGGAGCGGTCCGAGCTGAAATAGACCAGGGTACCGTCGGTGTCGGCGAAACCGTCCCAGTCGGCGCCCGCGGTGAGGCGGCGGTAGGCTGCCTGGCCGGGCTTCAGACGGTCGGCCGCGGCTGCTCCGGGCGTCGAACCCTCCAGAATGCGCTCCAGCGCCTCCGCTTCCAGAAGGCAAAGCTGGGCGTTGTCCCGGGTATCCACGACACCGTCGGAGTTCGTGTCCAGGGCGAAACGGGTGAAGAGGATGCCCTCCGGTCTCCAGCGCGGCCGGACCATGACCCCCGCCTCGGACGCCAGGGTTCTGCGAAGGCCGTCCGAGAGCCGCCGGGCCTCCAGGGTGCTGCCGCCCACCCCGGGGACGACGTAGCACAGCCAGGAGCCGTCGGGGGAGAGGGTCGGATTGGCGCCGCCCGCCTCGGTGATGCGCAGAAGCCCCTCGCCCGTCCGGTTCACCCGGAAGACGTTGGACAGGTTCGGGGGCGGCTCCCAGTCGGCGTCCACCGTTCCGGGGGGGGGCCGGTAGTCGGCGGGCTCGGACCGGGTGAAGTAGATGTATTGTTCGTCGAGTGAGGGTACGGGGGTCTCGTCGCGGCCCGGGTGGGTCGTCAGCCGCGTAGCGAAGCCCAACTCGATGCTGTATGAGTAAATCTCGCCCTCGGGGTCGTCGCGGGTGCTGGTGAAGTAGATTTTCGTCCCGTCGGACGACCAGACCGGGTTGTAATCGTCGGCGGTGTTGGTCGTGAGCTGGGTCTGCTCGCGGCTCTCCAGGTCCATGAGCCAGATGTCCGAGTTCCCGCTCGAATCGGACACGAAGGCCAGCCGATTGTCCCGGCGGTTGACCGCCGGGGAGGACTCGAAGGAAATGCGGGTGGTTATTTGGACCGGCTCGAGCAGGGGGAACGTCTCCGGCCCCTCTCCCTCGGGGGCGTCGGCTCCCAAGGCCGGCGCGAGGAGGACCGGTAGAAACGCGCAGATGAGCGGGCACAGACGCGGCATTTTTCCTGCGGGTTACGGCGCGGCGCCTCGGTACGGGCTTTTCTAACCAGGATTATACACGCCGTCCGCCCCGTTGGGTAGCATTCGACGGGGCGGCGCCTTGCCAAACGACCGCGGAGATGCTAACCTTCGAGTGAAGGAGGATGTTGTCGCGTAAGGCGATGCGTTTTCCGTAAGTCACTGTTCCACGCAGGTGGGCGAACACTCTGGGAGGTTGAGATGAAGCCAACGGTGGTGGTGCTCCTCTTCGTCGCCCTCGTCGCCTCGTTCTCGGCCGATTTTTCCGGGAAGAGGGGCTACGGTCGTTTCGGTTTCCGCGCCGCCTATCCCGTCGCCCTCACCGACCCCTTGCCGCAGGCGTTCGATAACGAAAACATCGCGAGCACGGAGTACACGCCCAGCGTTTACGCGGCCCTGGAGGGCGGGGTCGGTTTCTCCGATTACCTGGAGTTGACCTTCGGATTCAACTTCCACTTCGCCACCGCCTCGGCCACCAACATCCTCGGCGACCATATACCGAGCTACGACCTCACCGCGGGCGAGGGCTCAATCGCGTTCGGCCTGAATGCCTACTTCATCAGGGGGAACATCCGGCCCTACGGTCACGTGGACCTGGGCGTCTCCTTCAACTACACCGATTTCGACAACGCGCCGGGCTACACGCGCTCCCTGGCCCTGGGCGTGGGGGTCGGCGTCGGCTGCCAGTTCGTCCTCGGCCAGGTGTTTTACCTGGAGCCTTTCGTCCACTACCGCCTCCACGCGAGCGGCACCTACACCTTCAACATCGACCAGCCGGGCTACGAGCCGCGGGAGCAGGATTTCCTGGCCACGCCGATGGTTCTCTGCTGCGGCCTGGGATTCGGGTTCCTCTTCTAGCGGTCGGTCCCGTTCAATAGCGATTTCCGCGGCGTCGGGCAAGGGGCTTGGGCCCCTTGTCTCCATTGATTCTTGACCAAAGGGGTAGTCCTTTATATCATGGGGGCCGTGAGGACGGCGATGAACGATTCCGCAAGCTCCGACCGCACCCCCCGCCTGACCATCGGCGTGCCAAGCGCCCTGGATTACTTTATCCATTACCCCCTGGTGCGCGAGCTCCTCGGCGGCCTCGGTTTTAAAATCAAGCTCAGCATGCCCACCAATCGCGCCGTACTGGACGCCGGCACCACCTACACCGTCACCGACGCCTGCATCCCAATCAAGGTCTTCCACGGTCACGTGCACTCGCTCCTGGGCGCGTGCGACGCAATCCACCTCCCCCGGCTGGTCAAGGTCCGGCGGCTCAAGCACCAGGGCCGGTCCTACCGCGAATCCTTCTGCCCGAAATTCATCGGCCTGCCCGACATCGTCCGCAACACGATGGGACTGGAGACCGTGGAGCAGCTCGGTCCCGGGGCGCGGGCCCGCCGGTCGCTCCGTCGCCGTCTTCGACTCGCCCAGCCTTCGCCGCCCGACGGCGTGCGCGAACTGCCCATCGTCCGGCGCGGACAGCCCGACGCGAGCCTCCCCGCCGACAACCCCGTTCTCATCGACATCAACGTGGACCTCACCCGCCGCTTCGCCACCCTGTACCGCGTGGCGAACCAGCTCCGCCGCCTCAAGTACTTCAGCTACCTCCACCTCTACCGCGTTTACCGCCGGGCGCTGCGGTTCCAGCGGCGGTACGAGAGGCTGATGGGGCTCGGTCTTTCGCCCGACGAGGCGCTGCGCGTGATGGATAAAAATATAGAGCCGTCCGTTCCCACCGTCGGCAACCGGGGCGTGCTGGCCGTGGTCGGCTACCCCTACCTCCTCTTCGACCCCTACCTGGGGGCGGGGGTGGTCAAGCGGTTCGCGGAGCGGGGCTATGACGTTTGGACCCCCTGGCGGCTCTGGCGGGACAAGCGTTCCCTGGTTCTGGGCGCCCGGCACAAGGAGCGGCCCTTCTTCTGGTACTTCTCCAACATCGTCGCCGACGCGGCGCTGTACCTCATCCATTACGGGGCCACGCCGGAGCAGGCGGCCGGGGAGCGGCTGACCCGGCGGGGATTCCTGGGTCACCTGTTGGCGAAAAACCGCGGGAAGCGGGCCGGGGCGACCACCGTGGGGCTGGTGCACGTGACCAGCGCCACCTGCGGCCCGGACGCCTTCGTGGGCAAGACGCTGGAGCTGGAGGCGAAGAAGGCGGGCGTGCCCATGCTGATTCTGCAGGTGGACGAGCAGTCCGGCGAGGCGGGCATTCTCACCCGCATCGAGGCGTTCTGTGACATGCTGGAACGGAGCGGACGAGGTTCGATGGAGACGGGGGGCGGGGTTGGGTCTGACTGACACCGACGGATTCGCCCGGGAGTTGGCCCGCTGCGTGGCCTGCGGGAAGTGCCGCGCCGTCTGCCCCGTCTTCGCCGCGGAGGGCTCCGAGGCCAGCTCGGCCCGGGGGAAGCTGAAGCTCCTGGCCGCCGCCGAGGCCGGGGAGCTGGCCTACGACGCCGAGTTGGGAAAAATCATCGGCGACTGCCTGGGCTGCCGGATGTGCGTGGAGGAGTGCCCGCAGGGGACGCGGGTGCAGGAGCTGGTCTTCGCCGCCCGGGAGCGCATCGCCGGTCGGCGGGGCCGCGGAATTTTAAGTCTGTTAATACTGCGGTATCTGCTTCCCCGGCGGGCGCTCCTGGCGTCCGCGGCCTCGGCGCTCGGTCGTCTGCAGGCCGTGGGAGCCGGTCTGTTCCGCAGGCGTCCCGAAAAGCGCCTTTCCCCTTCCCAGCGCACCCAGCGCGCCCTGGCCGGCGTTTACCGCTTTCTCCTGCCCCTGGCCGGTCTCTCATCCCGCCTCGTGCCCCCCACGCTGGCGGTCCGCCCCTTCGGTCTCGACCGGGGCGAGGTGCTCGCGCGAGGCGGTCCCGGCGCCCCGCGCTTCGGCCTATTCACCGGCTGCGCCGTGGACCTGGCCTACCCCGCCGCGGGCGAGGCGGTAATCCGGCTGGCCGAGGCCCTGGGCGTAACGCTGGTCGCCCCGCGGGGCCAGACGTGCTGCGGGCTGCCCGCCTGGGGGAACGGCGACCGCCGGGTGTCGGCGTCCCTCGCCGAAGCCAACGCGGCCGCCTTCGCCGACCATCACCTCGATGGAATCGTCACCGCCTGCGCATCCTGCGCGAGCTTCCTCCGCGGCCACTACACCGGCCCGCTCGCCGATACACTCACCCTCGAGGAACTCCTCGTCCGCCGCCTGGACGAGCTGCCCCTCGTGCGCGACCCGTCGCTCGTAATCACCTACCACCAGCCGTGCCACCTGGCCCGTTATTTAAAGGTGGACCCGGCCGAGGAAATACTGCGCCGGTTGGGGGAGTACGTCGAGCTGCCCGAGCGGGACGTGTGCTGCGGCGGGGCGGGGAGCTACTTTATAAAAAACGCCGACACCGCGGCGAGAATAGGGGAACGCAAGGCGAATAATATTCTCGCCACCGGCGCCGGGGTCGTCGCCACCTCGTGCCCCGGCTGTGCGATTCAAATAGAGGCCTCGCTGGCCCGGCTGGGCGCCGACGTCCGTGTAGTCCTGCTGGGGGAGTTGGTGGCCGAGTCCCTCGCCCGCTCTACTTCTCCGCCCGGCAGACGAGATAGCCGCCGCGCAGGGCAAGTGTCCTGTCCCTGAATCGGTCCCCCAGCAGCTTTTCCGCGGGGAGTTCCCGCCGCAGAACCATCCACAGCTCCCCCCCATCGCGCAGCGCGTCCGCCGCGGCCTCGACGAATTTCACGATGAGGCTGAACGCGTGCCCCGACCCGTGATGGAAGGGCGGGTTGCAGAGGATGACGTCGTAGAGACCGTCCAGTGCGTCCCCCGCCTCGGCGGCGCGGATTTCCACATTATCGAATCCGGTAAGGGTGGCTTTCGCCGAGGCCAGGGCCAGGGCCGACGAGTCCACGGCGGTAATCCTCCCCGCGCCGTTCACCGCCCCGTGCAGGGCGAGCCCCCCGGTCCCGCAGCCCAGGTCGAGGACCCGCCTCCCTTCCCACCGCTCCGGCAGCTCGTCCAGCAGCCGCTCCGTCCCCCCGTCCAGGGCGCGCCAGGCGAATACGCCGGGCAGCGAGTACACCGCGCCCAGGCCGGGGACCTCGTACGCGGGCCGGGGCTCCGTGTCGGGCGGCTCGTCCGCTCTCGGCTCCGCGCAGCGCCACAGGCGGCAGTGGTAGCGCGAGACGGCCTCGACCCGGCCGAAGCTCTCTTCGAGGTGCCGACCGTAACCCGCGATTCCGGCCCCCTTCTCCCCGACGACGAGAAGCTCCCCTGCTCGGTCCAGATGGTTCGCCGACCAGGCTATGCGCGCCCGGCCCCGTTCCCGGTCCCGGTCCCCCCGGAGGAGGATGAGGTCGAACGGTCGGTCGGGCGGGAAACAGGCGTGGAGGGCCGAACCGGGGGGCAGGTCGCGGACGGCGGCCAGGGCGTCCTCCACGACGACCAGCTCCCGGGACGGGCGTCCGAGGTCGGCCGTCAGCTCGGCGGAGCCCAAATCCCAGGCCAGGGTCCCGACCCCGGACCCGCCCAGCTCTTCCACGAGGAGCTTTTCGGGGGGCGTCAGCACGGATTTCCTCCCGCACAATCTTAGCACAGGGACAAGCTTGGAAGCTTTTGGGGGTTATGTTAGTATTCCCCCTGTTCGTTTCGAAGTGAGATTTATTTCACGGGTACCCGTTTTTGGTGAATACCTGAACCTTGGGAGTTGGGATGAGTCCACGTATTTCGATGGAAGAGCTGCACCCCTTCAAGGTGACCTACATCACCAACCCGACCCAGGAGAAGCTCCGGCAGTTGACGCTGGAGCACACCCCGGCGGTGATGAAGACCGCCTACGGCAGCCTGAACAAGATTACCTTCAACAAGGCCCGCAAGGCCCCGTACACCTACATCGTCGCCGTCGAGGCCGACGCCGGGCGCTATTCGGGGAAGACCATCGAACCCGAATCCGCCGCCTGCCTCATCGACAGCGTGAAGAAGTACGTCGAGGAGCAGGGAACCCTGGTTGAAATCCAGGGCTACGAGGGTCTCGGCCCGCGCGCCGTCGGCGTGCAGTGGCTCTACTCCCTGGACATCACGAACGTCGCCGCCATGCAGCAAATCCTCTCCTTCCCCCGGGAGATGGTGGAGACGAAGGAACAGCTCTCCAAGCCCTTCAAGCCCACCCTCCGTCTGGTCATGACGCCGGGCCTGGAGGCGAAAGGCATGCCCGGCGGCCAGGCCATGGTGGTGGACCTGGACAACTGGACCACCTACGTCATCGGGGCGGATTACTTCGGCGAGAGTAAGAAGGGTGCCCTGCGCATGCTCAACGAGTACACCTACCAGCGCGGCGCTCTGACCCTCCACGCCGGGGCCAAGGCGGTTACCATCGGCGGGAAGACCGTCACCATGGCGATTCTCGGCCTCTCCGGCACCGGGAAAACCACCACCACCTTTTCCAAGCAGGGCGAGCTGACCCAGCCCATCCAGGACGACATGGTGACCCTGTGGCCCGGGGGTGAGATTTCCATCACCGAGAACGGCTGCTTCGCCAAGACCTACGGGTTGGCCGAGGAGTCCGAGCCGGTCATCTACGCCGGCACCACCGACCCCTCCGCCTGGACCGAGAACGTGTACGTGGACGAAAAGGGCGGGTTCGACTTTTCCAAGAGCCGGCTGACGGTGGAGGAGGTCGAGCGCTACCACGACATCCTCCTCGCCACGAAGGCCCCCGCGGGAAACGTGGAAAAGTTCATCCGGGGGGAGGTCAAAATCGACGACGTGGTCAACGAGTACGACACCCCCGCCGACGGCTGGGACTTCCTCGTCTGGACCCAGAACGGCCGCTCCATCATCCCGATGAAGGCGATAAAGAACGCGGCCGACCTGCACAACATTCCGCCCCTCAAGTACATGGGCATCCTCAACCGCGACGAGGGTCCCGACGCGGCCTACCCGGGCATCATCCGCTTCGTCAGCCCGGAGCAGGCCGGCGGATACTTCATGCTCGGCGAGACGACCAAGACCTCGGCGGCCGGCAAGGAGCGCGGCCGCACCCGCAGCCCCTTCACCCAGCCCTTCTTCCCCCGGCAGAACGGGCTCCAGCCGAAGCGCTTCGCCGAGCTGGTGGCCACGATGCCGGGCGTGGTCTGCTGGGCCATGAACACGGGTTGGGTCGGCGGCGACGCCCTGGACGTCAAGGCGGGTAAGGCCCTGAAGGTGAAGATTCCCCACTCCTCCGCCATGCTCGAGGCCATGCTCATGGGGAGTGTCGTCTGGAAGAGGGACCCCGACTTCGGCTACGAGATTGTGGACGTGGAAAACCCCGCCAACGCGGCGCTCCTGGCCAAGGTGCCCGCGGAGATTCTGAATCCCGTGCTCTTCTTCACCAAGGCCGGCCGGATGGACGAGTACCGGGCCTGGGTGGAGAAGATGCTGCGGGAGCGGCGCGAGTTTTTGGAGAAATACGCCGTGGACCCCGTCATCGTCCGCGCCGTCTGCGACCCCCGCAGCTAATTTCACGCATAATGAGACAAGGGTGTAAAAATCCCTTGCCTTCAGGCGGCCGTCCTCGAGGGCGGCCGTTTTTCAGGCCGGGAACCGACGGCGACCCGACTGCGTTTCGATAGTGGCGCACGGACCGGGGACGAAAGTTCCATGGCGTCCCCGAAGGGGAGTAAGGCGGGGCCTTGCGGAGATGGATTTGCACAACGCGTTGACTTTTGGGGGGTTCTTCTGTTATACTATGTGCGTAAGTTAAACGGTTTAACCCTTTTTACCTTTTTTCCCTTTTTTTGAACCGATTATGCAGGCCAACGGCTCCAGAATAGTCTTGTGCCCGAACCATCGGGGGTTCCGACGTCTCGTCGTCGGAACCATGCTTTTGTGCCCGCCGGGACGTTCGGCTCCCCGACCGGTCACACCAAGGCCTGCCTCGGTTCGCTCAGCTTTAAAGCACGAGGTTTTGGTTGAAAAAAGAAATCTTGGTCAGCGTCTCCCCCCTCGAGACTCGGGTGGCCACGCTCGAGGACGAGGACTTGGTGGAGATAATGACCGAATCCGCCGATGCTCGTCACATCGTCGGGAACATATACAAAGGACGTGTTAGCGAGGTTCTCCCCGGGCTCCAGGCCGCCTTCATCGACATCGGGCTCGACCGCAACGCCTTCCTCCACGCCGAAGACCTGGTCACCGACGCACAGGATATCGGCGCCTTCCTGGACTCCGATTACGACAACCTTATAGACCACCGGCGGGGCCGTCGGCGCGAGGTTCCGCCTATCGAGAAGCTCCTCTCCCGGGGCCAGGAGATTTTAGTCCAAATCACCAAGGAGCCCATCGGGAAGAAGGGTCCCCGGGCCACCGCCAACATCACCATCGCCGGACGCTACCTGGTGCTGATGCCCTATGCCGACCACGTGGGCGTCAGCCGTAAAATCGCCTCGGCCTCCGAGCGCAACCGCCTGCGCAAGTTGGTGAAGAACCTGCGCGCGGGCGACACCGGATTCATCGTCCGCACCGTCGGCGAAGGCTCCTCCAAGACGGCCATCCGCGCCGAGATGAGCTATCTGAACCGCCTCTCCCGGGAAATAGTCCGCAAGGCGAAAAAAACCGAGGCACCGGCCCTGGTCTACGACGACCTGGGGCTGGTGTTTTCCATCATCCGCGACGTTCTGTCCGAAGAGGTGGACTCCCTCGTCATCGACGACCGGGAGCTCTACAACCGCATCCGGAACTTCGCCCGCCGCACCGCCCCGAAGCTCTCCACCCGCATCGAACTCTACTCCGGCCGCTACCCCCTCCTCGAGGCCTACGGCGTCGAGCGTGAGCTGGAACGCATGCTCCAGCGGCGGAATTGGCTCAAATGCGGCGGCTACATCGTCATCGAGCAGACCGAGGCGCTGACGTCCATCGACGTCAACACCGGCAAGAACATAGGCAAGACGGACCTGGAGCGGACGGTCTTCGAAACCAACCTGGAGGCGGCGGTGGAGATACCCCGCCAGCTACGCCTCCGGGACATGGGCGGCATCATCATCATCGACTTCATCGACATGGAGGTCCAGGGACACCGCGACGAGGTGGTCAAGCGCCTCAACCAGTCCCTGCAGAAGGACCGGTCCAAAACCCGCGTGCGGCGGATGAGCGACCTGGGCCTGGTCGAGATGACCCGAAAAAGGGTCCGGCGCAGCGTCACGGCCCAGATGACCGGCCGTTGCCCCTGTTGCGGCGGCACCGGCCTCGTGTTGTCCGACACGTCCCTGGCCCTGCACGTGGAGAACACCCTCCGACGGGCGCTCTGCCAGGCCGGGGAATCCACCGTCCAGCTCGTCTGCAACCCCAACGTCGTGCAGCTCCTCAAGACTCGATACCCCACCATCCTCGAGCGTCTGCAGCAGGAGTTCGGGCGGGAAATCGTACTGCAGGCGAATCCGCTCCAGCCCTTCGACGAGCTGACGGTCAAAGGGGTGGCCGACGCGAAGAAACCGCGGCGGTCGCGGGGCAGGCGCCGGCATGTCCGGAAGAAGAGCTGACCGTGGGCCATCCGCCGACCGTCGGCGTCATTCGTCTGCGCCCCCATCACCTTCTTTGTCTTATCGCCTTTCAGGGTGAGGGGTACTCGCCGGGGTTCATCGCCAAGACCCTGGGGCTCCAGCGCGCCTTCCTGGCCGCCGACACCGTCGTCGAGCTCGTGGAGGGGCCGGACGACCTGTGCGACGGCTGCCCGGAGATGAGCCCGGAGTGCGTCTCCCTCGCTCCGGATTCCGGCGTGGAGAAGCTCGACCGCGCCGCCGCCGACCTTCTGGGGGTGTCACCGGGGCGTCATCGGGCGGCGGAACTGCTTCGATTGCTGAAAAACAACTTCACCGCCGAGCGGGGGTACGCGGTATGCGGCGGTTGTTCCTGGCTGCCCCGGATGGACTGCCCGCGGGTCATCGCGGCCCGACTCGATGAGCTTTTCCCTGAGCAACAGACCCCCGGCGGAGGACCCTGTGCCTAGACGCGGCGACGAGAGAGGGGTGGCGCTGGCCATGGCGCTCATCGTCCTGGCGGTGCTGGCCATCTTCGCCGCGCTCCTTCTGGCCCTGGCGAACTACGAGAACGTCTCCGCCGAGGACGCGCGCCTGGCCGTTCAGTGCGAGGCGCTGGCCGAATCCGGCTGGAACATGGTGTTCCGCGAGCTGGCCGCAACCCGCTTCGACGGCCGCTCCACCCACGTCCTGGGCGCCGACGGCCGCCTGGTCGTCAACGAGGACACCCCCCTCGTCCCCCAAATCACCAGCCCGCTCACCGGCGAGGTGGTGGCGGTCATCGACGGTCCCGGCGCAAACGAGGGCCTGGAGCGCAATCTCGATGACGGGGCCTACGTCTGGCGTTGGTACCCCGGGGCCGGCTGGAGCTCGCTTTCCAGCGCCGGCGTGCCGGAGGAGCTCCGGGTCATCGCCTACTACAACGACCCCGACCGGTTGAGCTTCACCATCCAGGTCGAGGCCACGCTCTATCCCGCGGCGAACCCCATCACGCGGCGGCTGCGGGTCACCGGGCGCACGCAGCCCCTCGAACAGTACGTCCTCTTCTCGGCCTCGGAGCTCGCCCTGGCCGGTAGGGCGACCTGGTACATCGACGGCGCGGTCCACGCCAACGGCGACCTCTGCCTCATGCCCGAAGGGACCCAGGTGCGGCTGGACGGCCAGGAGGTCACCTCGGCGGCCAGGCTGCTGCGCCTGCGCGACCCCTGGGGACGGGAGGCGCTCCTGGGCGACGTGCTGGTGGTCGTCCCCGACGAGAGGGAGGAGTCGGGCTTCCGCGAGGTGGAGTGGTTCACCGACCCCCCCTTCGATTCGGAGCACGTGGCCCAGAACGAGGGCTACGCCTTTTACGACAACGACCCGAACAACGACATCACCGGCTGTCAGGAGCTGTTCGCCGGGGCGGTGCGCGACGGCTTCATGGGAATCGGCAGCTTCCAGCCGCCGTTCCTGGCCGATATGGGCTACCTGCGGCCCCAGGCCGCCTACGCCATTTTCACCGACGGCGCCGTGGTCACCTGCCTCGACGCCGACGGGGTGTACTACGCCGAGCCGCTGGCCGCGGTGGAGCGGTCGGTTTTCACGAATCCCGCCACGGGCGGGAACGCGGACCTCCTGGAGCTGGACCTCGCTAAACTGGCCGACCCCAACGGTGACGGGGATTTGAAGGATTCGCTCTGGCCCGTCAACGGCATCCTCTACGTGGGCGGCGACTGCCGCCTGAAGGGCGCGCGCGCCCTGCCCGACGACCTGGCCATCCTCTGCTCCGGCGATATCTACCTCCAGGGCGACGTCAATGTCGAGGCGCCCCGTCTTTTGGAGTTGGTCGCCCCCTTGGGCCGCATCTGGCTCCTGTCGGAGAACTGGAAGGACGAGAACGCGGCGCTGCCCGTCGAAAGGCGCCTGCCCAAGGCTCTGCGCGTGGTGGCGGTGCTGGTGGACGGCCAGCCGGTGGTGTCCGAGGCCGGTTTCGCCGGCGGCGAGGGGACGGCCCCCCCGGCCGCGCTTCCGCTCCTGGAGGCCTGGGGGCCCACGGCGGAAATTAACCTCGAAGGCGCCTGGATTCACCTGCGCACGGCCGTTATGGCACCGTTGGGTTCGCCGCCCAAAGAGGGGCAAATCGCCTGGCTTACCGCCGAGGCCTACACCCCGCC
>CAYTCV010000009.1:0-42014 GCA_964436465.1 uncultured bacterium
CCGTGGTATAATGCCAACGTCTTTTCAGCGGGTTTCGGGAGGCTCGTATGGACCGCGCAATCGACTACGAACGGGTGAGGGGCAGCCGGGTCCTTCTCGGCGTGACCGGTGGAATCGCGGCCTACAAGGCGTGCGAGCTGGCGCGCGAGTTCGTCCGGCACGGCGTCGAGGTGGACACCGTGCTGACGACAAACGCGGCCCGGTTCGTGACGCCTCTGACCTTCTCCTCGCTCACCGGCCGGCCGGCCCTGGTCGAGATGTTCTCGTCCTCGGGCGTGCCGGAGTACCGCCACCTGGACCTGGCCCGGGAGGCGGACCTCTGCGTCGTCGCCCCGGCCACGGCCGACCTGTTGGGCAAGCTCCACGCCGGCGTGGCCGACGACCTCTTGACCACCACCCTGTTGGCGGTGAAGTGCCCCGTCCTCATCGCCCCGGCGATGAACACGCGCCTGTGGACGAATCCCCAGGTGATGCGGAACGTGCGGGAGCTCAAGGTGCTGGGCTACCACTTCGTGGAGCCGGTGGAGGGCGACCTGGCCTGCGGCGAGGAGGGAGTCGGGCGGCTGGCGCCCATCGAGGGTATATCCCTGCGCGCCCTGGAGCTTCTGTCCCAGACCCAGGACCTGGACGGCTTCAACGTTTTGGTCACGGCCGGGGCCACGCGGGAAGCCCTCGACCCGGTGCGGTTCATCTCCAATCCGGCCTCCGGGAAAATGGGATTTGCCATCGCCGAGGCGGCGCGGCTGCGCGGGGGGAAGGTGGCTCTCGTCTCCGGGCCGACCTCGCTGACGCCGCCCGCCGGTGTCCGCTTCCACCAGGTGACCACCGCCGTGGAGATGCTCGACGCGGTGGAGCGGAGCTACCCGGACTGCCACATCTTCGTCTCCGCCGCCGCGGTGAGCGACTACGCCCCCGAGAAGGTCTCCAGCGAGAAGATAAAGAAGGGGGACAAGGGTATCAGCGTCAAGTTCATGCCGGCTCCGGACATTCTCCAGTCCTTCAGCGAGAGGAAGGGCCGGCGCATCCACGTGGGGTTCGCCCTGGAAACCAGCGACCTGGTCCCCAACGCCACCGCCAAGCTGGAGGAGAAGAACCTGGACCTCATCGTGGCCAACGATATAACCGTGGAGGGCGCCGGCTTCGCCGTGGACACCAACGTGGTGACCGTCATCGACTCCAACGGCGCCGTGGAGACTTACCCCAAGCTGTCCAAGCGGACCCTGGCCTACATCATCATCGACCGGGTGGTGGAGCTGGTCCAGGAGCGGCTGCAGACGTCAGGCAAGCCCTAACCGGTGGTCGGCGGCGGCTCATCCCTGGCGGAACAGCTGGCCCTCTGGGCGAGGGTGGGTCTGGTGTACCTGCCCCGGCCCCTCACCGCGCCCGACGTGGGACCGGTTTCCGAGCCGGTGGTGAAATCGGTTTCAGAACCGGCCGCGGGACCGGTCTCCGAGTCGGTCACGGAGCCGGAAAAAAGCCCCGTGAAAAGTGAAGACGGCGTGACGCCCCTGACCGCCCATTTACCCGAGGGCGACCTCCTCTCCGGGAAGCCCAAGTCGTGGCCCGACCTGGAGACCTGTGAATCCGACGCCGCCGGGTGCATCAAGTGCGAGCTATCCCGGACCCGCCACAGCGTCGTTTTCGGCGAGGGGGCACCCGACGCGCGGCTGATGTTCGTCGGCGAGGCTCCGGGGGCCGACGAGGACGCCCAGGGCCGCCCCTTCGTGGGCCGGGCCGGGAAGCTCCTGGACAAGATGATTGCGGCGATGGGCCTGGCGCGGGAGGAGGTCTACATCGCCAACATCCTCAAGTGCCGGCCGCCGGGCAACCGGGACCCGCTCCCCGCCGAGGCGGCCGCCTGCCGGCCCTACCTGGAGGCCCAAATCAGCCTCATCGCGCCGGAGTTCATCTGCTGCCTGGGCCGCCACGCCGCCATCCGCCTCCTGGGCCGCGAGGAGCCCATATCCCGGCTCCGGGGCGCCATCCACCGCTACAATGAGCGCAGCCGGGTCATCGTCACCTACCACCCGGCCTACTGCCTGCGCAATCCCAACTCCAAGCGCGACGTGTGGCAGGACCTGCAGGTCGTCATGGGCGAGCTGGGGCTCGAGCCCCCGCGTCGCTGAGGTGAGGACTGTGGAACTAAAGAGCGTATTCAACGTCGGTCCGGTGCAACTTGGTCGGGAGCTGGTCTTCATCGCCGGCCCCTGCGTCATCGAGGACCGCGACTCGACCCTGCGGACGGCGGAGCGTCTGGCCGCCCTGGCGCGGGAGCGCGGCTGCGGCCTTATCTTCAAATCCAGCTACGACAAGGCGAACCGGACCGGCGGGGGGAGCTTCCGCGGCCCCGGCCTGGAAGAGGGACTGCGCGTGCTCGCGGAGGTCCGGGAGGCGACCGGGCTGCCGGTGCTCACCGATGTCCACTCCCCCGGGGAGGCCGCCGCGGCGGGGGAGGTCGTGGACTGCCTCCAGGTGCCGGCCTTCCTCTGCCGCCAGACCGACCTCATCACCGCCTGCGCCCGGACCGGGAAGCCGGTCAACGTGAAGAAGGGCCAGTTTCTCGCCCCCGACGACATTCGGCACGTCGTGGCCAAGCTGACGGCGGCGGGCTGCGACCGCATCCTCCTCACCGAGCGCGGCTACGCCTTCGGCTACCACGACCTGGTGGTGGACCTGCGCTCGCTGGAGGTGATGCGGGAGACCGGGGCGCTGGTCTGCTACGACGCGACGCACTCGTTGCAGCAGCCGGGCGGGTCTTCCGGTCAGACCGGCGGCCTGCGCATGTTCGTCCCGCCCCTGGCCCGGGCCGCCGCGGCCTTCGGCGTGGACGCCCTCTTCGCCGAGACGCACCCCGACCCTCCCCGGGCGAAGTCCGACCCGGCCACCGTCTGGCCCCTGGACACCTTCGGCCGCCTGATGGACCAGGTCCTGGCGGTGGACCGGCTGCGGCGTGAGCTGGGAAGGCTGGGTCCCGATGTCTGAAAAATTCACCTTCCCCGGCCGGGCCCGGGTCGCGGACCTGACGGAGCGCGCCCGGCGGGTGCGCCTCTTGGCCGTGGACGTGGACGGCGTCCTCACCGCCGGCGGGATGTTCACCGACGCCGAGGGCGTCCCCGTGAAGGTCTTCGATGTCAAGGACGGGCTCGGGCTCTACATCCTGGGCCGGGCGGGAATTAAGCGGGCCATCGTCACCGGCAAGACGAGCCGGGCGGTGGAGCGGCGGGCGGAGGAACTGGGGCTGGAGCACTGCCTCCAGGGCGCGCTGGACAAGGGACCCGCGGTGCGGGAGTTGCTGCGGGCGGCGGACTGCGCCGAGGACGGGCTCTGCTACATCGGTGACGACCTCAACGACCTGCCGGGCCTGGTCGTCGCAGGGCTGGCCTGCTGCCCCGCCGACGCCGCCCCCGACGTGCGGGGGCGTGTCCACTACGTCTGCGCCGCCGACGGGGGGCGGGGCGCCGTGCGCGAGGTCTGCGAGCTCATCCTGCGCGCCCGGGGCGAGTGGGACGCGATGGTCCAGAGCTGGGCCGAGGGGAGACTGCCCTGAAGATGAAAACCGACGCGGAAATCGTCGCCCGGGGGCGCGAGGTGCTGGCCGTCGAGGGCGAGGCGCTGGCGCGCGTGGCTGCCCGCCTGGACGAGCGCTTCGCCGCGGCGGTGCGCCTCCTCCACGGCTGCACCGGGCGGGTCATCGTGGCCGGGATGGGCAAGAGCGGGCACGTAGCCGATAAAATCGCCTCCACCCTGTCCTCGACCGGCACGCCGGCCTTCTTCCTCCACCCCGGCGAAGCGGCCCACGGCGACCTGGGGATGGTCATCTCGGGGGATGTGGTGCTGGCGGTATCCAACTCGGGGCGGACCCGCGAGCTCCTGGCCATCGTGCCGAATCTGAAGAAGCTGGGCGCGCGGCTGGCGGCCCTGGTCGGGGACCCCGACTCCCCCCTGGCCCGCGAGGCCGAGGTGGTCCTCGACGCGAGCGTGGAGCGGGAGGCGTGCCCGTTGAACCTGGCGCCCACCTCCTCGACGACGGCGGCGCTGGCCCTGGGCGACGCCCTGGCCGTGGCGCTGATGGAGCTGCGCCAGTTCAAGGCCGACGACTTCGCCCGCTTCCACCCGGGGGGGCTGTTGGGCGACCGCCTGCAGAGACTCACCGTGGACGAGGTGCTCATCACCGGCGACCGGTTCCCCAGCGTGGGTGTCGGGGCGAGCTTCGCCGGGGTGGTCGAGGAGCTGACCGGCAAGCGACAGGGGGTGACCGCGGTGGTCGACGACGGAGGAGGTCTGGCCGGCGTCATCTCCAACGGCGACGTGCTGCGCGTCCTGGCTCAAAAACGCGACACCGCGGGCCTTTCCGCCGAGACGATGATGACCCGCGACCCCAAGACCATCCCGCCCGGGACGAGCGCCGAGCAGGCCGTGGCGGTCATGGAGACACACAACATCACCGCTCTGGTCGTGGTGGACGATGAGCGACGCCCCCTGGGGCTGGTACACCTCCACGACTTGTTGGGGCGGAAAACCTTCTGGGAGTCGCCCGCAGATTAGGCCGACCGGTTCCGGTCCCCGGCTGATTGACAAGTCTTCGGATTTTTCTCCAACCGCCCTGGGGCGTTTTTTACAGGTCCCGCGACGGGACGGATGGTTTCCGCTGAAAAAATGACCGCCCGTGGCGGCCTTCTTTTACGTTATTAGCGGCTCCTGGTCGAACTAGCGTCGGAGTCGAGTTAGGTCATTTAAAAAAAGACCGCCCGGAAGCGGTCTTTCTGCATGGGGGTCGGCCCCTAGTCGAATTCGTAGTCGGGGAAGATGTAGGCCATGGGGTCGGTGACGCTCCCGTCCACCAGAACCTCGTAGTGGAGGTGGGGGCCGGTGGACCTGCCGGTGGAGCCGACGTCGGCGATGATTTGCCCCCGCTTGACCTCGTCGCCCTCCTTGACGTGGAGCCTGGAGCAGTGTCCGTAGCGGGTCTGGTAGCCGTAGCCGTGGTCGATGAAACAGGTTGTACCGTAACCGCCGCGGGTGCCGGCGAAAATCACCACTCCGTCGGCCGGGGCAAAGATGGGAGTCCCCCACGGCGCCGAGATGTCAATGCCGCGATGAAAGGCGATGAGCCCGCTGATGGGGTCGATGCGGTTGCCCAGGAAGCTGATGATGTGGCCGACGACGGGTTTGATGGACGGCGTATGGGCGCGGATGTCGGTCTCGCGGCGGGTCCGCTCGATGGTCTGGTTTACGAGGGAAATCTCGTAGTTAATCGAGCCGGCCAGGCGCAGGGAACGCTCGAAGTAGCGCTGCGTCGTCTCGTCGAGGGGGGAGTCGGAGATGCGGGGGAAGGAGGCGATGGCCCGGCCCAGCTCCAAGCCGCCGATGCCGCCCTCCCGCTCCGAGTCCGGCACGAGGGGCAGGGCGTGGGCCAGCCGGGCGACGTCGTTGGCCTCCCGGACGACCGCGAGCTGCTGGTTCAGCTCGCCGATGTCCGTCTGGGCCTGGGTCAGCTCACCCTGCTGGTCCTCGTTCTCCAACTCCAGGGTGTAAAGGTCCAGCCGCTTGCGCAGGTTGTCCGAGTAGAAGAAGAGCAGGACGACGGCGCCGATGACGACCGACACCGTTATCAGGACGAAGCGCCGTATTCCCCGCCGGTCCAGGTCCCGGTGAAAGGTCCCCAGGGCCCCGTCCCGGCAGATGACCAGGCTGAAACGCTCCGCTTTTTTGCGTTTCTTCTTGAGGGGATGGAGCTTGAGCGTTGCGGCTATCAATGGCTCGGACGTATCTTTCCGGCGGGAGGTGGTATAGGTCGGGTAGAATCAACGATAAACAAAACCAGCGTCATTGTATGGAGACGGGGCCGAACTGTCAAGGGTGACGATTAAAGTAGGCAAAAACCGTCCGGCCATCCCCGCCCGACCGATGGTACAATTCCCCCATGCCTTTCCCCGATGCCGAAAAACGCGCCATGGACCGGACCGGCAAGGCCAGGGTCTACCTCGGCGTCGCCACCGTCATCTGGGGCTCGACCTTCATCGTGCTCAAGCTGCTGTTGGCGCGGGCCACTCCGTGGCTGTTGGTGGGGGTCCGGTTCGGCCTGGCCGCGACGGTCTGCCTCGCGGTTCTCCTCGGGCGGCGGTGGCGCGTCGAGGGCCGGGTCCTCCGGCGCGGGGCCTTCCTGGGACTTCTGCTCCTGGGGGGGTACGCCCTGCAGACCCTGGGGCTGGTGTACACCGGGGCGGGGAAGTCGGGGTTCATCACGGCGCTCTACGTGGTGCTCACGCCTTTTTTCGCATGGCCGGTGTGCGGGCGGCGGATTCGGTGGCGGGAGCTGGCCGCCGCGGCGGTTTCCCTGGCCGGGGTGTACCTGTTGGCCGACCCCTCGGGACCGGTGAATCCGGGCGATTTGCTGACCCTGGGCAGCGCCGCTATATTCGCCCTCCACCTGGCCTTCATCGACCGCTGGGCATCCGATAGTGAAGCCGACAACGAGTCCCAGCTCCGCCACGAGTTCACCCTGACCACGGTGCAGATGGTCGTCGTGGGCGCGGGGGCCCTGGCGCTCTCGCCGCTCCTGGAAACGCCGCGGCTGGTGCTGGACGCGGTGTCCGTCCCGGCCTTCCTCTACCTCTCATTAGCGGCGACGGTTTTAGTGGTTTTCTGGCAGATGCGGTGGCAGCCGAAGCTGGGGGCGGGGCGGGCGGCGCTCATCTACGTGGGCGAGGCGGTCATCGCCGCGGCTGGCGGTGCGGTCTTCTTCGCCGAGCGGCTGCCGTGGTACGGCTACGCGGGGATGGGGCTCATCCTGGCGGCGATTCTGTGGGGCAACCGGCGGGAATCGCGGGCGTAAAAAATATAGCGGAGACTTTCATCCCCCGCCATTTTTCGTTCCCGACCTCGACCCTCACCCGAGCCCGTCGGCAAGCCGCTCCCTGAAAGGGAGAGGGGATAGCTGCACGCCCCACACCGAATTGCGATGACGTAGGGGCCGACCGACCGTGGACGGTCGCCCCTACGGGTGGGATTCACGTGGAATGAATGTAGGGGCGGGTGTCCACACCCGCCCGGGGTATATGTCAACGAAATGTAGGGCGGGGATTTTAATCCCCGCCGCTTTCGGCTAAATATCCAGGTTGGCCACCTCGAGGGCGTGGGAGCGGATGAACTCCCGCCGCGGCGGCACCTGGTCCCCCATCAGCACGCTGAACATCTCGTCGGCGGCGAAGGCGTCCTCCACCGTCACCTGCAGCAGCGTCCGGCTCGCCGGGTCCATCGTCGTCTCCCATAGCTGCTCGGGGTTCATCTCGCCCAGGCCCTTGTAGCGCTGGACGGATACCTCCCGGTTGCCGGCCCGGCGCAGAGCCTCCAGGAGCTCCAGCGGGTCGGTCAGCTCGAACCGGCCCTCCTTGCCCAGATGGAGGGTGATGCCGGGCTTCCTCTCCGCCAGGAAATCGAGGCCGAACTCCCGGATGGCGTTGCGGAGTTCCTCCAGCTCGGTGGCTTCACCAAGCTCCTCCGGTTCGTGCTTCCTCCATTCCTGCCGGCCCTGACCCAGGAGGTCGGCCAGCTCCTCCCCGGCTTCGGCCTTCTCCTCCAATAATCCCAGCTCCTGCTCGGTGTAGGCGTACTCGATGTCGCCGGTCTCCAGGTCGCGCAGGTAGTAGCGCGGCAGGCGGTCGTCCCGCGCGTGGTCGAGGTACTCCTCCACGTCCAGCCCCCGGCGCTCGAGGCGGTCGAAGCACAGCTTGACCCGTCGCAGGTGCCGGGTCAGGTCCAGGAGGGCTTTCTCGTCGAGCTTGGCGCCGTCGATTTCCGCCCGGGCTCCCCGGCTTCCCAGCTCCAGGAGCAGGCGGTCCATCTCGCCCTCGCTCTGCATGTAGAATTCCTCGCGGCCGCGTTTGACCCGGTAGAGCGGCGGCTGGGCGATGTAGATGTACCCCTGTTCCAGAAGCGGCCGCATCTGGCGGTAGAAGAAGGTCAACAGCAGGGTGCGGATGTGGCTGCCGTCCACGTCGGCGTCGGTCATGATGACGATTTTGTGGTAGCGCAGCCGTTCCAGCTCGAACTCATCGGCGATGCCGGAGCCGATGGCGGTGATGATGGTGATGAGCTCGTTGTTCGAGAGAATCTTGTCCAGGCGGGCCTTCTCCACGTTCAGGATTTTCCCGCCCAGGGGGAGGATGGCCTGGTTGGACCGGTCGCGTCCCTGCTTGGCCGAACCGCCGGCCGAGGGCCCCTCCACGATGAACAGCTCGCACTTCTCCGGTTCGCGCTCCGAGCAGTCGGCCAGCACACCGGGGAGTGAGCTCCCCTCGAGGACGCTCTTGCGCCGGGCGAGGTTGCGGGCCTTGCGGGCCGCCTGGCGCGCCCGGGCGGACTCCAGCGACTTCGTCACGATTTTACGGGCCGTGTCCGGATGCTCCTCGTAGTAGAAATTCAGCCCCTCGCCCACGATTTGCTCGACGATTCCCTTGAGCTCGCTGTTGCCCAGCTTGGTCTTCGTCTGACCCTCGAACTGGGGATTACCGATTCTGACGCTCACCACGGCGGCCATGCCCTCGCGGATGTCCTCACCCACGAGCGGCGGTTCGTCCTTTTTCAACAGGCCCTGGACCCGCGCGTAATCGTTGGTCGTCCGGGTCAACGCGGCCCGGAAGCCCGAGAGGTGCGTTCCGCCCTCCTCGGTGTTGATGTTGTTGGCGAAGGTGAAGATGTTCTCCGTATAACCGTCGGAGTGCTGCAGGGCCACCTCGACGGAGACCATCCCCGAGTCCTCCGTTTCCTCCCGCGCGCCCTCGAGATAGACGACGGTGGGATAGAGGGGCGTCCGGCCGGCGTTGATGTGCTTGATGAACTCGACGATTCCGCCCGAGTATTTATACTGGACCCGGCGCCCGTCGCGCTCGTCGGAGAGCTCGATGGAGAGCCCCTTGTTCAGGAAGGCCATCTCGCGCAGCCGCTTGGCCAGGAGGTCGAAGGAGAAGTCCGTCGTCTCGAAGACCATCGGGTCGGGGATAAAGCTGGTTTTGGTCCCCCGCTTCTTGGTCTTGCCGATGACGCTCACCGACCCCTGGGGCACCCCGCGGATATAGCGCTGGTGGTGGATGTTCCCGTCGAGCTTGACCTCCACATCGCACCAGGCGGAGAGGGCGTTGACCACGGAGACGCCCACGCCGTGCAGCCCGCCGGACACCTTGTACGTCTTAGAGTCGAACTTGCCGCCGGCATGGAGGGTGGTCATAACCACCTCGAGGGCGGAACGGTTCTCCCCCTTGTGGATGTCCACGGGGATACCACGGCCGTCGTCCATCACGGTCACCGAGTTGTCGGGGTGGATGGTGACCTCGATGTGGTCACAGAAGCCGGCCATGGCTTCGTCCACCGAGTTGTCCACCACCTCGAAGACCAGGTGATGCAGGCCGCGTTCGCCGGTGGAGCCGATATACATTGACGGACGTTTGCGGACCGCTTCCAGGCCTTTGAGTACCTGGATGTCGTCGGCGGTGTAACTGTTCGGGTCTTTTTCAGGCATGTTGATTCCCGAGTTGGGGTGTAGCAGGTCGTAGCCGTTTAAGGCTTGAACCGCCAGAGATAACCGTCAATGCAGAAATAGATGTAACCGTCTTCGGCCCAGTGAATCTCGTTGACGTACGTTTTATCTGCGACCACCTGCGCAGGGGTGCCGCCGTCCAGGGGGTAGACGTAGTTCTTGTTGTCGAAGCAGTAACCCACGCTGATAACCATCGAACGGCGGTCTGGGGAGAGGCTGAAGATTCTGAGATACCCCTGCAGTTCCGTGGGAACGTCCAGGAGATGGGGCTCCCCGCTCTCGATGGGATGTACCGTAATCAAATATCCCGAGGGGGATTGGTCCGGACCGGCCCAGGTCAACGCGAGGTATTCCATCTCGTCGGCGGTCAGGGCCAGGGCGTAGCTCGTGTAACCCCGGGCGTGCTCCAGCTCGGTGAACGTCCGCGTCGCAAGGTTAAATATACCTGTTTTATACGTCTCGTCCTCGGAGTAGCTCACCAGGGCCCTCGACCCGTCGCGGAACAGGTCGAACCACACGATTTCGACCGACTGGTCGGTCAGGTACTCGACGTCGGATTCCCCGCCGTTCACCGGCACCCGGCAGAGGCTCACGTGGGAGTGTGTTTCGTCGTGGCGCCGGAAATAGACGTAGTTCTCGTCGGCGGAGAAGTAGGGCAGGAAGTCGTTGTACTGGTCGGGATTGTTGGTCAATCGCCTGACGGCTCCCGTATTCAGGTCCATCAGACCGATGACGCAGAGGGTGTAGTGCTGGGGGGGAGGCGGACCCTGGTTCGAGATGCCGCCGGTGTTTCCGGAGAGGCCGTAATCGTTGAGCTGCCACTCGAAGACGAGCAGGTCCCCATCGGATGTGGTCTCGGGCCACCAGATTTGGTTATGGTCGGGTTCTTCGAAGACGAGGGTGTAACCGCCATCGTCGCCACCGCCCCCGCCGGGCAGCTCGCAGCTGGTGGCCAAAATACTTATAGGTATCAGGAATTCAAGAATCGTCTTTCTCATTCCGGCCTCGATTCGGTTTGGAGCTCATTTAATCGTTATGGTCAGCCCTAATCCCGCGCCCAGGCCGCCCCCGGAGTCGGTGTAGACGTAGGGCGAGACGTCGAACGTGACACTCTCTTTCACTTCCGCTTCCCCGTTTCGGGCGAGCTCGTCCCCGGTCTCAAAATCGGCGAGATGGGCGTCCACGTAGGCGTCCAGCATGGAATACACCACGACCATGGCGGCCAGCCAGATGTGCGTCTCGTAGTCCACCCGGTAATTTTTATACTGGTCCAGGTGGTAGTCGCGCTGGGCGAGGAGGTCGGTCATGTCCGGGCTCATCCAGTTGTCGGGGATGTCGAAGCCTTCGAACCTGCGGCGCTCGTAGGCCGCGGCGTCGGTGTAGTAAATAATGCCGTAGACGGCGAGCGCCTCGAGACCGAACAGGACGGTCCCCTTCAGGTACTCCTCGTTGTAGTACTGCCCCCAGCCGGCGATTACACCGGAGCGCCACAGCGCCTCCACGGGGTCCGGCCGCCAGGGTCCCGGGGGCTCGGCGGTCTCCGTCTCCGCCGCGGTTTCGTCGGTTTCAGCCGCCGGTGCGGGCTCGACCGCTTCGACCTCCGGCTCCGGCTCGACGGAATCCGCCTCCGCGTCGGTCGTGACCTGCTCGTCGTCGGAGACGGGGGATTCTTCGGCCCAGAGGGCCGTGAGGGCCGGTCCGATGAGGAGGAGCATCGTCAAGCGGGACGGGCGGGTCAAGGGGGCTCCGGGTTCGGTCGTCGGACGTGTTTCGTGGACGTAAGTGCCTTTATTTTAAATAAAATCCGTCAAAAGGTCAAGGTGCGGACATTGATATAGGTGCTGTATTATCAATGGATTGCGGTGTTCCGTTCTCCGGTCGGTTACCGCGCGGGAATAACCGCTCCGGACGCCGGTCTCCCGTTGTTGAACCGGGGGCGCTCCGCGGGGTATAATCGGGGGGTCGCCACCCAGGAACGGCGGCACCGGGCCGGTCGTAGGATTAGCGACCAGCCGTGGTTGGAGCCGTCGTTTCCCCGACCCGTCAAACCATCAACACTCGAGGCTCAATGGGTTCCGTCAAGGCCAAACACGCCCGGGACGACGTTTTCACCCGAATCGGCGGGTGGTTCCGCCGCCTGTTCCGGCGCCCCGTGCCGGAAACCCTGGAGAGCGGTCTCGCCCGTCCGGGGGTGGAGGCGAGGGCCGGGGTCCGCGCCCGGACGGGGGTCTTCTCCTGGCGGGTGGCGGGATTCGTGGTCGTCATCTCCACCTTCTTCATCCTCGGGCTGGGGCTCGGTCTGGTGCACGCCTTCTCCGGCGGTCTGCCGAAGATTTCCGGCCTGTGGAAGTTCGAGAGCTATCTGCCCACGGAGGTGTACGACGACAACGGCGAGCTCATCGCCACCTTCCTCGTCGAGCGCCGCTACGTCGTGCCGATGAGCGCAATACCGGACAACCTGGTCCAGGCCACCCTGGCCACCGAGGACCAGCGCTTCTACGACCACTGGGGCATCAACCTGTGGCGCACCGGCAAGGCGGCGTTCATTGACATCATGGCCGGAGAGAAGCGCCAGGGCGCCTCGACCATCACCCAGCAGCTCGCGCGCAACTACTTCCTCACCCTGGAGAAGAGCTGGGTGCGGAAAATACGCGAGGCCATCCTGGCGGTCCAAATCGAGAAGGCGTACACCAAGGACGAAATCCTCTACTTCTACCTGAACCAGATTTACTACGGACACGGCTGCTACGGGGTCGAGGCCACGTCGCGGTTCTTCTTCGGCAAGCACGCGAGTGAGCTCAGCCTGCCCGAGGCGGCGCTCATCGCCGGTCTGCCCCAGAATCCCGGCGGCTATTCGCCGTACTACCACCCCGAGCAGGCCAAGCTGCGGCGGAACACCGTCCTTCTGATGATGGCCGACGCGGGGTTCATCACCGAGGAGGAGCGGGCCTGGGCGGCGGCGCAACCCATCGAGCTGGCCCAGCGGCGGCGCACCCAGTCGAAGGCCCCCTACTTCGTGGAGTACATACGCAGTGAGCTGGAGAAGGAGTACGGCTCAAACGCCGTCTATCAGGCGGGGATGAAGGTGTACACCACCCTGGACCTCCGGATGCAGGAATTGGCCGAAAAGCACGTGAACCAGGGGCTGGAGCGGGTTCAGGAGCGCTGGGGCTACAAGCCGTACCCCCGCAAGGACAACCTCAAAATCGAGGACCTGGAGCTGGGGCAGATTCGCTCCGGAATCGTCACCCAGCGGGACGACGAGTTCGCCTACGTGGACCTGGGCGGCGGCATCACCGGCCGCATAGACATCACCCCCCTCTATTGGCACTGGCCCAACCCGCCCGAGGTGGAGATTCAGGAGGGGGCCGAAATCTCCGTCAAGGTGACCAGCCTGGTGCGCTCCACGGGCCGGGTGGAGTTGTCGCTGGAGAAAAAGCCCTACCCCCAGGCGGCGCTGGTTTCCATCGACCCGCGGACCGGCTTCATCAAGGCCATGGTGGGCGGGTCGGATTTTAACGAGAGCCAGTTCAACCGGGCCGTGTACGCCCGCCGGCAGCCCGGCTCGGCCTTCAAGGTCTTCGTGTACACCGCGGCCATAGACAACGGCTACACCGCCGCCGACACCCTGCTGGACAAGCCCTTCGTGGTCAACGCCGACGGCGTGGTCTGGGCCCCGCACAACTACTCCATGGGATATTCGGGCAAGCCGATGACCATCCGCACCGCCATCGCCATGTCCATCAACCTGGTGGCGGCGCGGCTGATTCTGGAGCTGGGCGTCGAACCGGTGCGCACATACGCCGAGCGCATGGGAATCCGCACACCCATCGCCCACACCTACTCCATCGCCCTGGGCTCCTCCGAGGTCACGCCCCTGGACATGGCCAGCGCCTTCGGCACCTTCGCCACCCTGGGCGTCCACGTCGAGCCCACGGCCATCAAGCTCATCAAGGACCGCGACGGCAACGTCATCAAGGAGAACATCCCCCGGGCGGAGGTGGTCCTGCGGCGGGAGACGGCCTTCATCATGCGCTCCATGCTGCAGGGCACCACGACGGGCGGCACCGCGGCCCGCGCCGGTCGCACCCTCAAGCGCCCCTGCGCCGGCAAGACCGGCACCACCAACAACGCCGGCGACTGCTGGTTCATCGGCTTCGTCCCCCAGCTCTGCACCTCCGTCTGGGTCGGATTCGACGACCACACCTCCCTGGGCTACAACGCCACCGGCGAGTCCCACGCCGTCCCGCTCTGGAGCGACTACATGGCCGACGTGCTCCAGAATTATCCCGTCGAGGAGTTCACCGTGCCCGAGGGGCTGAAGCTCCAGCGGTACGTGGTCTGCGCCGATTCGGGACTCCTGGCCAATCCCGACTGCCCGCACAAGATAGGCGAGGACTTCATCGAGGGGACCGCGCCCACGGCGTATTGCGACCTGCACGGGCCGGGCTCGCGGGACTTCATCGCCCACGACGCCGCCCTCACCGCCGGCGAGGCCGCCCCCGAGTACGGCTACCGCTACGACGACAAGCCGCAGTAGGCCGATGGTCGGGGGGAATGTGTGTTGAGAGATGGACTGTGGGATATGTCCCGCTTCTGTGGGGGGGACGCGATTGGGCCTGACGCCGGAGGAGCAGCGCGCGGCCATCGTCCGCAACCTCCCCGCCAAGACCGGCCACGACCTGGCCTGGTGGGTCGACCTGCTGAAGAAGAAGGGCCCCACAGGGAAGCGGGAACGCACGGCCTGGCTCCAGGAAACGCACGGCCTCGGCCAACTCTACGCCCGGGCCGTCGTCGCCGGGACGGAGAAATCGGAAGGGTACGTCGAGCCCACGCCCGAAGAGTTAGTTGACGCCCAGTACGCCGGGACGAAGGCCGCCTTCCGCCCGATTCACGACCGGCTGGTGGAGTGGGCCCGGACCGAGCTGCCCGACGTGCGGGTCAACCCTTGTCAAACCTACGTCGCCCTTTTCCGCCGGCACCAGTTCGCGGTCATCGCGGTGAAGCGGGACGGGGTATATTTCGGTCTGGCGCTGCCCGGTGAGGAGCCGGACGGGACATGGGAGCCGTCGAAGGGCCTCGGCTGCGTGCGGATTACGCACCAGCTACGGCTCGCCGACGCGAAAGAAATAAACGGCGAGGTTCTGTCCCGGCTGCGGCGGGCCTACGAGGCCGACGTCTGAGGAGTGGCATGCGCTTGTTCCGGGCCGTCGTTGTCTTTTTTGTTTTATCCGGCGCGGCGCTGGGGGCTTCGGCGAGCCGCACCGTCCAGGGGGTGGACTACGACCCGGACAGCCGCACGGTGCGCGTGGCCGTCGAGTCCGACACCGAGCCCGTATATAAAGATTTCGAGCTTCCCGACCCCGACCGAGTGGTGCTGGACCTCCAGGATGCCGCCTTCCCCGCGAACAAGTTCGAGGCGACCGTGGGCGACGGCCTGGTGGCGCGTCTGCGCGCCGCCCAGAACTCAATCGACCCCGCCGTGACCCGCGTCGTGGTGGACCTGGAGGCCGGCGTATCCGGCTACACGGTGGGCGTCACCGGCGGCGCGCCCTCCTGGTCGGTAAACCTCACCGTCATCCCCGCCGGGAGCGTGGTCGCGGTGGAGACCGAGGCCCGGCTCATCGAGGAACAGACGCTGGAGCCGCGCGCGCTCCCCGGTGAGGAGCCGCCGCCCACGGAGACCCTCGTTTTCGCCGCCAGCCCCACCCCGGTGCGCGAATCGCCGGCCGGGAACGCCCGCCGGGTGAGCGAGGGACTGGCCGGGGAGCGGGTCGAAGCCGTGGCCGAGCTGGGCGGATGGCGCCTGGTCATCCTCACCGAGCAGGACGGGCTGGCCGGGTGGGTCCCCTCCTCCGCCCTCGTCGCCGAGGGGAAGGTGGAGCGCGACGACGGCTCCGTGCGCGCCGTGCCCAATCCCCGCACCCCTCCCCCCGGCACGCCCCAGACGCCGCAGCCGAACCGGGCCCCGCTGCGCGCCGAGGCCAGCGAGGGCTCGGCCATCATCGCTCACCTCTCCGCGGACACCGCTTTCCGGGCCTACCGCCGCCGGGAGGGCTGGTATTTCATTAAATTGGAGGACGGGCGCGCCGGGTGGGTCGCGGCGCGGTACGTCGAGCTCGAAACCGCCGGTCCCGGCGAGGCCTGGCGTCAGGCCGTAGTGGCCACCGCCGAGGGCTACATCGGCTCGCCCTACGTCTGGGGCGGCACCTCGAGCTCCGGCTTCGACTGCTCCGGTCTCGTGTGGCGCGTGTACAAGCAGAACGGCATGGAGATTCCCCGCACCGCCGGCCCCCAGTACCGCGAGGGGCGGCACATCTCCCGCGGCGAGCTCCTGCCCGGTGACCTGGTCTTCTTCTCCACCTACAGCGCCGGACCGAGCCACGTGGGCATCTACGCCGGGGACGACCGCTTCATCCAGGCCGACTCCGCCGACGGCGTCCGCTACTCCGACCTGGACGGCGTGTACTGGCGTGACCACATCTTCGGCTACTCCCGCTGGACGCCGTGAGCGAGCTCGAGCTAAAGGAACGTCACCCGATTTACCGCTTCGCCGGATGGGCCGGCCTGGCCCTGTTGTGCATCCTGGCGGCGGTCAGCTTCACCTACTTCGCCTACAACCGCCGGTTCATCATCGGGCTGTTGTCCGTGGCGGCCCTCATCGCGCCCGTGGCGCTCTTCCTCGTATTCGCCCACGAGAAGGCCAGGCTCTGGTGGGCCAGAATCATGGTCGCCCTCATGCCCCTCGGCCTCCTCTTCCGGTTCGGCAGCAACGAGTTCTTCATCACGCCCGCCCTCTTCATGTTCCTCATAAACCTCTTCGTCATCGTCCTCGACAAGCTGCAGGGGCGCGAGGCGGATAAACCCAAGCCCACGCCGCTCGCCAAGCCGCTGGGCATCTGGCTGGTCACGATTATCTTCTCCACCCTCGTCAGCCGGTTCGCCGTCCACGGCGTGCTGGAACTCATCCCTCTCCTCCTGGCCTCCACGGTTTACGTTTACGTCCGCCTCTACATCCGCGACGAGCGGGAGCTGGAGAGCCTGATAAAGGCGTTCACCGTGGGGGCCTGCTACTCCCTCGGCTCGGGGTACTACGAGCTGGCCAAGGGCGTTACCTACACGGCGGACCTCTCCCACGAGAGCCAGACGGTGACGATGTACGCGGACGTGTTCCGCGTGGACGGGAGCTTTTACGGGCCGAACTCATTCGTGTATTTCAGCGGCTCCTGCACCCTGTTGTACACGGTGATGTTCTTCTACTGGCGGAAGTGGAGCTGGAAGATATTCGCGCTCGTGCTGGCGATTTCCGGAGTGGTGCTATCCATATTCACTTACTCCCGGGGCGGCGTCGTCGGCATGGCGGTCGGACTGCTCTTCATCGTGCTGGCGATGCCCCCGCCCGAGAAGCGAAAGAAGATGTATCTCGTCCTCATACCGCTCGCACTGGTGCTGGCCGTCGGCGTCGCAATTCCGGTCATGGGGGAGCAGGCCAGGGGAACGGGCATTGTGGACCCCCAGGAGTTGCAGCAGGTCGCCGTAAACTCGCAATCGGCGGGGCAGGTGGCCAACGTGATTTCTTCGCTGGCCAGGCCGATTATGTGGTACTGGTCGCTGGAGTTCTGGAAGAACAGCCCCATTTGGGGCATCGGGCACTCGAACTTCGAGGGCTACTTCAACCTGGTCATGCCGGACATGTTCCGCATGTTCGGGTTTTACCCGCGACACCCGCACAATATCTTCATCTACGCCCTTCTCTCGACGGGGCTCATCGGACTCGGGTGCCTTATTTTCATCGTCGTCAGGCTGACCCGGTACACGTTCAGCGGGATTCGGCACCGGGGGACGTTCATCGGCTATCTCTCCATCGCCCTCGGCAGCATTTGGCTCCTCACCTTCATCCAGGGGATGGTGGACGCGGTTTTCGTCCTCCCCCTGACCATACCGCTGGCCGGTTTCTTCTTCTTCTACCTGGCGTCCTCCACCTTCGTGATGGACGCGGTGAAGAAGCGTATCGCGCTGGAAAAGGGCGCCTCCCCCGAAGCGCCCGCGGAGGAACGCCCGTAAACGGCACCCCCGCATAAGCGCTTGACAACAAAGCCCGTCCCCTGCTAGCCTGTCCCCTACTTTTGCCGGGGGCAGGGCCCGCTGCGCTCGGTTTCCGCCCTCGTCTCAACCGATGGGGAAAAATCGTCGCGGATACACCGGGGACGAAACTTCGTTTTTCTCCCGTTTAAAGAGTGCGGTGATGGGGGAGAAGACCTACAAAGAAACGCTCAACCTGCCGAGCACCGATTTCCCGATGCGGGCCGGCCTTCCCACGCGGGAGCCGGAACGGCTGGCCCGCTGGGAGGGGTTGGGCATTTATCCATTGCTGCGGGAGAAGGCGGAGGGTAAACCCAAGTACATCCTCCACGACGGGCCGCCGTACGCCAACGGTGAGGTACACGCCGGAACCGCGCTGAACAAGGTCCTCAAGGACGTCATCGTCAAGTACAAGACGATGCGCGGTTTCGACGCCCCCTACGTGCCCGGCTGGGACTGCCACGGCATGCCCATCGAGCACAAGGTGGCGGGTAAGCTGGGCGAACGGTTCCGGGAGATGTCCATCGACGACGTGCGTCGGGAGTGCCGCCGGTTCGCGCTCGGCTTCGTGGACACCATGCGCGGCCAGTTCAAGCGGTTGGGCGTCTTCGGCCTGTGGGAAAAACCCTACCTGACCACCGACCGCGACTACGAGGCCACGGTGCTGGACGCCTTCCGGGGCCTGGTGGAGAAAGGTTACGTCTACAAAGGGCTCCGCCCGGTGTTCTGGTGCGCCGGTTGCGAGACGGCGCTGGCCGACGCCGAGGTCGAATACAAAGACCACGCGAGCCACTCCATCTACGTCCGCTTCCCGGTGACCCGCGACCCGGACGGCGTCTTCGACCATAACCTCGACGGGGCGTACGCCGTCATCTGGACCACCACCCCCTGGACCCTTCCGGCCAACGTCGCCATCGCGGTCCACCCCCGTCTGCGTTACCTGGTGGTGGAGCACGCGGGAGAGCGTTACCTCCTTGCCGAGGGCCTGGCGGACCAGGTCTTCCGCGACCTGGGCTGGAGCGGGACGCGGGAGCTGAAGGCGGTCAAGGGCGAGGAGTTGCTGCGTTTGGTGTGCCGGCACCCGTTCCTGGAAAGGGATAGCGTCTTCGTGCCCGCCGACTACGTGACGCTGGAGCAGGGCACGGGTCTGGTGCACACCGCCCCGGGCCACGGCGCCGAGGACTTCCACACCGGTCGGGAGCACGGCCTGCCGGTGCTGGTTCCGGTGGACCACGCCGGGCGCTTCACCGACGACGTTGGGCTCTGGTCCGGGATGAACGTGTTCGAGGCCAACGCGCCCATCACCGAGCACATGCGGGGCAACGGGTCTCTGCTGTGGTCCGGGGAGCTGGTGCACTCGTACCCTCACTGCTGGCGGTGCAAGGAGCCGGTAATCTTCCGCGCCACCGAGCAGTGGTTCCTGGACGTGGACCACGAGGACCTGCGGAAGCGGTGCCTGGAGGTGGTGGACCGGGTCGAGTGGATTCCGGTCTGGGGGCGGGAGCGCATGGCCAGCATGCTCGAACTGCGACCGGACTGGTGCCTCTCGCGCCAGCGCCGATGGGGGGTGCCGATTCCCGGTCTGTACTGCTCCGGGTGCGGCGAGCTGGTGCTGGACGCGCGCGTGGCCGCCCTGGCGCGGGACCTTGCGGCAGAGAAGGGCTCGGACGCCTGGTTCACGGAGCCCATCGAGAACCTCGTCCCCGAGGGCCTCGTCTGCCCTAAGTGCGGGGGAGGAGGGTTCCGGCGCGAGACCGACATCCTCGACGTGTGGTTCGAGAGCGGCGTGAGCCACCTCGCCGTGCTCAAGCGTACCGATGACGGCCTCGTCTGGCCCTCGGACATATACCTCGAGGGGAGCGACCAGTACCGCGGCTGGTTCCAGGTATCGCTGTTGACCAGCATGGCCCTGAAGGGCGAGCCGCCCTACGGCCGGGTGCTGACGCATGGGTGGGTGCTGGACGCCCAGGGGCGGGCGATGCACAAGAGCCTCGGCAACGCCATCCTGCCCGAGGCCATCATCGGGGAGTACGGCGCCGACATCCTGCGCCTGTGGGCCACGTCGGCCGATTACCGCAGCGACATCAGCCTGGGGGACGAAATCCTCCGGCGCAACACCGACGCCTACCGCCGCATCCGCAACACCTGGCGCTTCCTGCTGGGCAACCTTCACGACTTCGACCCCGCGGCGCACGCCGTGGACGACTCCGGGCTCTTCGAAATCGACCGCTGGGCGCTGCACCGGCTGGCCGAGGTGGCGCAGAAGGTGACTCAGGCCTACGAGAACCTGGAGTTCTACCGGGTGTACCACCTGGTCTACAACTTCTGCACGGTGGACCTGTCCGCCGTGTACCTGGACGTGCTGAAGGACCGGCTGTACTGCTCCGCCGCCGATTCGCCCGAGCGCCGGGCGGCCCAGACCGTCCTTTTCGCCATCGCCGACGCGCTGGCCCGGCTGACGGCGCCCATCCTCGCCTTCACCGCCGAGGAGCTGTGGGAGCAGTTGCCCGGTAAGCGCGAGGCCTCGGTCCACCTGGCCGACTGGCCGGAGCTTTCCGCCCGGCTCGATGAGGAGTTGGGTCGGCGCTGGGAGACGCTGCTCGCCGTGCGAGCCGAGGTCCTGGGAGCCCTGGAGGCCTTCCGGGCCGAGGGGCACAACTCCCTGGACGCCGCCCTCGCGCTGACCCCGGCCGATGAATCTGTGGACGGGTTCCTGCGCGGTTACGGCGAGGACGCCCTGAAAGACCTGTTCATCGTTTCCGGCGTGGAGCTCCGGCCGGTGTCGAAAAACGAGCCAGGCGCACCGGTTGTGGTGGAGGTCGGCCTGGCCGAGGGTGACAAATGCCCGCGCTGCTGGCACGTGGAAGAACTCGTGCCGGGCCTGCCCGGTGAGGCCCCGGTCTGCCGCCGATGCGCCCGTGAACTGGGGGTGGCCTGATGCCGTGGCCGGGATGGAAATCATTCCGGGAAACGCTGAAGGGACGGAGCCTGTCGCTCTGGCTCGCTCTGGGAGCGCTCGTCATCGACCAGGCGTCCAAGCTCATCATCACGCTGACCATCCCCCGGAGTCACGGCATTATCGTCATCCCCGGCTTCTTCAACCTGGTGCACGGCCAGAATCCCGGTGTGGTCTGGGGATTCATGCGGGATGTGCCCGGCATGGCCTACGTCTTCATAGCGATACAGGCCCTGGTCTCTCTGGCCCTGGTCGCCTGGCTGGGACTGAGCAAGGAAATCAACAAACTTCAGCTCTGGGGTTTCGGCTTCATCCTGGGCGGAGCGCTCGGCAATCTCGTGGACCGCGTCCGGTTGGGCGGCGTGGTGGACTTTCTGGATTTCAAGTTCGGCAGCTTCACCTGGCCGACCTTCAACGCGGCCGACACCTGGGTGGTGGTGGGGGTCGGACTCGTCATTCTAAGCCTCATCATCGCCGAGGTCAGCTCGCACAAAAAAAAGACGTAGCGCGGATTTCCGCCGTTCGAATTCAGTCGGCGGAAATTTTTCTCGTTCATGGCGATTGGGGGGGGCTTGCCAAGCTCCCCCTTTTAGTCTATATATTAAGTGGATGTTATTCCGGTTGAGAATTTTCAACGGTACTGCTGTCTTTAACACGGCGTATATGTTAGACTCGACGGTAATCTAGAAATTGGACACCCGGACGGGATACGGGATAAATTCAGCGGGGACGTGGCGTTGAAACTCCGGGGATTCACGATTCTGGTGGAGAGCCACCGCGGGCGGGATACCCGTCGTTCCCGGTTTTCCGCCACGCTCCTGACCATCGTGGGAACCCTCGTTCTGGCCGCCTTGGCCGGCGTCGTCGTCTTCGCCTTCCTCTACTTCGCCCGCCTCTCCGAGCACGGGGAACTCCTCCGCCTGACCTACCGCGACATCCGCCAGCGGCAGAGCCTCACCCGGGGCAAGGACCAACTCCGGTACATGGTCGGTGAGGCGACGGAGCTGGAAGGCGTCAACGACGCCGTGCGGCTGGTGCGCGGTTTTCCCCCCGGCCTGGCCGATGAAACCGGCATCGGCGGTCCCGAGCTCGGCCGGGCGATAACCAACGGCAACCAACTGAAGGTCGAGGTCCTGCAGGCGCGGGCCATTCTCGACCGCCAGGTGGCCCAGTTCGACGAGCTGGTCCGGCTGACCCGGGGGCAGGAGGACATGCTGGTCCACTTCCCCTCGGTCAATCCCGTGCCCAACGGACGCAACGTCTCCGGTTTCGGATACCGGCGCGACCCCATCAACTTCGGAATCGAGTTCCACAACGGCGTGGACCTCGTCGCGCCCCATGGGTCGCCCATCGTGGCCGCCGCCGACGGAGTGGTCGTCGTGGCCCGGTTCGCCGGTGCGTACGGTCTTCTGGTGCGCATCGACCACGGGTACGGATTCCAGACCCGCTACGGACACTGCTCCAGCGTCTTCGTCAAGCCCGGAGACGTGGTCCGCCGCGGCGAGGTCATCGCCGCCGTTGGCTGCACCGGCCGAGCCACCGGCAACCACTGCCATTACGAGGTGCTGCGTGACGGGGTGAACGTGGACCCGGCGCTCTACATCATGGGGGACCAGGACCCGATAACGCGCCGCCGCCTGCCGGTATTCCCCGTCGCTGCCGCTGCCACTGAGGTTACGGAGGAGACCGAGATTCCGCTGGCTCCTCACAGCCTCATCGAGGGCGACCGGATGCTCAACCCCGAGCTCGACGACCCCATCAGCTTCGAGCCGCTCATGCCCCAGCCGGTGCCGCTGACCTCGAAGTAGCCGCCGAGATTTCAACAGCCCCGGGTGCCGGGCAGGTCGGGCAAAGCGCGGGGTTTCCGCGTCGAAGTGGCCACCGTAATTTCAACAGCCCCCGGGGGCTGTTTTTTTGTGGGGAGGGGAGGAATGATGGGTTGTGCGGCGGGGTGAATACGGTCGCGGCCGACGGGCGACCGAGGGATGCCGCTCTTGTGGTAGGGCGGGGAATCATTCCCCGCCGGTTTCATTTTGAGTAAAATCTACCCTTCGCCTTGACGCCCCCCGTTTGATGTGCTATATAATCTGGTGTAGTCATAAGGACTACTCACACTTGGGGGGTAAAAATGCGAAAAGCACTGATACTCGGGGGGGGGGGGTGGTAGTCCTCCTTTTTGCCGCCCTGACCGCCTGCTCGGACGGGCTCTCGGCGGGGGAGGACGACACCCTGGCTAACCGAGATGACTGGATAGTTCACGGCACCGTATACCTTGGGCAATATCCGCATGCCGCCAATGTCGGGCTTCGGCACGTCTACACTTCCCCCTTCACCGATTACGTCAAACAGACAACCGCAGGACAAACCGGCTATTACGAATTCACTTTAGACGAGCTGGACACCGGCTACTACGTCTGCGACGCCTGGTACCAGACCTCCAGCGGCTCCAGCACCCAATTCTACTGGGACACTGAAAGTCCCGATAACTTCCTTCGCTACATCCACATGGAATAAATCGAGTAACCTGTCATAGGTTGCTCTTTATTCAGGAGGAGAGAGGATGAAAGCCATTGTGCTTTTCACGCTCCTGGCCGTCGGGGCGGCCTGGGCCGGCAACGCGGTGTCTGTGGAACCTACGCCACCCTCGGACTACAACGCCAAGTGGAACCTGTTCCGGGCGGGCGAGGTCCGCTGCGACCGCGCGGGCCTGAACGAGTATGGCTCCAATGATGATGCCGCATTGTATTACATAGGTCTGCCCATAAACCTCGCCGGCTACGACGGCGTCAGGATGCGCATCGTTTACATGCAGGACGCAGCCGACGACGGCGACTACTGCCAGCTCTACCTCGGCGACGAAATCCCCAACTACACCCTGTTTCACACCTTCGCGAACACCGACGGCATGCATTCGGTAAGCTTCATGCTCGACGGCTTCTACGGCGTGAGAGACCTGCACATTAGTTTCGTGTGGGTCTCCGACGAAACCGGCGTGGCCAAGGGCTTCCGCATATACGACATCGAAATCACCGGCATCGCCTGGGGTGACGGCGACTACACGAATATCTTCACCTGGGATTCCTCCGAGGACGTGACCGGTCACCAGACCGTCGGTGTTGACTGGATGCTGTTGCACGAGAACATGAACTGCTTCGCCTTCATTTACGGCAACGAGGGGGACACCCCGGGCTGGTGGGCGGTGGACAACGTCGAGATTATGGCCGACGGGGAGAGCATTCTGCCCCTGCAAGCGGGTGGTTACGGCATGGAGGACTTCTCTAGCGGCGGCTGGTATCAGGACCAGCACGGCCTCCCCGGCGGGTGGGAGCTGGACACCGACCACACCATCGGCGACATGTCCGGTGAGAACTGGCAGTGCGACTCCGCCGCCCACTCCGGCTGGGGGTACGAGGCCGAGACCTTCACCCCCTGGGTCGATATTGGCGGCGACAAGGAGGTCGGCGTCGAGTTCGACACCTGGTACCATCCCGGGGGAGCCGACGAGTCCGCCTCACTCGTCTGCTACGGTTCTAGACTTGATGAACGCACATTGTATTACGAGAACTTCGGGAATCTTGACGATTGGGGCACCTACGAAGACGGTTCGAATGTGGTTGAGACCTCCTGGGGCGCCATCAAGGCGGGGTTCTAGGCTGTCGTTTGGCTTCACTGCCTCGTTGGGGCAAACGTAGGGCGGGGATTCTATCCCCGCCGCTTTGCACCTTCGTCAATCGTCCCTGGACGGTTACCTACCCCTTGGCTTCCAGCTTGGCCCGCAGCAACTCCAGGACCTCGTCCCGGGGCAGGGGACCCAGGAACAGCTCCTCGCCGTCGGCGAAGACGCCCAGGGATTTCCCCAGGCGCAGGGTGTCCTCGCGGCGGCTGACGTCGTGGACCAGGACCTCGATTCTCTCGGGGTCCAGCTCCCGGGCCGCGGAGACGACGCGGGCGGCGATGAGGGACGCGTAGGGGCAGTGGTGGTCCACGAAGACCTCGACGACGAGCCGGCCCGGTTTCAGCACGGGCCGGTAATTTCGGGGCAGCCAGCTTATACGGGGCGGCTCGTCCGCGGGCGCGCCTACGGGCCGCAGGTACAAAAGTTTTATGTTGTCCCGCTCCTCGAGCTCGGTGAAGCCGAGGTGGAGGAAGAACTCGGCGGGCATGAAGCCGGCGTAATCGAAGCCGAAGACGGCCAGCGCGTCGGGGTGCGCCGCCCGGCGGACCTCTTCGATGAGCGCCCGGGACAGCCCGCGGCCCTGCCAGTCCGGCTTGACCCAGACGCAGTGGAGCACCGCCGTGTCCCTCCCGTCAATCTTGAAGGGGGCGATTTCCAGCGGCAGCGCCTCGGCTATTCCCACCGGGCTCCCCTCGACGTAGAGGATGCGCCCGATGAGCCCCTCCGCGAGCTGGCGCGTGACCAGCTCCCGCTTCAACCGGGCCCCCTCCTCGAGCTCCTGGCCGGGAACCCAGCAGGGCTTGATGTAGTCGTCGAAACGCTCCGGGGTGAGCGGCTCGATGCGGTAGTCCATGGGCGTTCTCCCGGAGGTGCCGGTCGGGCTTGCGTCGGCGCATTTTAACACGCGTCGAGTTGGGTGGCAAGGAAGGCGTCCGCGGCGCGTGCGGTTTAAAAAGCCGTGGTTTCTCAGACGTAAAAAGGGGGCGCTCCGCCCCCTCCGTCATCCCCACCGGACCCTAGCCCCGCTTGGCGGAAACCCTGGCCCGGAGCCAGTCCAGCCAGGCGCTCAGGCCCTTCCCGGTCTTCGCCGAGAGCTCGAAGACGGCGAGCTTCGGGTTGACCTGCTCGACGTTGGCGCGCAGGGCCGCCAGGTCCACGTCCAGATGCGGCGCCAGGTCCAGCTTGTTCACCACGCAGGCGCTGGACCCGCGGAACATCAGCGGGTACTTGAGCGGCTTGTCCTCCCCCTCGGTGATGGAGAAGACGACGACCTTGTCGTCCTCGCCCAGGTCGAACTCGGCGGGGCAGACGAGGTTGCCCACGTTTTCGATGATGACCAGGTCGAGCTCATCGAGGGGCAGCTCGCCGAGGGCGGATTTCACGAAGTTGGCGCCGACGTGGCAGTCGCCTCCGAAAGGCTCCGTGTTCACCTGGACCACGGGGGTCCCGTGCCGGGCTATGCGGTCGGCGTCGCGGGTGGTGGTGATGTCGCCTTCGATGACCCCGGCCCGGAGCTCACCGGTCAGGGAGGCCAGGGTGCGCTCCAGGAGAGTCGTCTTGCCGGCGCCGGGGGAGCTCATGACGTTCACGCTGTAGATGCGCCTTTTAGCGAGGTCGGCGCGGATTTCACCGGCCAGGGCCTCGTGGGCTTCCAGAACCTTCCGGACGAGCTTGATTTCCATGGGACGGACCTCGACGGGGTGGGCGTTTTAACGCCCTCGTTCGATGGATGATGCGTTGACATTATAGACCCCGGGTCCGTATACTGCAAGATGAAGTAGAGGCCCCGGATAGGAATTTCCTTGGACGTACCGAACCCGACGGACGTGGTGGAGGCAGTGAAGGGGCGGATGAGCCTCCTGGCCGACCCCCGCCGCTGGCGCGTCGCTGACGCCCGGCTGGCCGACACGGACATCGAGACCCTCTGGCACCGCCCGCCCCAGACGCATCTCCTGGTGCGGGTGAAACCGGCGGCCGGTGAGCGGGGCCTCACCTTTTACCTCCCCCTCTTCCTCACCCAGGATAAACCCACCGCGGGCGGTGTTCCGCTGACCATCGGCGACGGCGAATGGTTCGCCTCCGACCCATTCCTCTCGTCCCCGGAGCTGATGACGCTGTTAAAGAGCGCCGGTGTCGGCAACGCTGGCCGGCTGCGGCTCGATTCTCCTCCCGTCGGACCGTTCACCACGGCGACCCGCAATCCTCTGTTCAAGCCTGCGGGGTGCGATGTGCAACCGCTGTTGGAGCGGGAGGGGGAGCCCAGCACCAATTACCTCTACCGCCTGGACATGCGCGGCGCCGGCGGGGAGCACGCCCTGGTGGCCAAGCGCTACCTCCCCCGGGAGGAGCCCGAACGCGGCGACCGGGAGTGGAAGCTGGCCGCGGCGCTTTCCAGTGAGCTCGTGCCGCGGCCCGTCGGCCGTCTGGCGGACACCCGCACCGGCAACACCCTGGTCGGTTTCTACGAGTTCGTCCCCGGCGTCGAGGTCGGGCTGGTGCTCTGGAAGCTCTACGGGCTCCTGGGAATAGTGCCGACGGGGTCGGTGCTGGCGCGCGTCCGGGTGGTCTTCGCCAAGAGTCTGCGCACCATAGCCGCCTTCCACGACCAGATTGCGCGGCGGATGAAGTATGACACCGGGCGGGGGCCGGTCGACGAGGGGGTCTTCCGCCGGGCCGAGGAGGACGTGCGCGCCCTGAGCGGGTATCGGGTCAATTCCACGGCCTACCGCGCCATCATCGCCGGGCTGGTGTCGAGCCTGGAGAGGGGGGGCTCCGTGTTCCACGGTCCCCGGCCCGTCCACGGTGATTTGATGTGGCGCCAGGTCGTCTGGCGCGGGGAGGCGGTGAAGGGCGAGGAGCTCGACCCCCTGACCCTGCCCCTGGAGCCGCCCGAGGAGATGCCCGGCCGCCTGACCGTCATGGACGCCGAGAGCTGGCGGGCGGGGTATCTGGAGGAGGACCTGGCGGGACTGGCCGCCGCCGACAACTTCATGCTCGCCCTGCAGGAGCGGGACCGCTTCGCCCCAGTGGTTTTCGCCGCCCTGTGGCACGCCGCCTGCCAGGCCAACGACTGGGATTCCGACGCGGCGCGCCGGTCGCTGCGGCCGCTGTTGTCCCTGGTCCGCCTGCGCCATCTCCACGACGCCGCCTACTACGCCGGGGCCAAGGGCGCCAATCCCACCAAGACCGCCGAGTACGACCGCTTCGTGCGGATTAGCCTCCACCTCGCTGGGCTGGTGTAAAAAAGAACAAGGAGTTTAAATCCCTCGTTTTGTTAGGCGGCGGCTCCGTCGCCGGCGGGAGAGCCATCAAACGGCGGCCCACCGGGGATTCATCCCAAAGGGCCGCCCTACATTATAAACGGCGGGCCGACCTGAACGGCGCGCCGTCGGTCGGCCCCTACGTCATCGCAATTTGCGTTTTTCGGGTCCATCGGGCGGGGTGTGGATATACCGTCCTTTTATGTGGCCCCGGTATGTCCTTTAAGCGTCAATCCAAGCCCCCCCTACGCCGAGCCGCGGCGGCGGAAGCCGTAGCCCATCACCTCGTGCACGTCGGTGATGACCACGAAAGCCTTGGAGTCCGCCACCTTCACCAGCCGCTTGAGCCGCTCCACCTCCCGCTTCTCGATTACGCAGTAGATGACGCTTTTCGCCACGTCGGTGTACATGCCCCGGCCCTGCATGAGCGTGGCGCCCCGGTTCAGCCCCGCCATAATCTGGTAGTACACGATGTCGGGGACGTCGGTGACGATGATGGCCGCCCGGGCGTAGCTGAAGCCGTCCAGCACGATGTCGATGACCTTGATGGAGACCCCCAGGGCCAGGAAGCCGTAGAGGACGAGGTCGATATTGCCGAAGACCACGCCGGCGAAGGCGATGATGGCCGTGTCGAAGAAGAGGAAGCTGACCCCGGTGGAGAGGCCGGAGTAGCGGGAGAGGATGCGGGCGGGGATGTCGGTGCCGCCGGTGGAGCCGCCGCCCCGCAGGACCAGTCCCAGTCCGGCCCCCAGGAGCACTCCGCCGTATACGAGGGCCATGATGATGTTGTCGGTGGGGACGGGGATGCGCAGGATTTCGCCGTACAGGTCGGCGAAGAGGGAGTAGAGGACTATTCCGACGATGGTGCGCAGGCCGAAGCTGCCGCCGAGGAATTTGAGCCCCAACAGGAAGAGCGGGACGTTGAACACCAGCATCGTCAAGCCCACCGGGAAGTGCCAGAGGGCGTGCAGCACCGTGGCCAGGCCGCCGATGCCGCCCGGGGCGATTTTATAGGGGACGAGGAACACCACGAGGCCGAAGCTCCCCACGGCGGCGCCCAGCACGATTAACGCGTAATCCCGCAGGACCGACTTCCTGTCGGGCATGAGTAGCTTGGGGAACCGCTTTTTAAGCGAGGAGAGGAAGAACCGCTTGCCCATGACGACCTCCCGGCGGGGCAAAAAAAATAGAGCCCGACCAACACCTTGGCGGGGCGCAGTCTAGTAAAGGCGGGCGGGCCTGTCAAGGCCCGTTTTTGCCGGAGGCATAGCCCGCTTCGCTCGGTTCATCCAGCAGGTCCGCCAACTCGGCGGGCTCGAACGTCCGGGGCACCGTCAGCCGGTGGAACGGGATGCTGCGGGACAGCTCCGTGGCGAAGGGGAGGACGAGGTCGGCGAACCAGGGCGGCGGCACGTAGCTGGTTACCGATGTGAGCAGGAGCGCCGCGCCTTCCCCGGCGGTCAGCGGCTCCAGACGCACGACGTCGCCCTTCTCCAGGGTGCAGACGCCGGTCAGCCCGGCCCGGGTAACCGCCGGCATCCGGGGCTCCAGCTCGCCCCAGAACGGCGTGAACTCAACGGTCCAGCCCCCGTCGCCCCGCCGAACGGCGGGCATCTCGTCGGAAAGCACGTGCCATCCCGGCCTCCCGATGAGATTCCCGGAGAGGGTGCTCTTCCCGCTGCCCGATTTGCCGCAGATTAAGAATCCCCTCCCCCGCGGCGTGACGACTCCGGCGGCGTGGAACAGGAATCCGTCAGGAGGCAGCAGGCACATGGCCGCCCACACCCGGAGCACGAAGTCCACGTTCTGATAGGCGCCCAGGCGGTACTTCACCCGGGCGCCCGCATCGGTGGGAACCAGCTCGAACCGGGGTTCGCGAATCACGCGCCGCCCGCTCTGTTCGGGGTAAATCAACCGGAGACCGAGCTCGATGTTGTAGTCCACCTGCGACTGCACGTCGAAAGTGACGGTGAGGACGCCCGGCCCGTTGGTGAGGAACGGGCGGTACAGCTCTGCGAGCGGAGCGCGCAGCGTCCGCGGCAGCTCGAGGGCCAGCGGTCCGCCGATGAAGTTGATGGTGAGCCGTTCGAGAGGTTCTTTCATCTTCGTCTGGCGCGTTGATTCTCCGCCTGGTCGAGTGCCTCTATGAGCTTCAGCGTTTCCTCCATCGGCAGGCCGATGACGTTGGTCACCGAGCCGTCGACGTGCTCCACCAGGTTCCACCGCTCGTCCTGGACGGCGTAGGCGCCGGCTTTATCGAGTGAGGAGCCGGTGGCGACGTAGTCGGCGATTTCCTCGGGGGTCAACCGGCGGAGCCGTACCCGGCTGTCCACCCGGACGGTGAGCGGGTCCCCGTCGGGCGCCAGCATGGCCGCCACGCCGGTCGTCACGGTGTGCTCCGCGCCGGAGAGGGCCGTGAGCATGGAGCGCGCCTCCGCGGCATCGCGCGGCTTTCCCATCACCCTCCCCCGGAGGCGGACGATGGTGTCGGCGGCCAAAACGACCTCGCCGGTCAGGCACAACCTGGCGACCGCCCGCGCCTTGCTCATCGCCAACTCCACGGCCTGGACCGGGTCCGAGTCGGGCCAGAACTCGTCCACCTCCGGCACGACGACGGTGAAGGAAACCCCGGCCTCTTTCAGGAGCTTCCTCCGCCGGGGGCTTCCGCTGGCCAGCACTAGGGGGTGGAGCATAGTCCTCGATTCAGTCTTCGTCGGATTCTTCGGTCGGCGGCCGGGGAGCCAAAAGAACGCTCTTTATCCGCCGCGGGGTGGCCTCGATGACCTCCAGCCGGTACTCACCGTTCTCCACGACCTCGCCCGGCTTGGGGATGTGGCCCAGCTCGGCGATGATGAAACCGCCCAGGCTCTCGTAATCCTCGTCGGGGATGCGGCAGCCCACCTCCTCGTTGACCTCCTCGATGTCGCACCGGGCGTCCACCAGGAAGGTGCCGTCCCCCAGCTTATGGATGAGCTCCTCGTCGTCGTCGAACTCGTCCTCGATTTCGCCCACGATTTCCTCGAGGATGTCCTCGATGGTCACGATGCCGGCGGTGCCGCCGTACTCGTCCACCACGACGGCGATTTGGTTCTTCGTGGCCTGGAAATCGGCGAGGAGCCGGCCGATGAGCTTGGTTTCCGGGACGAAGATGGGCTCGTGGAGAAGCTCCACGGGGAGGGGTTCTTCCCCCCGGGTCGTGTCGAGGGTCAACAGTTCCTTGACGAAGAGTATGCCTCGGATGTCGTCGATGGTTTCGGAGTAGACCGGGACGCGGGAATGCCCGCGCTGGGTGACCGCCTCGAGGACCTCCCGCCGCGGCGCCTCTATGTCCAGGCAGAAGACGTCTATGCGGGGGACCATCACCTCCTTGACCGTTTTTTCCGGGAAGTCGGCGAGCTGGCGGGCCATCTCGCGCGCCTGCTCGACCACCTCGTCCCCCTCGGCCGCCGGTGCGGGATGGGGCGTCACCCAGCCGAAGGGGTCATCGCGGTCCGGCTTCCGACCGGACAGGCGGACGAAGGGCCACGAGATGAGATAAATGACGAACCATACCGGCGCGACCGCCAGGGCCGGCGGCCATAAGAGACCGCGCAGAATACGGTGAGGCTTGCCCCCCCGCCCCAGGGCCCGGGGGAGGAGAATGACGACGACCGAGACGAGCACGGCCGCCGCGGGCCAGGCGACCCACACGGCCCACGCCTCGCCCGTCAGTCCGCTCAGGAAGGCTTGCCCGGTGATGACCGCACCCACCCCGGTCACGGCCAGTAGGACCGGGAACAGGCGCAGCGTCCATGGCGATGAGCCGCGCTCCCCATCCTCCCGGTGCGGCCGGGGGCCGAGCTGGGAGAGAGAGTAGCTGACGAGGAAGCCGACCAGGAGGAAAACACCGCACAGGGCGCCCTCCAGCCACACGATACCGGTCATCGGCCCCCCTCCTCGACGGTCGCGGACCGGTCAATCGGAAACGTGGTGATGGGGGGGGCGGGTTGGGCGGGGTCGTCGCTGGGCTCCCGCCCGCAGGTACTGGGAGGGTACTCCGCTTCCATCGCTGGGAAGCCTCCTCGAGGGGACGCGTGGGGGGAAACCTGGGGAAGTGAAAACCGGCGTCCACTTCCCGGCACAACATAGCACAACCGGCTGGACGGCGTCAATTCACGCGACCCGCGTCCAGTCCACTCCGGGCGTCGAGCTCACGCCGGAGCGCGTTCAGGAGGGGCGCCAGCGTCTCGGCGGGCGCCCGTATTCCATCCACCAGGCGGCGCGCCTCGGCGTAGTCGCCCCGACCGAAATCGAACAGCGCCAGGAGGAAATCCGATTCCGGCGTCGCCCCGTACCGGCGACCCGCCTCCGCCGCCTCCGTTCCGATTTTCAGGTATCCCTCGACGACGGCGGAACGTGGGTCTTCGGGCAGTCTCTCGGAGAAGGCGACGGCCCCGCCGGTGGGATTGAACCAGTCGGGGAGGATTTGCGGCAGGTCGGCGGCCGGAGCCCCGGTTTCCAGGACGCAGAGCCCCCATACCGCGCCGCGGTAGGCCGCCTGGGCCACCCGGGACAGGCTGACCGCGCTCGCCGGAGCCGTTTCCACCGCCCGTCGCAGCAATTCGGGTCCGAGGGGCGAGAGCGGGTCCACGGCCAGCGCGCCCACGGCCCGGAAGGTGAGCCGGTCCGCGACCAGGCTCCGAAGCCGGGCGGTGAATCCCATCCCGTTCCCCAGATACGGGTCGTCGGGCGTCAGGTCCGCCAGGCGGTGGAGGTCGCCGGGCCGCTGGAAGCGCCACGGCTCGTCGGGGAGGACCGGACGGTTGACCGCATCCAGCTCGGGCGCGTCGGGGTAGGCCAACCGGAGGGTCAGCCCCAGAGGCTGCTGGCCGCCGATGCCTAGCAGGGGGTTGATGACGTTTATCGAGAGGTGTGTTGCACAGCCGGCCTCGGCCCAGCGCCGGGCGAAGGCGTCCCGCGCGTCGCGGCGCGCCCGGCCGTAGAGGGTGGGGTAAACGGGTCCCAGCGGTCCCCGGTTGAGATTGCCCAGCTCGTCGAGGACCAGGACGTCGGGCCGGAGACCCTCCGCGGTCAGTTCCAGCGGTCCGAAGAGGGCGTCGTCGCCCTCGCCGAAGTAGAGCGCCCCGGGGGTCAGCTCCCGCAGGATATCCTCGGCCCCGGCCCGGGTTATGGTCCCCGAGAGCGGCCGCCGGGCGGTCGCCGCCGAGAAAACCCACCAACCGAGGCCCAGGGCCAGGGCGACACCGGCCAGCGTCGCCGTGAGTCCCTTTTTCTCCCCGAGACGCTCCTTCACCCACTCGGCGCCGAAGGCCGTCCAGACCGCCGCGAGCATCACCAGCGGCGTGAGATAGTCCAGGGGGTCCACTATACGGTAGAAGAACAGGACCGCCGCAATGAGGACGGGGGTGAAGAGACCGGCGACGGCCAGCCCCTTGCTTTTTTTAAATATCTCGATGAGTCCCAGAGGGACCAGCGCCCACAGGGGCCAGGGGATGGAATCGAGCAGAATCCCCCCCGCCGCCGGGAACGCCGCCGCGAATCGGCCCCCCTCCACGAAACTGTAGGCGTAGCTCTTTCCGGTGAGGTGGGCCCACAGGTTGGGCAGGTTGCCCACCATGCCGTAATCGAAAGCCTGGTCGGCCCCCGCCCGCAGCGGCAGGTAGAGGTAGGCCGTGAGGGGGATGAGAAACGCCGCGACGGCCAGACCCGACCACAGGGCCCTTTTATCCGGCTCCACCCCGCGGAAGGCGCGCCACAGGCACCAACCGATAATCGGGAGCAACACCGCGGCGGAGTAGTGATTTGTAAAGAGCAGCCCGGTGACGAGGCAGAGCGCCAGCCCGTCCCGCGGGGAGGGCTCGCCGTCCTTCCCGCCGACCGCCCGCGCGGCGAAGAAGAAGGCCGCGCCCAGGAGCAGATGCTGGAGGGCATGGACCTCGTAGGTGAGCGCCTGCCCGGTGATAAGGGGACCGCAGACCCATGCCAGGGCGCCGATGAGGGCGGGAATGCGCGAGAGGCCGAAACTTCTCAGGCCGAGCCACAGGAGGGCCGCCCCGAGCGCCGCCGCCAACAGGGCCAGGACGTTCCCGGCCAGGGCGGGTGTAACATCGATACCGCGCCCCAGGCCGAGAAACAGATGGGACACCAGGATGAAGGAGGGGTAGCCCGGCGGGTGGGCGACGCCGAGGTCCATGGCCGCCCCTGCCAGCTCCGGCGAGTCGCCGATGTACAGCTCCCCCGCGGCGAACGCTCCCCAGAGGACCAGGCAGGCGAGGGCTACGGCCACGGCCCAGGGAAAATCCCGCCGGCTCATCGTTCGTCGGCGGATTGAAGCCGGGCCAGTTCCGCGTAGCGGCCGTTTTTCTCCATCAGCTCGGCATGGGTGCCCGTCTCGACCACGCGGCCGCCCTCGAGGAAGATGATGCGGTCCGCGTCGCGTACCGTGGCGAGCCGGTGCGCGACGACCAGGACGGTGCGCCCCGGAAGGACGCTTGCCAGGGCCGCGTTTATCCGGTCCTCGCTTTCCGAGTCCAGGTTGGCCGTGGGCTCGTCCAGGGCCAGGATGCGCGGGTCGCGCAACAGGGCGCGCGCGATGGCCAGCCGCTGACCCTCGCCGCCGGAAAGCTGGCAGCCCCGCTCGCCGACCTCGCTCGCCAGCCCGTCGGGGAGGCGCCGGATGACGTCGTCCACCTGGGCCAGCTCGAGCTTTTCCCACAGCTCGTCCTCGCCGGCCCCCGGTTTGGCCAGCCGCAGGTTCTCCGCCACGGTGCCCGCGGTCAGGGTGACCTCCTGGGGGACCAGCGCCTGGAGCCGGGCCAGGGCGGCCCGGTCGTAGCCGTCCCGGGGCCGGCCGTCGAGGAGGACGCGCCCTTCGGTCGGTTCCAGGAGGCCGAGGGCGAAGTTCAGCAGGGTGGACTTCCCGGCGCCGCTGGGCCCCACGACGGCCGTCACCTTCCCCCGGGGCGCGGTGAAGGACACTCCGTCCAGGATGCGCTCCCCCCCGATTTCGTACGCCACGCCCTCGAAGGTGAGCTCCCCCTCGATTTCGACGGTCCCCGCCGGGCCGCCGGTCTCCGCCGGGTCATCCAGGAGCCGGGGATTCGGCAGCTCCCGGAGCTTCCCCTTTCCCAACGTCAGCTCTTCGGGGGCGCCCCCCGCGGGCCACGACAGGACCGCCGCGGTCCGGCCGATTTGAATCCCCGCCGGTACGAGCGTCAGCCGGGCCCGGGAGAGATTTTTCAGCGGCTCGAAGGCGATGGCCACCAGGCCGAGGAACTCGAAGAGGGAACCGGTGGTCATCGCCCCGCCCCGCACCAGACCGGCGCCGTACATGAGCATCCCCATGAGGCCGGCGCCGGCCAGAAGCTGGACCAGTCCGCGGAAGGCGCCGGTGACCATTTCCCCCTTGAGCTGGTTCTTGAAGTAACGGTGGGCCAGCTCGGTAAATTTTACCGATTCCCGTCCCGCCGCCCCGAAGGAGGCCACGACCTCGATGGCGGACAGCCTCTCCCCGGCGTATCCCAGGATGCGGGCCGAGGTGTCGGCCACCCGCTCGGAATACCGACGCTGGTGGCGGTTGACGAGGGCGACCGCGACGGTCAGAAGAGCGAAGACGCCCACCAGGTAGAGCCCGAGCTGCCAGTGGCGGAGAGCGACCACCGTTCCCACGATGACTACGGTCAATGCGTTCTGGGCCGCGTCGCGCAGGGTGACCACGGCCGCGAGGAACCCCTGGCTGTTCTCGTGAATGCGGGAGAGGAGTTCGCCGGTTTTGGAGCGGGTGAAATCGGTGTAGGGGACGGCCAGCACCTTTCTCAGGGCCGCCCGGCGGACACGCGCCGTCAGGTCGAGTCCGATGCGGGCGGAGGCGTAGATGCCCAGGAAGGAGAAGAAACCGGCGGCGAACATCACTACGGCCATCGCCGTCGGCAGGAGCCAGAGCGCCGTCGCGTGCGGGTCGACGAATCCCCAGGCCCCCAGCGTCCCGAGCACCTCCGGGGCCTTCCCGCCCAGGATGTCCACCAGCCAGCCCAGGAGAATCGGGAAAAAGGTCTCCAGCCCGGCGGCCAGCGTCGAGCCGAGGATGGTCACCGCCGCCGGCAGCCTGTATCGGCCCAGGTAGCGCCCGAGGGCCTTTCCCAGGGGCAGCAGTACGGGTTCGTCTTGTTTCACGTTAGAAAAGCGTGGCTCCGCTCGAAGGCCGGTCTTGTAGCGCCCGTAGGATACCATCAAACCGGGGTAAAAACGAGCGGAGCGAGTTACGCCCCGGCAAAAAAAGGAGCCCGGCCCCGGGCTCCCGCTAGTACCGGAATCCTCAGCCGCCGCTTTTAATGGAACAGGCCCGGCTCGAATCGTGGTTAATGCCGAGCGTCCCCAGGCCGCCCGTGATGAGCCGGCGCACGGAGCCGCCGCACGCGGGGCATTCCCGGAGCGGCTCGGCGGTCATCCGCTGACGGGCCTCGAAGGTGTGGCCGCAGGCGTCGCACCGGTAGGCGTAGGTTATCATTTTGCATCCTCATTTAAAGTGTATTCTCCCACGCGCATAATAGCGGATAATTCCGCGTATTTCAAGAAGGCAGACCTTCGCAGTGCACACCGCTGAACCGGCTCGGCGAAGAACACATTTAACCACGGCTTTTCGACTGGAGGCAAAAAGCCGGCGGGTGGCCGGCTTTTTTTTCACGCTTCAGGGTCGGGGGTTATTTGCCGGAGGCATAGCTCGCTTCGCTCGGTTCCACCTCGACCTTGATTTCGCGGGGCTTGGCCTCCTCGGCCTTGGGGATGGTGACGAAGAGGATGCCGTCCTTGTACCGGGCCTTGACCTCGTCGGCCTTGACCCGCTGGGGGAGGCTGAAGCTGCGCATGAACTTGCCGTAGATGCGCTCGACGCGGTAGAAGTTCTCGCCCTCGACGGTGTCGTCCTTCGTTTTCTCGCCCTGGATGGTCAGGGTGTTGTTGACGATGTCCACGTTGATGGAGTCGGGGGTGACGCCGGGCAGCTCGGCCTTGACGACGATGTCATCCTTGGTTTCGCTGATGTCGACCCGGGGGGCCCAGACGGTTTCGTCGGCGGTTTGTGCCGGCCCGACGAAGTCGTCGAAAAGCCGGTTCATCTCTTCCTGGAGGCTCACCCAGTGTCGGTTGGGGGTCCAGCGTACGATGGCCATTTCCTTGCTCCTTGTCTTGTTCGGCGTGGTTGACGTCGACCTGTTTTACCGTTGCACCGGTTATAAAAGCAAAGGGCGTGCCAGGTCGCCCGAAGTGCATAAGCTATTTAATTTCAATCCGTTGTCATTTTCCGTGGCCGTGTATCACCTCCGTTTATCCGGGCCATTTTGGCGCACTATGTTTTCCTTGTGTCATAGCGCGGGCGTCTTGCCCCGGCGCCCGGTGTATGGTAACCTCCACCCTCGGAAATCGGGTGCCCACAGGAGGGCCGTTGATTACCACCGCCAGCTTCCGCAACGGGCTGAAGATGCTCTTCGACGGCGTACCCCACATCATCGTCGAGTTCCAGCACGTCAAGCCGGGAAAGGGACCGGCCTTCGTCCGCACGAAGCTGAAAAACCTCGTCACGGGCGCCATCTTCGACCACAAGTTCCGCGGCGGCGAGAAGGTCCAGGACATCGCCCTCGACGACAAGGACGTCACCTTCACCTACCGGGAAGGTGAAATCTACGTCTTCATGGACTCCGAGACTTACGAAGAGCTGCGCCTGAGCGCCGACGCCCTGGGCGATACGACCCTGTGGCTCGTCGAGGGGCTGGAGCTCTCCATTCAGTTCTACGAAGGCCGGCCGCTGACGGTGGAGCTACCCTCGGCGGTGGACCTCCTGGTCGTCAAGACCGACCCCGGCCTGCGGGGCGACACCGCCACCGGCGCCACCAAACCCGCCACCGTGGAGACCGGCGCCGTCGTCTCCGTGCCCCTGTTCATCAACGAGGGGGACAAGGTCCGCATCGACACGCGCACCGGCACGTACGTGACCCGGGTGAAGGAGTAGCCGTGATGCGAATTCTCTTTTCCATTCTGGCCCTGACCGCCCTCGCCGCCTACGGTGAGGTGCTCTTCGAGGACGGCTTCGATTCCTACCCCGACGGCTACGACCTGGGCGACGACCCGGCCTGGGAGTACTTCGACGGGGACGGGGTCGTCATAGATTCCGGCGCGGCGACCACCGACTCGGGGAACGAGGTCATCATCACGGCCGTCGGCGCCCAGGTGGGCGAAGACTACTCCGTGGGCTGTGATTTCACCGGCATCACCGAGGCGGACGGGGGCGAGGTGCTGCTCTGCCTGCGCGCCAGCGTCCATACCCGCGTTCACGAGCTGTACTACGTGGACGTCGTCCCCAGCTCCGGGGGGTACTGCCTGGACCTGGTGTACGAGGTGGACGGCAATCCCCAGTTAATCAACGGCACCTGCCTCGCGGCCGACGTGGAGGACTGGCACCATCTGGGCTTCTCCGTCTCCGGCTCGGGACCGGTGAACTTCGAGGTGTACTTCGACGGCGACCTGATGATTACCCACACCGAGACCACCCACATCGCCCCCGCGGGCCTGCCCGGCTTCGGCTTCGTCGGCGGGGACGCCGAGGCGAGGGTGGACGGCTTCGCCCAGACCGACGGCGGGGCGGCGGTGCGGGAGCTCTCATTCGGCAGAATCAAGGCCCAGTTCTGACATACCGCCCGTGCGTCCGCTTTCCGCGGATACGCCCCGTTTTGTATAATCACCCGCGCGGGGGGAAGTGAGAGGGAGAGGCGATGGACCTGGAAAAGCTCAGGAAAATTATCGAGCTCTTTAACGAGGGCGGCCTCACCGGCCTCGTAATCAAGGGCGACTCCGACGGCTTCGAGAAACTGGAGCTCAGGAAAGAGCTCACCGCCGCGCCCGCCGTCCCCGCCCCGGTCGTCCCGCCGGAGCCCGTCGTTCAGAAAACGGAGGCCCCTTCGACGGCCGAGCCGGCCCCCGTTCCCGAGAGCACGGAGGAGCTCGTATACGTCGTCGCCCCCCTGGTCGGCACGTTCTACGCCTCCCCCAGCCCGGAATCGCCGCCCTACGTCAAGGTGGGCGACAGAGTGGGCAAGGGAACCATCGTCTGCATCGTCGAGGCGATGAAGGTCATGAACGAAATCGAGAGTGAATACGCCGGCACCATCGTCAAGGTGATGGTGGAGAACGCCCAGCCGGTGGAGTACGGGCAGCGGATGTTCGCCATCCAGCCGGGTTAGTCCAAAAAGACAAGGGGCTCAAACCCCTTGTTCCACAGGGGGGTCGTGGCTCCCGACCGGGGAGGCGGCCCCGTTCTTTACCGGGGCGTGACCCGTTCGGCCCGTCTTTGAGACTCCACGGGTACCGCGTAAGCCGATGGCCAAAAGACCGCTGCCAGACCTCCTCAACGGACCGGTGACCTCCACCCTGGTCCGACTGTCACTTCCCCAGGCCGGGGCTATGCTGTTGAACTCGGTCATCGGGGTCGTGGACCTCATCTACGTCGGATTACTGGGCAAGCATGCCCTGGCGGCGGTGGCCCTCTGCTTCCCGCTGCACTTCCTCATCATCACCGCCGGAGCGGGGACGAACACCGCCGTGAGCGCGGTGCTCGCCCGGTACTTCGGCGCCGGCGACGCCGAGCACACCGACCGCATCGTAATCTACTCCCTCTTCGCCTGGCTCGGACTAACGGCGCTCATGATGCCGTTGGGGCTGCTCATCGCCCGCCCGCTCCTCGAATCCACCGGAGCGGGACCCGATGTCGTGGAGATGGCCCATCAGTATGCCGGCACCCTCTACTGGGGGGTGGGCGCCATCCTGGGCCAGATGATTCTGGGCGGTCTCTACCGCGGCGCCGGGGATACCCGGTTCCCTTTCTGGGTCCTGACGCTGACGGTGGGGGTCAACGCGGTGCTGGACCCGCTCCTTATTTTCGGGCTCGGGCCTTTCCCCCGCCTGGGCGTGCACGGGGCCGCGCTGGCCACCGTGTCGAGCCGGGTCGTCGGGCTCGGCGTTATCGCCATCCACCTCTTCACGCGCCGGGGCCCCGTCAAATTCAACCCCAGGGCCCTCCGGTGGGACCCGGAAGCTTACAGCCGCCTCTGGCGCCTGGCGGTGCCGGGTTTCATTCAGCGGGCCGTCATTCCCGTGGCCATCCAAATCGTCCTCTACATCATCACTCCCTTGGGGGTGGCGGTGGTGGGCGCCTACGGGGTGGCCCAGCGCCTGTTCAACCTGGTCCAACTGCCCGCCATCGGCTTCGGCACCGGGGCGATGGTGATGATAGGGCAGTGTCACGCCGCCGGGTTGACGGACCGGGTGCGACGAACCTCGATGGATTCGGTGTGGATAACCACCCTCGTCACCGGTGGGCTCTCCGTGCTCATCTGGGTCTTCGCCCCCTTCTTCGTTTCCCTCTTCTCCGACTCACCGGAGGTGACCCGCGCCGGGACGATACTTGTGCGTTGGCTGGCGATATCTCAACCCGCGGCGGGACTGATTCTGTTGGTCAACGGCTATTTCAACGCCATGGGGCAGGGGCTGTACGCCATGCTCCCCACCATCGGCCAGCGGCTGGTGCTGGAACCGGGCGGTCTCGTTCTGGGGCTGCTTCTGGGCGGCCTGACCGGGGCCTGGGCCGGGATGATGGCCGGCGGGCTGGTGGCCGGCGGAATCAGCCTTCTCGTTCTTTTCGCCCGGTGGCGTGCGCTCCGGCGTGAGGCGGTAGGGGTGTAGCACCGTGGAACGGTTGCCCGCGGACGTGGAGAGGGGACTGGCCGCCATCGCTTCGGATACCGAGCACGGGGCGGCGGTGCTTCACGCCCGGGCTCTGGAGCTGGCCGCCGGGCTTCCCGTCGGACTGCTTCCGGCCTTCGGGGAGGCGCTCCTGCGCGGTCGGCGGGACATGGCCCCGCTCCTGAACCTCGCCCTGGCCCTTGCCCGCTCACCGGACCCCGGCGGGGAACTGGACCGGCGGATGAAGTCCGCCCGACGCGCCACCGGCCTTATCGCGCGGAAAGCGGTGACGCTCCTGGGGCGGGGGCGCAGAGTCATCACCATCTCGCGGTCGAGCACGGTTCTGGCGGTCCTCGAAGCCCTGGAGCCGGAACGGGTCCTGTGCCTGGAATCGTCGCCCGGGGGCGAGGGGCGCCGGTTCGCCTCGGAGTTAAACGAACGGGGTATACCCGCCGAGCCGATTCCCGACGCCGAGGTGGGCTCGGCGGTGGAACGTGTCGAGCTGGGACTCTGCGGGGCGGACTCGATTACCGGCCGTGTGTTTGTGAATAAAATCGGCACCCGGCGCCTGGCCGAGGCGCTTTCGGCGCTGGCTAAGCCGCTATATGTCGCCGCCGACCGGACCAAGTGCCTTCCCGCCGAGCACTACGCGCCACCCGGACCGGGCGGCCCCTTCGAGGAGATTCCCCGCCCGCTGGTCGAGGGCTTCTTGGATGATTCGGATGATACCGGGAACGCTTCTGGGTAAACTTCTGGACCGCTACCTCTTCCGACAGGTTCAGCCGCGCCTGTCGGACCGGCGGACGCCGCCGGAGGCGCTCGACGCCCAGCGGCGCCGCGACCTCGCCGCCGAGCTACGGGCGGCCGTCGGCACACCCGCCCCCGCGTCGGTCGACCTCGGCGGTGAACTCAACGACCCCCGGGCGGGCCTGGCCTACCGCCCCGTGACCCTCTCCCCGACCGGGGTCGTCGGCCGGCTCTACGGGCTGCTGAATCACGACAGCCCCATCGTCCTCTTCATCCACGGTTGGCTCCAGCCCAGCTATATTTCCCTGTCGGAGACGGCGGCGCTCCTGGTCCGCCGGGGCCTGTCGGTATTTATTTTAGAGCTACCCCACCACCTGAGCCGCCGGCCCCCGGGCGAGGCTCACGGTGCGCGCTTCGTTTCCGGCGACCTGCGGCTCACGCTGGACTCCCTGGTCCGGGCGACGGCGGAGGTCAGCGCCGCGGCGGCCTGGCTGCGAAATCCGGCGGGGGGCCTTTTTACGATGGGCTTCAGCCTGGGGGGTCTTCTCGCCGGGCTCCACGCCTGCCTGGCCGATGAGCCGCCGGAGAGGGTCGTCCTCGTCGCCCCGGCGGCCCGACCGGCGGAGACTATTCTCGGCTCGCCGCTCGCCGACCGGGTGAGACGGGCCGTCTTCGACCAGGGCGTCACGCCGCGGGAAATCCGCCGCGTACTCGCCCCGCTGGACCTGACCCGACTCCGGCCCCGGACCGCTCCGGAGCGCGTCTTCCTCGTCGCCGGGCGGGGGGACCGGGCGGTGCCGCTGTCCGTAATGCGGGGGCTGCGGGACCGCTGGGACTGCCGTTACCGGGAGGTGTCGGCGGGGCACGTCAGCCTGTGGCTGCCGCTGGTGGTGGGCGAACGGCTGGGAATTAAACGGGGGCTGTCCTGGTGCCGGGGTGCGGCCGATTTTCTCGAAGGGGCGGGGTAACGGAGCCTGAGCGATGGGGCGGCGCGGTCAGCGTCCGGCAGCCCGTTCGGCTGTGGGTTTT
>CAYTCV010000009.1:42114-54523 GCA_964436465.1 uncultured bacterium
TCCCGGGCGTGCTCCACGGCGCTCTCCCCACCCCCCAGCATGGCCGACAGCTCGCTTACCTGCTCCTCGCCCTCCAACCGCTCGATGTCGGTGAAGGTCCGGCCCTCGGCCGAGTCTTTTTTAACGCGGTAGTGGGCGTCGGCGTTGGCGGCGATTTGGGGCAGGTGGGTGATGACGACGACCTGCCGGGAACGCCCCAGGTCGTGGAGGAGCTCGGCCACCACCCCGGCGATGTGCCCCCCGATGCCGGTGTCGACCTCGTCGAAGACCATGGTGGGTACGCCGTAACGCTCGCCGGTGACCCCCTTGAGGGCCAGCATCACCCGGGAAATTTCGCCGCCCGAGGCCACCCGGGCCAGGGGGCGCGGCGGTTCGCCGGGATTGGCGGCCAGCTGAAACTCCACGGCGTCGAGACCGGTGGAGGTCGCCCTGGCGCCGGACCAGCCGTCGTCGCCCGGCCGGTTGCCGATTTCGACGGCAAACGGCTCCCCGGGGAAGCCCAGGCGCGTTAAAATCTGGTTGACCCGCGGCGTCAGCCGGTTCACCGCCTCCCGCCGTTTCTGGGAAATCTCCCGCGCCGCCCAGAGGTACTCCTCCCGGGCCCCTTCGAGGACTTTTCCGCGCTGGGCCAGGGCGGTCCCGCGGTCCTCATGGTCGGAGAGCCTGTGCGCCGCCCACTCCCGGTACTCGAGCACCTCGGTCAGGGTCGGTCCGAACTTGCGCTTGAGGTGCTCCAGGAGCGCCAGGCGGGTCTCGATTTCCTCCAGCCGCGCCGGGTCGGCCTCGAGCCTCTCGCCGTACACCCGAAGCCTCTCGACGATGTCCACCAGGCTGAAGCGGAGCTGGGTCAGCTCTTCTTCAAGAGGGCCCTGTTCGGGGTCCAGCTTGACCAGCTCCTTGAGGGTGCCGCGCGCGGCCTCGACGCCGTCCAGGGCCGAGGACTCCCCCTCGCCCAGGAGCTGCAGCGCTTCCCGGGCCAGCCGGGAGAGCTCTACCACGGCCCGCAGGCGCTGCCTCTCACCCAGGAGCGACTCCTCTTCGGCCGGCTCGGGGCCGGCGTCGTCTATTTCCTTCAGCTCGTGGCGCCAGAGTTCGAGCTGCCGTTCGTCGGCCGCGGCCGATTCCTCCAGCTCGGCCAGGGCAGCCTCGGCCGCTCGCACCGCCTCGAAGCGGCGGGTGACATTCTCCCGGAGCCCGGCCAGGTCGTCGAAGGCGTCGAGAAGCTCGAGCTGCGCCTGGGCCTGGAGGAGTGTCTGGTGCTCGTGCTGGCCGTGAAGGTCCACCAGATGGTCGCCCAGGGCGGCGAGGGTGGAGACGGGGACGAGGTTCCCGCCGAGCCAGCAGCGCGACCGCCCACCCGCGTCCACCCGGCGGCGGATGACGAGCTCCTCATGGGCCGGTTCGATTCCGAGCTCCTCCGCCAGCTCCGCGGGCAGCTTCACGTCGCGGAAGATGGCCTGTACCTCGGCGGCCGGAGCCCCGCTCCGCACCGCGTCGGACTTGGCTCTCTCCCCGAGGGCCAGACCGACGGCCCCGACCAGGACGCTCTTCCCCGCCCCGGTGGCGCCGGTGATGGCGCACAGGCCGCGGTCCAGCTCCACCTCCAGGTTCGAGATGGTGGCCAGGTCACGGACGGCCAGGTACGAGAGCATGCTAGTGGTCTCTATTCTCGTGGGAGTGATTCGTGCCCCAGAGGAGCTTGTCGCGCAGGACGCCGAAGAAATCGGGCGGGCCGACCCGGACCAGGGAGACCGTGCGTTCGGCGCGTCGCAGGTTGATGCGGTCCTCACGGGTCACCTCGACGCCCACCTGGCCGTCGGCGATGAGGACCAACGGGTTGGCCGAGCGGACGCGGACTTCCAGGTCGAGGTCCCGGTCCAGAACGACGGGGCGGAAGTTGAGGGTGTGCGGGCTGATGGGCGTCAACAGGAAGGCCGAAATCCAGGGGGCGAGGACCGGTCCGCCGCAGGAGAGGGAGTAGGCCGTCGAGCCGGTCGGCGTGGCGACGATGAGGCCGTCGCCCTGGGTGGTCCCCAGATACCGCCCGCCGATTTTTACGTCGAGCTCGCACACCCCGGCCACGGCGGGGCGATGGACCGCGATTTCGTTCAGGCAGCGCAGGACGACGCGCTCGCCGTCGGCGAACGCCACCTCCGCCTCGAGCACCAACCGGTCGTCCAGGAGATACCGGTTCGCCAGGAGCGCTTCCAGGGCCCCCTCGATATTTTCCACGGTGATTTCCGCCAGAAAACCCATCCCGCCCACGTTGACGCCCAGGATGGGGACGGGGGCGTAGTCGATGAGGCGCGCCGCGGTGAGGATGGTCCCGTCGCCGCCCAACGCAATCACCAGGTCGGTGTCGGCGGTCGGGGGGTCCACGCGACCCGCCCCGGGAAACTGGCGCAGCAGGCGGTCGTGCGGGCCGTCGTTCGCCTTCGGCCGCGGATGACCCGGAGGCGGAGGCTCCACTACGCGGATGCCCTCCGCGGCGCACCTCTTCCGGATGACCTCGGCGGCCCCGGCCGCTTTCGGCTTGGTCGGGTTGACCACGAGGCCGATTTTTTTAAGGTGTCCGGCGGGAGGCTGGCGGTACGGTTTGACGTCGTGCATGAGTTACCCGCTCCAGAAGGAAACCGCAAGATTATAGGCACCGCCGGAGGGCCCTGTCAACGACGCCTCGACCGCCAACATCCGTGTGAATAACGGGTTACGGGTGAATGGGGTCATGCCCCGGGCAATCCCGTCTCGACGGGCCGCCCTTGAAAAGGGTAGTTGAAACGGGACCAGGGTCGTATAATAAGCCCCCGAAAACCGTGCTATACCCCCGGCAAAATCGAACCAGTGAGGAGCCGTGCGCATGGATGTCATCGAGAGAATCATCGAACGGGCCGGAAAGAAGGGCGCCCACCTCGTTCTGCCCGAAGGCGACGACGACCGGGTACCGGCGGCATACGCCCGCATTCTGAAGCGCGGCATCGCCCGGCGGGTCACCCTCGTGGGCGCCGAGGAAGCCGTACTGCAGGCGGCCGAACGGGTCGGCGTGGAGGTGAGCCCCGGGGACATCGTGGACCCCGAGAAGGCCGAAAAGCTCGGTGTTTACGCCACGGCCATCCACGAGCGGCGCAAGCACAAGGGCCTGAGCCTCGATGAGGCGGTGAAGCTGGCCCGGGACAGAACCGTTTTCGGCATGGCTATGGTAGGCGCCGGGGACGCCGACGCCTGCGTTTCCGGCTGCGCCACCGCCAGCGGCCACGTCATCCGGTCCGCCCTCTGGACCATCGGCATGGCCCCCGGCATCCGCTCCATCTCCTCCAGTTTCCTCATGGTTCACCCGGACGGACGCTGGGGCATGGACGGGGTGATGATTTTCTCGGACTGCGCCGTAATACCGAATCCCGACGCCGAGGTGCTGGCCGACATCGCCGTGGCCGCGGCGCGGACCGCACGCTCCCTTCTGGGCCTCGAGCCCGTGGTGGCCATGCTGAGCTACTCCACCCAGGGCTCGGGGTCCGGCCCCGACGTGGACCTGGTGCGTGAGGCCACCGAGCTGGTGAAGAAGAGGGAACCCGGCCTCGCGGTGGACGGTGAGCTCCAGCTCGACTCCGCCCTCGTGCCCGAGGTGGCGCGGAAGAAGGCCCCCGACTCCCCCGTGGCGGGACGGGCCAACGTGCTGGTCTTCCCCGACCTGAACTCGGGGAACATAGGCTACAAGCTCACCCAGCGGCTGGCGGGCGCCGCCGCCATCGGGCCCATCCTGCAGGGCGCGGCCCGGCCCATCTCCGACCTCTCCCGGGGCGCCTCCGTCGAGGACATCGTCAAAACGGCGGCCATCACCATCTCCCAGATGCCGTAAGACCGATTGTACGAATAAAGAAAGCGGACCGCGGGGTCCGCTTTTTTAGGTGTATGAATCGGTCTGGTTCGTTTTCGTAACGGGGACCGGTTTAATCCAGGGGCAGGTTCATCCTGTCCCAGCGCACCCCCGTCTCCTCGGGGGACAACGAGTACGAGAAGTAAATCTCCTCGGCCCGGCCGATTATCTCCTCCCCGGCCAGGAGCCCCCAGGAGCGGCTGTCCTTGGAGGCGGGGCGGTTGTCGCCCAGCACCAGGTACTTCCCCGGCGGGATGAGCGTCGGCTCGGTGAATGCGTTTTCGCCCGGGCCCGTCCCGCCGCTCGCCAGGGTCCGGGAATCCGCGGAGAGGTACGGCTCGTCTAGGGGTATCCCGTTGAGGATGAGCCGGCCGCCCGTTATCTGTACCGTGTCACCCGGAATCGCCACCACGCGCTTGACGTACTCATCCCCCGGTTCGAGGGGCGCGTTGAAGACCACGATGTCGCCGCGCGCCGGCGCGCCGCCCGGCGCGTCGAAGCCGTAGCACAGCTTGTCCACCAGGAGCCAGTCGCCCGGTCTCAGGGTGGGCTCCATGGAGTCGGACAGGACGAAGGAGCTTTCGACAGCCAGGTTGCGCAACACGGCCAGAAGCGCGATTACCAGGATTAGGTCGGTGATGAGCCCGCTGGACGGGCTTTGCCTCTGGCGGAAGCGGCGGTAGCTCTCTATAAGCCGCCGGGGCATGGCCCGCCTACTCGGCGAAGAGCTTTTTCTCGACCAGGGCGATGCCGGTCGGGGTGAGCCTCACCGTGCCGTTGCCCGGCATGTCCACGTATTTGTACTTGCGCTTGGCCTCGGACAGGCAGACCTGGATGTTCGCCGGCGCCTTCAGGCCGAGGTGGCGGAAGCACTCCGCGATTTCGCCGTGCAGCACCGTCTTGCGTGCGATAATCTTCTGCAGGTAGTAGAGGTAAAGGGTGCAACGCTCGTAGTTGGAGTGGACCTTGGCTCCCTTGACGTAGTCCTTGAGGGACTTAACGCCTTCGCCGCCCTTGAGCTCCAGAGGGGTTAGGTTTATTTTTTTCGGCTTGGCTTTGGGCCTTCCGCGTCGCTTCTTGGGTTTCGCCGCGCGGGTCTTCGTCTTGGACGCCCGTGTTTTCGGCTTCACGGCCAGCATGTCCTTGAAGCGCGCGAACTGCTCGTCGATGAACTCGCGCGTGCCCGTCGCCTTCCACGAGCGGGCGGAGAGGTCGATTTCCACCGAGTAGGTCTGGTTCTGAGCGGACGGTTTATCCTCGGCCATTTTACACCTCGTGTCTGGTCCTTTTCAGGATACGTAACGTTTCTTGAAGGCCACCGGTACTATCACGCAATAAGGCGATACGGGATTGGGCCCCCGGGAAAGACCCCCGCCTCCTTCACGCTGGAATGAGAAATTTTAAAAGCAGCATGCCCAGCCCCAGGTAGATGGTGAGCCCCGTCATGTCGTTGGCCGTGGTGATGAAGGGTCCCGAAGCCACGGCCGGGTCGGCGCCCAGCCTGCGGAAGAACAGGGGCATGAAAGCGCCCATCAGCGTGGCGACGATGATGGCCCCGACCATGGCCGTCCCCACCACCACCCCGAGCATGGGGTTGCCCCCCACGGCCCAGGCCACGCCGCCCACAATCATCCCGCTGAAGAGCCCCAGCAGGGAGCCGACCCGCAGCTCGCGCAGCGCGGCGCGCAGGATGCTCCCCTTCTGGATTCTCCCCAGGGCCAGGTTGCGGATGACGACGGTGGAGCTCTGGAGGCCGGCGTTCCCCCCCATGGCGGTGATGACGGGGATGAAGGAGGCCAGGGCCACCACCTGCTCCAGGGCGTAGCTGAACAGGTGGATGATGGTCCCGGAGAGGAGGGCGCCCAGGAGACAGATCAACAGCCACGGCAGCCGGAGCCTGACCACCGAGAAGGCCCCCCGGACCTCGAGCTCCTCGTCGGAGGTGCCGACCATCTTGAAGATGTCCTCGGTGGCCTCCTCGTGGACGATTTCCAGCACGTCGTCCACGGTGACCTCGCCCAGAAGGACGCCGGTCTCGTCCACCACGGGGACGGCCAGGAGGTCGTAGCGCTTGAAGAGGGCGGCGAGCTCCTCCTGGTCCTGGGCGGGAGACACCGTCGGGTAGTCGGGTTCGATGAGCTCTTTGACGGGGCGGGAATGGGACGTGGAGGCCAGCTTCTCCATGGTCACCACCCCGACCAGGCGGGCGCCGGAATCCACCAGGTAGACCAGGGTGTGCAGCTCGTCCCCGATGCTCTTTCTGACGAGGCCCTGGGCCGTTTCCACGTCCACGTCGGGCGGTATATTGACGAAGTCCAGGCTCATCCGCCCGCCGGCGGTGTCCTCGGGATAGGATAGAAGAGCCCGTATGTCCTCGGCCAGGTCCTGCGGAATATCCTCTAAAATCCTTTCGCGCAGGGGAGGGTCGGCACTCAGGAGCAGGTCGGCGGCGTCGTCGGCGGGAAGGACAGCCAGGGCGCGCGCGGCGACCCGCGTGGGGACGCTCTCGAAATAATCCGCGGCGAAGTGCTCCGCCATCTCGCCCAGAAGCGGCGCCACCGCCTCGGTGGGCCAGAGCTCCAGGAGCCGTTCCTGGTCCTCCTCGTCGAGGACGACGAAGGCTCCGGCGAGGTCGGCGGGATGGCTTTCGAGGACGAGCTGGGCGAGACCCTGGACATCGGTCCCGTCGAGCAGCCCTTGAAGCCTTTCCGCCATTACTTTCTCTTGCGTTTCAGGCGGCATAGTATAGGTATAAAGTTATTGAACGCGTTGGTGGACCCCCAGAAGGGGTCGGGGGGTGATTGTACCGGTAAAAATATTTTTGGTCAAGAAATATCTTTAATTTATTATATGAGTAGTAACTGACTTATAATAGAAGAGATGAATCCATACCACAATAATATTAATTAAATTATGTCGGCCGACGGCGTTTTTATCCGTCGCCCTCGACGGGTCTTTGGTTTATTTGGCGACGGTGGTTTTTTTTTAGTACAATGTCCGTGGAATTTCCAATCCGCCACCAGGGCCCGGCGCCGCTTCCGCCCGGCCCGGTACTTCCGGGGTCACTAGTATGAACTGGATTTCACGCAAGACGATTCTAATCGTGCTCGGGGTCATTGTCGGCCTCATCATCATCTTGGCCGCCCTCTCCGGCTTCTTCGTGGACATTTTCTGGTACACCTCCGAGGGCTTCGCCGATGTTTTCTGGACCCGCATCTGGGCCGCGGTGGGCTTCGGGCTCATCATCTTCGCTCTGTACGCGGTCGTCGTGGGCACGAGCCTCATACTGGCCTGGTTCTTCAGCCGCCAGAAACCCCATGTGGTCGCCGAGGAGGCGGTCATGCTCCCCTCCTTCGGGGAGAAGCTCCGCAAATGGGGAGTCTGGCTGTTCATCGCCGTGGGGGGGGCCTTCGCCATAATCAACGGCATCTCCGCCGGGGGCGAGTGGCAGGTGTTCCAGCGATTCCTCCACGCCACCAGCTTCGGCCTGGTGGACCCCGTCTTCGGCAACGATGTTTCCTTCTACGTCTTCAAGCTCCCCTTCTACCGGATGCTCTACGACCACCTCTTCGGCGCCCTGCTCCTTTCGACGGTCCTCATCGTGGTCTGGTACGTCTTCCGGCGGAAGATTTGGATTGAGAGCTGGAAGCTGCGCACGTCGACCCTGGTCAAGGGCCACGTTCTGGCCATGGTCGGCGGCATGTTCGCCCTGAAGGCCTGGGGCTACTACCTGGACAAGTTCGACATCCTGTTCACGGACCACGGCAAGTTTTACGGCGCCGGGTACGCCGACGTGAATGCCAGCCTGCCGATGTACAACGTCCTCTTCTGGCTGACGCTGGCCTTCGGCGTCGCCGTACTCGTCATGACCTGGCTGAAGAGCAACAACCTTAAGATGCTCCTTATCATCGTGGCCTCGTTCATCGTGCTGCCTCTGGTCATGCTCTACGCGGTCCCGTGGGCGGTGCAGACCTTCGAGGTCAACCCCAACGAGTTGCAGGCCGAGGAATCCTACATCGGGCACAACATCGAGATGACCCAGGCCGCCTACGGGCTGGACCGGATAACGCCGCGGGCCTTCGGCGAGTCGGGGGAGGTGCTCGAGGTTTCGCAGGACCTCGACAAGCCGCTCGACGTTCTGGCCGAGAGGGTCCAGGCCGGCTCCATCGGCGGCGCGTCCTTCAACCCCGATGAGGTGGAGGGGGCCGGCGTCGGGCCGCTACTGACCCGCGCGGACATCGAGAACAACCGGCCCACCATCGACAACATCCGGGTCTGGGACTGGCACTACCTCAGACCGGTGTACAATCAGATTCAGAGCTTCAAAGACTACTACGAGTTCGGCGAGGACATAGACATCGACCGGTACATCTTGAACGGGCGTCAGACCACGGTCACCATCTCCCTGCGCGAGCTGAACCTGAACGGTCTGCCGCCGCAGGTCGACACCTGGCAGAACCGCCACCTCGTATACACCCACGGCTACGGCGCCGTGTCCAACCCGGTGAACCTGAAGAGCCCCTCCGGTCAGCCGGTCTTCTACCTCCAGGACATCCCCATGGAGAACCGGATGGAGGTCGATATTGACCGGCCGCAGATATACTTCGGCGAGGGGAACATGGACTACTCCTTCGCCCCGGCCTCAAAGCCCATCGAAATCGACTACCCCGTGGGGAACACCAACCAGCTCACCAGCTACGACACGAGCCTGGGCGGCGGCATCCCGGTGGGCGGGTTCTGGCGCCGTCTGGCCATGGCGATTTACCTGGGCTCGCTGGACGTGTTCCTCTCCGACTACATCACGCCCGAGAGCCGGCTTCTCATCCGCCGCAACGTCCTGGAGCGGGTGGACGAGGTTGCGCCCTACCTCTACGCCGACACCGACCCCTACCCGGTGTTGACCAACGGGGGAATCTACTGGATAGTGGACTGCTACACCGTCTCCAGCCGCTTCCCCTACTCCCAGCCGATGCTGGACAACGGTGGGAACTACATCCGCAACTCGGTCAAGGTTGTGGTGGACGCCTACACCGGCCACATGGACTTCTACATCGTGGGCGAGGACCCGCTGGTCGAGACCTGGTCCAAGGTCTTCCCGGGCATGTTCAAGGATTTCTCCGAGATGCCCGACGACATCCGGGCCCACCTCCGCTATCCCAACGCCCTGTTCGCCATCCAGAGCCTGGTCTTCGCCACCTACCACATGAGCGACCCGCAGGACTTCTACAAGCGCTCGGACCGCTGGGAGATTCCGGGGCGCAAGGAGGGCGAGCTCTTCAGCGCATACTATATGACCATGCGCCTGCCCGGGGAGCCCAAGGAGGAGTTCATCGCGGTCACCCCCTTCGTGCCCGAGGGGAAGACCATTATGGTGGGCTGGATGTGTGCCCGATGCGACCCCGGTGTTTACGGCGACCTCGTGCTGTACACCTTCCCCCGTACGGCCACCATCTACGGCCCCGAACAGATAGACGCCCTGATAAACCAGAACCCCGAGTTCTCCAAGGAGCGCACACTGTTGGGAAGCGAGGGGTCCCAGGTCGGTCTCGGGCGAATCGTCATCATCCCCATCGAGAATTCGCTCCTCTACGTGGAGCCGGTCTATATCCAGGCCGAGGCGGAAGCCATCCCCGAGCTGAAGTACATCCTGGTGGCCTACGGGAACCAGATCGCCATGTCCGACACCCTGGACGGGGCGCTCGACAAGCTCTTCGGCCCGGCGACTCCGACCGCCGAGGGGACGGTCGCCACGGAGGAGGGCGGGGGGACTGAGACGGAGACGGTGGAAACCGGGCCGGTCACTCCGGTTGTTCCGAGCGATATTCGGGACCTCGCGCGGGAGTTCGACTCCGCCTGGAAGGACTACAACGACGCCCGCGCCGCCCGGGATTGGGAAGCCTTCGGTCGCGCTGAAAAACGACTCGAAAGCCTACTCGACCGCCTGGACGAGCTGGCGGGGGGAAACCGGTAGATGAGAGCCGCGCCGCTTTTCCTGTTCGCTCTGGGTACCGCCGTCGCCGCCTCCAACCTGACGGTGCCGGCGGACGGCCTGGTGCGGGACGGGGGCCTGGTCTCCGTCGAGGACGGGTGCGCGTGGCTGACGGGCGGCCAGACCGGCTCCTGGGCCGAGTATGACGTCCAGTTGCCCTCCTGGGTCAAGAGCTTCGCCGTGGACATCGAGTGGTGGGCCCCCCGGCCGGGCGACGGAATCGCGGTCTACCTCTACGACTGCGGCGCCAAGGGTCCCGACGCAATCCTCGGCGCCCCGGGGAGTCTGGATTACCACTGGCGTCTGTGGAGCGTCTCCACGGACCGTTACGGTTTTTTCTCCTCCTCCCCGGAATTCCTCCTCACCCGGGGCGGCAATCCCGGCGGCCTGCGCCCGGTGGACGACGCCTGGCGGGTCAGGCTCCTGGTCTATGCCGACGGCGGGCTCCCCTTCGTCACCGACGAATCGGTCCGCCTGGAGCGCGTCCGCTGGAACATTTCGGAGCGCGACGAGCTGTGGGCCCCCGATTCGCCGAGCTGGGGCGCCCTCGTGGTCCCCGCCGACGCCCAGGGCTTCGATTTCGAGCGCGACCTCCTGGTCGCATCGGCCACGGGGAGGCCGCCCGTCGGCGAGGAGCTCACGGCCCGGGGGCGGCTCCTGGCCATCCGCGCCGCCACGGTTCAGGCCCTCGCCCTGGCCGTGGCCTACATCGGCAACTACGTCTCCGACGCGATAAAACCCGACCAGTTGCCCGGCTACCGCATCCTCACCCGGGAGCGGCTCGGCGACGGCCGCTGGTTCGTGGAAGTCGGCATCCCGCTGAACGGACCCGGCGGGCTGGCCGATTTTCTGGGCTACATCGAGATTCGGCGGAAGTGAATCGGCGTTTGCGGTCCGGCCTCCTTCCCCGGAGGTCGAGTTTACGCGGGGCCATCCGGACAAGGCCCTTGATGGATATCTTTTTCTGCGATAATCTTACGCGGGGAATCCCGCCCGAAACGCCGGAGCGGAGCGGCGGATGAAAGACCGTATGGGACGGATTGCGGCCATCCCGGCGCTGATGGTGCTTCTCGGCGTGACGGGGTGCGTGAAGGAAACCGAACCCCCCGTGATTCCCGTCACGTCGCGGCCCATCGAGCTCGCCGAAACCCCGGAGGTCACCGCCACCACGGACCGGGTCATCGCCGACTTCGAGGACATGGACGGCTGGGGCTTCACCGGTTATCCCGCCGAGGTGGACGGCTACCTCACCCAGAGCTACGACGACGAGCCCAGCCACGACGGTGAATGCGCGGCCAAGCTCGTGTACGATTTCTCGAAAACGGGCGGCGTCACGGCGGCGGCCTACGCGCAGACGGCCCACCTCCTGCCGCTGAACTGGGACAGCCTTAGTCTCTGGGTGTACGGCGACGGGTCAGGGCACTGGCTGCGGGCCGAGTTCGTGGATTCGACGGGGGAGAAGTTCGTCGGCAACCTGACCCCCGCGGTGGACTGGAATAACTCCTGGCGCCTGTGCACGCTGAACCAATCCGACCTGGTCGGCCTGCGCGATGAAAAGGCCCGCCGGCATCCGCCCCTGGCGCTCACCCGCGTCTACCTGGTGGTTCTGCCAACCGGGAAGCACGACTCCGGCGAGATTTACTTCGACACACTGACCCTGCAGTGAAGAGGGCGATGATGAAACGCTCGACGATGGTGCTGGTCCTGGTTGTTGCTTTCCTGTCCCCCTTCCTGGTCGGATTCGACCTCTTCAAGACCATCACCGCCGAAGAGGCCATGAAGGAGGGGAAGGAGCTCTTCGAGGCCGGCGATTACGGGAGCGCGGAGGCCAAATTTAAGGAGGCGGCGCTGGAGCTGCCCAAGCTGGCCGACCCCTTCTACTGGATTGGGCGGACCTTCGAGGCCCGGGGCGACACGGACAAGGCGGCCAAATACTACGACGCCGCCCTGGAACGCGACCCGTCCCACTTCGACGCGCTGAACGCCGCGGCAAGTCTGGCCACCGCCGAGGCGCGCTGGTCCGAGGCCCACGGCTACCTCCGCCGGATGGCCGACCTCAACCCCACCGACCCGGTCATCCAGACCAACCTCGGCTACGTGCAACTGGCCCTCAAGGATTACGTTTCAGCCGAAACGTGTTTCCGGGAGGCCGTCCGCCTGGGCGGCGAGCTGGGCCGGGCGTACGACGGGCTCGGCCTGGCCCTCGACGCCCGCGGGAACGGCGGGGAGGCGGAAGAAGCCTTCAAGAGCGCCATCGAAAGCGACGCGACGCGCATCGAGGCCTACATTCACCTCGGGCTGCTCTACGAGAAGCGGGGGATGACCGAGGAGGCCGCCGGCGCCTACACCCAGGCCCTGCGCGTGAAGACCGTCGGCCCCTTCGCCGAAATCGCCAAGAACAGGCTGGACGAGCTGGGCGTCATCTACTGATACCCCGGTCGCCGGGTTGAGCCCTGATGGGCCGCATGGTCGGCATACAAGACTCATTACAAATGTAGGGCGGGGAACCGAGCGAAGCGAGCTATGCGAAGCAAATCCTTTCCCCGCCG
>CAYTCV010000010.1:0-10734 GCA_964436465.1 uncultured bacterium
CCTGGGCGCCGTGACGACAGTTGCGACGGATGACGACCCGGAAACCGACGGCACGGAAGCCAACGCGGGCACCGCCGTCGGCACGACGCCATCGGCTCTAACAACCTCCCCTTCAATGGGACCGGCCACGAGCGCGCCCACCCTCGCCCAGAGCGCATCCCCGTCGCTCACCGACCTATCGGATTCATCCGAAACCGAGGGCATCCCGCGTGTCGTGCTCCTTTCCTGCGACTCCGACGGCGCCTGTTTCGAGGTGACCTTCCCCGAGGCGGAGACCGCCACCGAGACGGTCGGCGACACCGATTACACCGCGATTCGCGTCGCCGGAACCACCACCGAGGACCTGCCGGGCAGCGTCGGCCTCCCGGTGTTCCGCGCCTGCCTGTGGATTCCTCCCGGCGCGAGCGCGACCGCTTCCGCGCAGACCTTCGAGCCTTACTCCCGGAGCGTTGAGAACCCCCTCCCCGCGCCGCGCTGGGTCGAAAGCGGAGACGGGGAGATTGTCTCCATGGAGCCGGTTTACGAGCTGAATCCCGCCTTGGCGTCCGTCACCCGGCCGACCGTGGAGCCCGGAACGGTCGAGACGATTCGGGGCTGGCGCCTGGCCCACTTCCTCATCCGCCCGGTGAGCTATTCGGCGAACCGCGCCGACGGCCGGATTGAAGGCAGCCGGCGCATCCGGGTCGAGGTGGCTTTCCGCTACCCCACCGGGCGACCGCGCCCCAACCTCGACACCGGCGACAGCCCCTGGGCCCTGGACCTGGCCCGCAGCCTGGCCCCCAACTTCGAGTACGCCCGGGAGCAGGGCTGGCGCGCCCAGCCGCCTCCCCCGCGGGAGGACCAGCTTTACTCCGGTCAGCTCCCCCTGCCCCGCCTCAAGGTCGTGGTGGATTCCGACGGGCTCTACCGCATCACGCCGGAAGACCTGAGCGCGGCCGGCCTGGACCCGACCACGGTGGACCCGCGACGGCTGACCCTCTACACCTCATCGGGCAAGATGCTCGATTTCTCGGACCCCCTCGACGAGGACCCGCTGTACCCGATTCCCGTCATGGTCACCGGGGAGGACGACGGGACCTTCGACGAGGGGGACGCCCTCTACTTCTGGGGGCACGGGAACGTTATCTGGCTCCCCGAGGACCAGTGGGACCCGGACATGCCGAACGAGCCCAACTTCTACTCCAAGTACAGTTACTACTGGCTGGCCCAGACCGACGAACCGGTGCGCTTCAGGGAGACCGACGCCGCGCCCTCGGACGAGACCCCGCTCGCATGGCTGGAGGGAAGGCTGCACCGCGAGGAGGAGTCCAACGGGGTGAGCCTGGCCCGGGAAAACTTCGTACAGAGAGGGATGGACTACTCGTGCTGGTTCTCGATGAACTCGGACAGCCCCGCCACGCAGGATTACCAGCTCTTCGACCAGTACCCGGGTGGCGGTGACGCGCGAATCTCACTGAGGTTCAAGGCGTCTCAGCTCGATTCGGCCGCGACGTTGAGGGTTTACGCGGGGGTGACGCCGGGCGAACCGAGCGAGGCGCTGATAAAGGTGCATGTAGGCAGTATCCTGAACCTGTACGAGGTCTGGGGGGACATACCGGCCGAGGAGTTGCAGGACGGGACGAACTCACTGGCGTTCGAGCTGAGCGAGTCCGACTCCGGCAAGCAGAATGATACGTACAGCGCGATTATTGTCGTCGACAACTTCCAGGTGATTTACAACCGGGGACCCCGGATGCAGACGGGCGTCCTCGAAGGCTGGGGACCTCCCGGGGTGTCGGGCCCCCGCGACATGAAGGTGGAGGACTTCGCCGGCAATTCCCTGGTCATCTGGGACCTGGACCGGGGCGAGTCCCTGGTGAACTTCGAACTCACCGGGCCCGAGGGCGCGCGCGACGCGGAGTTCACCTGGAACGCCGAGCCGGACTGCCACCTGGTCGCCTGTGACCTGGGGCTGGCGAAGCCGCCCCTCGACACCTACCTCGACACGCCGTCGGACCTGCACGCCCCCGTCGACGCCGACCTCATCTACATCGCGCACCCGGACCTCGTCGCAGGGCTGGACCCGCTGGTGGAGATGCACCAGGCCGAAGGTATGAGAGTCCGGGTGGTCCGCGTGGATGACATCTACGACGAGTACTCGGGCGGGCGGCTGGACCCGGCCGCCATCCGCAACTACCTCTACCACGCCTGGACCGACTGCATCGGCGACCCCATGACCTTCGTCACCCTGGTGGGCGACGCCTCCTTCGACTACCGCGACGTGGAGAAACATTACCTGGGCCCGAACTGGAGGAAGTTCCCCCAGGCGATGGTGCCCACCGCGTACGTCATCAGCACCACGAACAGCTATTACTTTGTCGCCTCGGACTGTTACTTCGCCTCCCTCTTTGTCTCCCTGGAGCCGGAAGAGCAGTCGAACCCCGACATTCCGCTGCCGCAGGTGGCCCTCACCCGCATCAGCGCCTACGAGCCCTCCCAGCTCGAAACGTACGTCTCCCGCGCCGTGTCCTACCCCGAGGTTCCGGGCGGCGTCTGGCAGACCAACCACGTCCTTCTGGTGGACAACACCGTTGTCTACGAAGATGGCCCACCCCCCGGCTCCGAGAACGAGGGCATCGTCTTCGATATCTATGCCGAGGATATGCTGCGGGACTACGCACCGGCCGGTATGTACCACGATAAGGTTTACATGACCGCCCTCGGCATGGCCAAGACCCGGGACAACTCATACACCCCACCGGAGTACGACGTGGGCAAGCGCCGCTGGGCCACCCGGGAGCACGTCACGCCCGCGTTCCTGGAGGCCCTGCGCCAGGGCGAACTCATCGTCAGCTTCATCGGCCACGGTGCCTGGCACACCTGGACCCACGAGCTGGCGGAGACGAACCGTCCGCCGCTCTACCGGGACTTCGACGATTGGGCGTGCCCCGTCCCGCCGCTTTTAATCCAGTCATCGTGCGCGGTCGGCGACTTCGACCGGACCCCGTCCATGGACCGCAACTGCGTCAGCGAGATGCTCCTGTGGCACCCCATGGGCTGCATCGCCGCGACCGGCTCGACCAGGCTCTCGGGCGGCGACGCGCAGGACTCATACCACTGCCAAATGTTCGAGGCTTTCTACAACCCGGACTCACGCCTCGAAATCCCGGCCTTCGGCCTGGCCCACATGCGGGCCCTCATCCTCGGTGGTTCATCCATGAACCTCCAACGCCAGACGATGTTCGGCGACTCCGCGTCCCTGCTGCGCCGCGCCGAGCCGGGCCTGACCCTGGACGCCCCGTCGAGCGACTACGTCGCCCGGGGCGAGGTCCTGACGGTCACCGGCAGCCGGACCGATTATTCCCCGGACAGCCCCCCGCTGTCGGGAACCGTTCAGATTCGGGCCTACGACCGCCCGCTGATGCCCTATGAATATACCAGCCTCTTCGCCAATACCCCCCCGACCCGCATGTACCGCCTGGTCGGCACCGCCTCGGCGGAGCTCGACGCGTCGGGCTCCTTCTCGACCCAACTGGCCCTCCCCCTGAACATGAACGACGACCTCTCCGACTACAAGATATACCCCTACCCCCTCGAACTCCGGGCTTACATGGTGGACGAGGCCACCGGGGAGACCGTCACCGACGCCCCCTTCTCCGGGGACGCGGTCTGGAGCGCGGACATCGTCGGCTCGGTGGACCCGCCCCCCGACAACGAGGGCCCCCGGGTCAGCCTTTACTTCGACGACGGCGCCACCGCCTCCGGGGACTACATCGACGGAAGCGTCAAGCTCACCGCCGAGCTCTCCGACCCCCAGGGCATCCTCCTCATCCGCTCCGACGGCGGGGTGCCCATGGTCTCCGGCGACATCGACCGGCCCATCATCCTCGTGGCCGAAGCGGACAATCACAGCTTCGACATAGACCTGACCGATTACTACACGCCCGTCACCGGCGATTACACCCGCGGGGTGGTCGAAAAGCAGCTCGAGCTGCCCGCGGGGGAATACACGCTCACGCTCTACTGCTACGACAACTTCGGCGAGCCGGGCTCCGCCTCCGCGCTTCTCATGGTGGCCGACAGCCTCGCCCTGTCCGAGGTGCTGGTGGTGCCGAACCCCGCCCCGGGCCCGACGGCCTTCACCTTCTTCGCCAGCACCCGGCCGGACCAGGCGCGCGTGCGCATCTACACCCCCGTCGGCCGCCTGGTGCGGACCCTCGATGCGACCGACCTGGTGACGGGATTCAACGTCATCGAATGGGACGGGAACGACACGGGGGGGCGGCCGCTGGCCAACGGCGTCTACCTGTACTCCCTCGAGGCCCGCGACGGTGACGAGAAGACCACGGCCTATGAGAAATTCATCATGCTACGTTAGGAGCTTTTCGTGCGCGTGATAAAGCCGACAGCGCTTCTGGGCCTGCTCCTCGTCACCGCGGCCGCGGCCGATGGGGACACCCTGTACGCCGGGGATTATCTGACGGCGGGCTTCGGCGCCCGGGGGATGGCCCTGGGCGGGGCCTACTCGGCGCTGGCCGCCGACGCAGCCGCCCCGGCCTACAACCCCGCGGGCCTGGCCTTCGCCGGGAACTACGGCGGGCTTTTCATGCACTCCAGCCGTTTCGCCGGACTGGTCAACTACGACACCCTCTCCGGATTCTGGACCCCCGACGAGGAGTGGGGCTCCTTCGCCCTGTCCTGGATTCGCACCGGCTACGACGACATCAAGCTCACCCGCTGGGGAGATGACGGCCGGCCCGAGGTGTACGACGTGGTGGATTCGACGCAAAACGCCTTCGGGCTCACCTACGCGCGCCGCTTGGTGGAGAATCTCTCGGCGGGCGTCACCGTCCGCTACCTGTACGACGACCTGGTCCCGGCCACGGCGGAGGGCGGCGCGGTCACCGCCGACGGCTTCGGCTTCGACCTGGGAGTTTTCTGGCGACCGGCGGAACGAGCGGGGGTGGCCCTGGTGCTTCACGACCCCTACACCGTCAAGACCTGGAGCAACGGCACCGCGGACACCTTCGACCCGCGGGTGGTGCTCGGAGGGGCGTGGGGCCTGGACCTGGCCGGAATCGACAGCATCCTGACCCTCTCCGGCGACGCCGAATTCATCCTCGCCGACTACGGCGACGCGGCGCAGCTCGACCTCGGCGACATCAGCCTCGACCTGCACGGGGGTCTCGAGCTCACCGTGGCCGAGGTGTTCTCGGCCCGCATCGGCGCCGACCGGGGGAAGCTCACCCTGGGCGGCGGGGTGTCGCTGTGGGGCATTTCCCTGGATTACTGCTGGCTCAACCACGAGCTGGGCTCCACCCATCGGGTCAGCATCTGTGTCGCCTTCTAGAAGGAACTATTCGAAAAAGCCACCGTATACGGAAAACGGGTAAAGACCGGCTTGAGCGGGTGGTCGGTCGCGTGTTAGCATACCCACATTGTAACCGCAAATGGAGTGGCATGCGCAGGACGATTCTGGCGTTGTTGATGCTTATACCGGTCGGCGCCGCCCTGGCCGACGCGGTCAGCATAACCGTCCCCTGGCTGACGATGGACCCCGGCGCCCGGCCCGGCGGCATGGGCAAGGCCTTCACCGCCATTGCCGACGACGTCCACGCCACCTACTACAACCCCGCCGGTCTCGGTTTCTTTGCCGACCACATGGTCGGCGCCATGCACTCCGACCGCTCCATCGAGGGCAACGACATCTACTACGACTACCTCGGCTACATCCACCACTTCGAGGACATCGGCACCTTCGGCATCTGGGCCCTGTACTCCAACGCCGGCCTCATCCCCATCACCCGGGACAGCCCCCAGCCCCGGGGATACATGGCCGCCTACGGGCTCTCCGTCGGGCTGTCCTACGGGCTGGACATCATCCGGGACGCACTGGGCGTGGGCGGCACGCTGAAGTACGTCTACGACCACCTCTCCAACGACAACGTGGCCCAGGCCGTGGCCGTGGACGCGGGCATCCTCTGGCGAACGCCGCTCCAGAAGCTCTCGGTGGGCGCCATGGCGATGAACCTGGGGACGGACCTCGTGTACCAGGAGGTCAACGAGCCGCTGCCGCGCATGCTGAAGCTCGGGGTGGCTTACGAGATTCCCTTCGACGACGATTTCAACGAGATGCGGTTCAGCTTCGACTACTCCAAGTACATGCTGGGGCTCGACGACGACCTGGAGACGGAGCTCGGCGAGGCGGTGTTCGGCGTGGGGGCGGAGTATTGGTACGCCGGCATCGTCGGCCTGCGCGTCGGCTACTACTCCGACGAGTCGGCGGCGGTCGTGGGGACCAGCTTCGGATTCAGCGTGCGCTACCTGGGCATCCAGTTCGATTTCGCCCAGCAGCCCGAGGGTGAGCTGTTCGGCATGAAGAACCGCTTCAGCGTCAGCTACACCTTCTGACTCCAACTTTTCGGTTGCGACCGCTGGATGGGCGGGTCCACTTACCCGCCCGTCGAAGCAGGAACGACCGGTCGAAACACGGACCCCGGCGGACCGCACGTTGACATGTCTCGACGGCTTTGAGTATACTTCTGCCCCGCTCGACACGCCAAAAGTGGACCATGCCGACATACGAATTCCTCTGCGAGAACTGTAACTTCCGTTTCGAGCTCTTTCTCCCCATCACCGCCGGGGACCCGGAGAGTTGTCCGGAGTGCGGCCGGGGACCTATTCGAAGACTGCCCTCGACCGGCGCGGGGCTGATATTCCGGGGCTCCGGATTCTACGCCACCGATTACCGCCCCGAGTCGTACAAGAAGGCCGAGAGGCGGGAGCGCGATGCGGCGACCGGCGGCGAGCCCGCCGTCAAGTCACCCGCGAAAACCGACGGTAAAAAGCCCGCCACCGAGGAGTAACCGTTGCACGACCGCAGTCGAGTCATAACGGCCGTCATCGCGGCCCTGGTGCTGTCCGCCGCCCTGCTCGCCGGCTGCGGCGAGAATGGAACCGTGCTGGTCGAGGTCGGCGACGGCGCGGTGACCGTCGAGGGCCTTCAGCGCACCGCGACCCTTCTCGGAGACCAGGGGCTCACCCAGACGGGGACACGCGAAGGGCGGGAACAGCTCCTGGAGAAATCCATCCAGGTGGAGGTTCTGTACCAGGCGGCCCTGGCCGCGGGGGTGGACCAGCTTCCCGACGTGCAGGCCCAACTGGAGCAGTCCGCCCGGGACGTGCTCATCTCCAATTACCTCCGTATCAGCTTCGCCAACTACGGCTTCTCCGAGGACGAGCTCTTCGATTACTACCAGAAGCACGCCGCCGAGTTGGTGTCGCCCACCCAGGCCAACGTCAGGCACATCCTCACCGACAGCGAGGCCGAGGCCGCGCAGGTCCTCGCCGAGCTCCGGGGCGGGGCCGATTTCTCCCAACTGGCCGCCGAGCGTTCCAAGGACCGGATGAGCGCGGTGAACGGCGGTCGGCTGCCGGTGCTGTATCCCGACAACCAGGTCCTTCCGCCCTACATCATCCAGCAAATCTTCTCGGCGAAGGTGGGCCAACCCTTCGGCCCGCTGCAGAGCCAGATGGGCTGGCACGTGTTCGTCGTGGACGCCTTCAATCCCGGTAAGCCCCTGGACTTCGACGAGGCAAAGCCCCAGATAGCCCTGGAGCTTCTCGCCCCGGAGCAGGACGTCCGCGCATACTACGACGCGCACCTGGACGAATTCGACCGCCCCGACGCGGTGAGCCTGCGCTACGTCCTGTCGGCCACGCGCCAGGACGCCGAGAAGGTCATCGCTCGGGCCGGGGCCGGTGAGGACCTGGCGCTCATCGCCCGCGAGGTCAGTCTCGACGCCGCGACCAAGGATAATGGAGGACTGATTCCCAAGGTCTACCGCGGGAGGCCCCTGCCCCTGTTCGCCGGGACTCCGGACGCGGATATCTTCGAACAGAAGGCCTTCTCCGTCAGGCCCGGCGGGATGAGCGAACCCTTCGAGCTCTCCCGGGGGTGGGCCGTAATCCAGGTCCTCGATTTCACCCCGGGTGAAAAGTCGCAGTACGAGAACGTGCGCGCCCAAGCGCAGTCGAAGCTCTTCGATACCAGGATTCGAGCCAAGGAGCAGGAGTTCTACGACGCCCTCGAACTGAATCTGGGTCTCAAGCGAAACGAGGAGGCCATCTCGGCTTACCTCGATGGTTCCGGTTAAAAAAACAAACCACAAAGAACGGGTCATCGGTGAGGTGACACTATGCTTAGAACTGTCTTAATCTGTACCGCTCTTGCAGTCCTGTCCATGTGCCTTACGGCGCAGGCCGAGGACGACCGCCCCGTAGCCTGGATAGACGGCGTGCCTTTCACCATCGACGACCTGGAGCAGCGCATCGCCGACCTGCCGGCCCAGTACCAGTCCATGCTGACCGACGAGGCCGGACGGCGGAACCTCCTGGACCAGATAATCCAGGAGCAGGTGCTCTGCCTGGCCGCGCTCGACGAGGGCCTGGATTCGGACCCCAAGGTGCAACGCCAAATCGAGCAGGCCCGCGTGCGCACCCTGGCCATCGCCTACTACACGGACTTCTTCGGCCAGTTCTACGGCTACACCGAGGAACAGCTCCGGGATTACTACGACACGCACCGCGACGAATTCATGACCGATGCCCAGGTCCGCCTGCGCCACATCCTCTACGCGACCGAGGGAGAAGCCCTGGCGGGCAAGGCCCGTCTCGACGCCGGGGAGATTTCATTCTCCGACCTGGCCAAGGCTGAAACCACCGACGTCAAGACCAAACGCCTGGGCGGGATGCTGGGTCTGGTCAGCAAGGACATGCCCATCCCCCAGCTCGGCGCCTTGCCCGAGCTTCAGGCGGTCATCTTCGACCTCCCGGTGGGCGTGGTGTCGGGTCCCGTCGAGAGCAAGCTCGGCTGGCACCTGCTGCTGGTAGAGGAGAAAATCGAGCCCAAGCCCCTGGAATTCGAACAGGTCGAATCCCGCATCGCCGATTCCCTCCTCGTACCCGAGGCCGACGCCAGAAAGTACTACGAGGAGCACAAGGAGGACTACCTGGACGAGGCCCAGGTCCAGCTCCGCATCATCGTCTGCGCGGACGAGGATAAAATCAAGGCCGCGCACCAGGCCCTGGACAGGGGCGAGGACTTCGAGCGGGTCGTCGAGCAGTACTCCGAGGACGAATTGTCCAAACCCGACGGCGGTCTGCTGGGTTATCTCAAGCCGTCCGCGCCCATCCTGGCCGTGGGGAGGAAGGCCCGTTCGGTCATCAACCACGCGATTACAGAGCTGAAGGACGGGGAGTACTCGGAGCCAATCGAGATTGATTCGGGTTGGGTCATCGAACAGAGGGTATCGTGCCTGGACCCCCGGCAGAAGCCGTACGAAGAGGTGCGGGCATCGGTTCGGGGTAAGATGATAGGTGACGCCTCCAACCAGCGCGTCATGGATTTCTTCGACGAGCTTCGCGAGAAGTACGACGTCGTGGTGAACGAGGAAAACCTCTTCGCCGAGCCGAAGCCCAAGGAAAGCCCGGCCGAGCTCTACGCCCTGGCCGAGGCGGCTCCGCCGCCCACCGCCGTCAGCTACTACAAGAAAATCATCGCGTTCTACCCCGACTCCGACGAGGCGCCCAAGGCTCAGTTCATGATAGGCTTCCTGTACTCGGACAAACTGAAAAACTACGACGAGGCCGAAGCGGCGTTCAACACCTACCTCGAGAACTGGCCCCGCGGCGACCTAGCCGACAGCGCCCGGTACATGCTCGAGCACATGCGTGACGAGGATATCGAACTTCCCGAAGGCCTTTAGGAGCGAAATGGTCGAAGACGTTTACGAACCCGAGGCCGAGGGCCTGATTGAAGAGGAGCCCAAGCCGAAACGGATGCAGCCCAGGTCCACGGACCTCTTCAATTTCTACCAGATATCCCTCGATGAGCTCCTCTCCAAGGCGAAGGACCGCTACGACCTGGTCATGAAGGTGGCCAGGCTGGCCCGCGAGATAAACGTCGCCCGGCTGCGCTACGGGGTCCCGCGTCCGGAAAAGTCGACGGTGGTCGCCCTCAACGAAATGCTGCAGGGGAAAAACCTCGAGGCCCGGAACCCCGAAGACATTCCCGAGCCCGCCGGGGAGAAGATGGAGTAGGCACCTTCCACGTGCGACGATGAGGGGACGCCACGGCGTCCCCTTTTTTTTAAACGCCGCCCGGATGCCGTACAGTTGAGGGCGAGAGGCTGAGCCGAGTGAAGCGAGCTATCCCCCGGATAAAACCCCCGGGCTTGTCCACCGGGGACATCTCCCGTATAATGACCGGGCAGACAACCGCCACGGAGGGCCAAGTGCTGGAACAAAACGACTCGGGGGTCACCGTCGAGGTCTACGGCTCGAGCTTCACGTTCAAGAACGTGGAGGACGCGGCCCTCCTGGAGAGCGCGGCGAAGCGGCTGGAAGGCCGCATGCGGGAGCTCTCCGAGATGTGGCGGATTGTGGACAAGGCCAAGCTGGCGATTATGGCCGCCCTGGAGATGGGCATCGAGCTGGAGGAGCTTTCCGAGAATGCCGAGCGCGGGCGGCGCGTGGCCAAGTCCATCCTGGAATCCCTCGACCGCAGCCTCCCGGAGCGGACGGAGGGGGAAAAGCGCAACGAAGCGGATGACGCATCGGCGAAACCGGCGCCCGACGACGAGCCCTTTTTCCTGAAATGACCCAACCCATAGTATATGGGGCGGGGGTTCCGTACCCCGTCCTATAAACCAGAACACGGGCGGCACACTCCAGTTGCCGCCCTACGCGATATTT
>CAYTCV010000010.1:10834-16952 GCA_964436465.1 uncultured bacterium
CCTTCGGCCGCAGATACAAATCCCCGCCGCGTTTATGAGGAAGCCCTCACCCTTATCCCACGGGGAGAGGGAAACCGCGGGAGTAAAAAAAGCGGGCCCCGGCCCGTTTTTTTTGTGAAAAAGGGAGTGCAGACCTCGCCCGGTCAGAGCTGGAACCCCAGACCGAAGACCATGCGCACCGACAGCCCGACCCGCTCGCCCACGGGGAACAGGAGCGCCGCGTCCACGAAGGCGTCCAGGGGGCCGAGAAATTTTATCCCCACCCGGAGGCCGAGCTCACCGGCCCACAGACGCCTCACCTGGGGCGACCGGACGTCGGCCGACCGGTTGAAGGGGGCCAGGCGCCAGAAGTAATCCACCCCTCCCCCCAGCCGCAGGAAGAGCTGCGAGGCGGGGTTGGTGAAGTAGTACACGAGTAGCCGCGGCCCTTGGGAGCCGCCCATCTCCGCGAAGGGCTCGGCGAAATAGCCGAGGGTGAAGGCCACATCCTCCAGGCGCAGGCCGAGGTCCAGCGCGCAGCCGAAGGCCGCCGGCACGTTGGACAATCCGTAGGTGGAGAGGCCGACATCGGTTGAGAGGGCGAACCGAGCGGAGGAAGCCGTGCAGGCCGCCAGGGCGAGCGCCGGCAGAAGGATGACCCAGACCGTGTTCCTGAAGGGGGTGAAGCTCACACGATTATGATATACGATGCGACCGCCTTTCGACAAGTCGAAGGGCCGCCGGTCGGCGACCCTTCGAGGTTGGTCGGTCAACAAATCATCTGGCGACGACGAAACGCTGGACCCGGACCCCGTCTCCGCCGCGCACCACCAACACGTGCACGCCGTTGGAGAGCCCTCCCGCGTCCAGCTCGACCCGGTTGCGCCCGGACGGGAGCTCCCCGCGATAGAGCACGCGTTCCAGCCGGCCCGCCAGGTCGTACACGGCAATTTCGCAGTACCCGCCGGCCGAGCTCACCTCCACCCCGGCCCGCTCCCCGACCGGGTTGGGATAAACCCCCAGAATCTCGAACCGTTCCGGGTCGGTCACCGTTTCTATCTCGACGGGACCGAAGAGCAGGCGGTACCCCTCACGGGTGTAGGCCTCGAGGCGGTACCGCGCCACCGGACCGGGCGGTTCGAGGTCCAGGAAGCTCACGGCGTTGCCCGGAAGAACCGCCCCGTTCAAGCGCTCCCCCATGTGTCCCACGGCATCGCACCGGTAGAGGCTGAAGCCGGTGTAATCCCCGACCGGACGCCAGAGCACGAGCACCCCGTCGGAGGTCCGCCGGGCGCTGAGCCCCAGGTCGTCGCCCGCCTCGGAGGGCTCGAACTCCACGTCCAGCGGCGGCGTGTCCTCCCCGGTGACCTCCACGGCCTTGAAGACGACAGGGTTGTAATCCTTGGAGGAGAAGACGACGTCGTAGAAGCCGTCGGCCAGGGGAAGCCAGTAGTCGCCGTGCTCCGTGGGGTCCGAGTACGCAAAGGCCTCGTCGCGGTCGCCCACGGTGATGGTGACCGGAACCGGTCCGCCGCCGGCCTCGGTGACCCGCCCGTGGAGACCGTCATCGGCCCACTCAATCCAGCTCTTGATGGCGTACCAGTTCACGTCGGCCTGGGAGAGGATATCGCGCGGGTCGGTGTACTTGTCGTTGTCGGCCTCGACGGTGGTGTCGATGCACCCCCGCATGCCGTAGCTCCAATCGTTCAGGTCCCCGTGGGTCTCGTACCAATCCCAGCCGTCGGTAACCCAGTCCATATACGTGTCGTCCCGGTAACTGTGGCCCTCCACCCAGGGCGGATACTGGGGGGAGAGCTCGCAGGAGTCGGAGTAGTCGTAGCAGATGGTCTGAATGTGGGCGTCGTCGGGCGCGCGCTCCTGCTGGTAGTTCCAGACGTAGTTCACGCAGATGGAGCCGGAGTGGTAGGTGAGGCCGAGGACGAAGGTGTTGTCCTCGAACAGGTTGGGGACCGTCTCCTCGTGGCACCCGGAGTAGTCCGCCACGGCCCGGGTCTCCGGCTCACTGAACGGGGACGGGCCGGCGTACCACTCGTCCGGGTCCCACTGGTAGCTGAAGTTACGGTTCAGGTCCACACCGTTGGCGTTGAGCCGAGTACCCATGACGTAACCGTCGGGGTTGACCAGCGGCTGGAGCCAGATTTCGAAGCCCTGGACCAGGTCGGTAATTTCGGGGTCGACGCCGTAACCCGTGAGCAGGCGCTCGGCGGCGTAGAGGACGATTTCGTTGGCGGTGATTTCGTCGCCGTGGATGGTGCCGACGATGCGGACCTCCGGCTCGTACTCCTCGAAGGAGGGATTGTCGGTGACGACGAGGGCGTAGAGCTTCCGGCCCTGAACCGAGCCCCCCACCTCCATCAGGCGGCAGATGGCGGAGTATTCGGCGGCCCACTCCTGCAGCAGGGCGATGGTGTCGTCGTAGGAGTGGAAGGCGTCCCAGGTCTCGTCCCGGTCATCGGCCGGCCACAGGGCACGCTCGGCGGCGTAATAGGACTGGAGGTCGGCCACGAGCACCCGGTGCGGCCACGGCAGACCGGCCAGGAGGTCCGGGGCGTCCGTGTAGCAATAGGCGTATCCCGCGCGGTAGTCGTCGACGACGAGGGGGTAGCCGGAGAGACGGTCCAGGTCCCCGCGCTCCAGCGGACCGACCAGGACCAGCGACTCTGTCGCCCCACACACGACCGCCCAGACCAGGAGCAAAAACACGACCCGTTTCATGGCCCCTCCTTCCAGGATTCATCTTAGTACCAGACCGGCCGAGCGTCAAGGGAACCGACCCCGCGCGTTGACCCGCCGGGTTGCGCGTGGCATAATCCCTCGTCGAAAGGGAATTGAGCCCATTTTCCCAGGACCATGGACGAAACGCGACAATCCAACCTCGGCCGGGCCGCCCGCGAGCCGGGTCGCGCCCTACGGTATGCGTGGAGCCGTCTGCGAGGAGAGCTCGCCCGTTTTCGCTGCGTCTTCCGGAAACGGGTAACCATCGGGAAGGGCTTCCGGTTGCTGGGCCGGCTGCGAATCCGGGGACCGGGCCGGGTGGTAATCGGGGACGACGTATACGTGGACGGCCCACTGGCCGTCAGCCTGCCGACGTACTCGCCCGGGGCCGAAATCCGCATCGGCGCCGGCAGCTACCTCAACGGCACCCGCATGGGCTGCGCCGACAGGATAGCCATCGGGGAGAACTGCATCCTGGCCGAGTGCCGAATCACGGACACCCACTTCCACAGCCTCTACCCCGGCCGCCGGAGCGACCCGTCGCTCGTCGGCGTCCGGGCGGTGGAAATCGGCGACGACTGCTGGGTGGCCGCCGACGCCTTCATCCTGCCGGGCACGCGCATCCGCCGGGGCAGCACCGTGGCCGCGGGGGCGGTCGTGATGGGCCGCTTCCCCGAGAAGGTCGTCATCGCCGGGAACCCGGCCCGCGTGATTATGGGGGTGGGCGAGCCGCCTTCCGCCGGGGCGCGGCGGTGAGTCAACGGGCCATAGAATAGCCGACCGCGGCCGCGGTGGAGAGCGGCCGCCCGAAGGGAATCGAACCTTCTAATGACACGCGGCAATAAAAGCCTGGGCCCGGCCCTTCTCCTGCTGCTCCTGCCTATCGCGGCCCTCGCGGCCGAGGAGACTGCGGAGACGGCCTCCGACAAGGAGCCCCGGCGCATCGAGCTCGGCAAGCCCGGCGAGGACTACTACCTCGAGGCCGACCGCGTGGTGGGCAACTTCGCCGAGGGCATCCGCACCGTCCGCGCCCTGGGCCACGTGAAGCTCGTCCAGGGTCCGACGGAAATCACCGCCGATGAACTCTACTACTACGACCGGGAGCAAATCGCCCTCCTCAAGGGCCGGGTCGTGGTCCTGGACAAGGAAAAGAACGCCCGCCTCGAGGGGCGCTACCTGGAGTACCACCGCGCCGACCGCTACGTAATCGTCACCGAGGCGCCGGAACTCTTCCTGGTGAACCGCGCCGGGGGCGACGTCCACGTCACGGGCAAGGTGATGGAGTACTACCTGGACGAGGACCGCGGATTGGCCTCGGGCGGCGTAAAAATAGACCAGAAGGACCTCTACGCCGAGGGTGACCGTGCGACATACTACGGCGACGAGAATAAAATCATCCTCGAGGGCGACCCCATCGCCTGGCGCGGGGACGACAAAGCCGGCGGGGAGCTCATGACCATGTACCTCCTCGACGAGGAGGGCGGCCTGGAGAAAATCGAAATCGACGGCACCGCCCGGGCGGTGTACCATCTGGCCAAGGATGAGGACGCGGCGGACGGCGAGGAGGGGAAGCTCGAGCTGGCCGGCGACCGCATCGTACTCTTCTACGTGGGCGACCAGGCCGACCGTATAGTCTGCACCGGGAACGCCACCGCCCTCTACCTGCCCGACCCGGCCTCGGGGGAGGAGGGGCGCATCGACTCCCGGGCCCAGGAAATCACCATCTACCTCCAGGACGAGGTGGCGACCCAAATCACCCTCGAAGGCGACGCCTACGCCCTGTATCAGCCCGACCCCGGCAACCCGCACCCCGAGCGGGGCCGGACCGAGATGGAGGGCTCGCACATGGACCTATTCCTGGTGGACGGCGAGCTGGACCGCTTCGTCGCCCGCGGGCACGCCCAGGGGAGCTACGTCCCCCCCGAGAGGGCCCCGGCCCCCGAGCCGGAGACGCCGCCCGTCGAGGAAACGCAAACCGAGGAGTAGAACCGGTGGCCGAAACCGATATTAAAACCGATGTGAAACCCGAAGGGAAGCCGGAGCGCAACGTCTCCGTCCTGTCCACCTCGGGCCTCGATAAAATCTACCGCAAGCGGAAGGTGGTCTCCGGGGCCACCATCCGGGTGCGACAGGGCGAGGTGGTGGGCCTGTTGGGTCCCAACGGCGCGGGGAAGACCACCACGTTTTACATGATAACCGGCCTCATCCGCCCCGACGCGGGCCAGGTCCACCTGGACGGCGAGGACATAACCCGCGAGCCGATGTACAAGCGCGCCCGCATGGGAATCGGCTACCTGGCCCAGGAGCCGTCCATCTTCACGAAACTCACCGTCCGCGACAACATCTACGCCATCCTGGAGACACTGCCGCTGACGCACGCCGAGCGCGCGGAGCGCCTCAAGGAGCTCATGGCCAAGCTGGACCTCACCCCGCTGGCGGACAAGAAAGCCTACACGCTTTCCGGCGGGGAAAGGCGGCGGGTGGAAATCACGCGGGCCCTGGTCCGCCAGCCGCGCTTCATGCTCCTGGACGAGCCCTTCGCGGGCATAGACCCCATCGCCGTGGAGGGCATCCAGAAAATCGTGGAGAAGCTCCAGGAGGACGGGCTGGGGATATTGGTGACCGACCACAACGTGCGCGAGACGCTCTCCATCACCGACCGGGCGTACATCATGTACGAGGGGCAGATTCTCATCGAGGGGACGAGCCAGGAGTTGGCGAACGACCCCGAAGCCCGCCGGATATACCTCGGCGAGCGGTTTCAGATGTGAGCAAGCGAGTGTGTAGGGCGGCCCCTCCGCGGGCCGCCGCGAATCGCATACAATCTCGAAAATGGCCAACCCTCAACGAAAACACATCCGCCTCTCAACCGCCGAATACGCTGATACCGGTCGAATCTTTATAATCACCATCTGCACTCACCGCCGGGAGCGCATCTTCGAGGACGCTAAATTCGCCGAGCCCATTTTCTCGACCATCAACGGCTACCTCTCCCAACACGCCCATCTCATAGTGGCCTCCCTGTTACCCGACCACGTCCATTTGTTGATGCAACCTCAAGCGGAAAATCTAATTCACATAATCGACGCCTGGAAGGGGTACACGACCAATTTGGTTCACCGGTTGGGTTATAATGGCCCCCTGTGGCAGGTCAGCTTCCACGACCACGCCCTGCGACGGGACGAGGACGTTCACAAAGCCGGAATATATATCATGGAGAATCCTATAAGGTCGGGTCTGTGCGAGGATTACCGACGGTATCCGTATAATTACCAATCGTGGTAACGCGGCGGCCCGCGGAGGACGCGTCCTACGGGACCGCCCTACGGAATTAACGCATTATCACTACGCGGCGGCCCGCGGAGGGGCCGCCCTACGGGGCCGCCCTACGGAGACCGATTAG
>CAYTCV010000010.1:17052-24221 GCA_964436465.1 uncultured bacterium
CCCTCGCGCAGGAGGGTCGGCTGGCCTTTTCCGCCTACGACGAGGACTCCGGGCGCCACCTCCCCTACACCTACGACCTGGGCACCGGCGACCTCCGCGAGGTCGCGATTCCCGTCGAGGCCGACTGCGGCGACCTGGCCTTGATTTACGACGGTTCCCGCGCGGCCGTGGAGCTCACCGTGGACGGCGAGCAGCTCCTCTACGTCTGCCCCACGCGCACCGGCGAGGTCGCGCTGCACCGGGAGCCCTTCCCCGGCGCCGAGCCCTCCTGGATTGCCTATACCACGTTGTGCTATACGATTGACGGCGACCTGTGGCACTGGGACGGCGTCACCGACCCGCTGGATTGGCTGGACAACGTCGGCCTGTGGCCCGTTCAGGGCGACTGGCTCACGGTGTACTACGTCAGTCTCGCCGTCGCCGAGTGGACCGTCGTCGAACGCGACGTGAACACGGGGGAGCAGAAGGTGCTCCTGGTGCGGATGGACCCCATCCGGGAGCCGGACGTCTCGCCCGACGGGACCCGTCTGGCGGTGGCCGTTGGCGGTAATGTGGTCCTGGTTGACCTGACCGGCGGGGAGCACCCGCGGAACCTGGCGTTGCCCAACGATGCGCGCCCCAGGTACCCCTCCTTCAGCCCCGACGGGGAGTGGGTGGCGTACTACGACGCCGGGGCCGGGGCAATCGTGGCCGCGCCGGTGGAGGGCGGCGACCCGGTGCGGCTCCACGACCTCGGCGGCCGGGACTGCCGCGGCCTGGACTGGGGCCCCACCCCCGAGGACTGGTGATGGGGAAACTCCCGCCCGCCTTCCTCCGCGGTCTGCGCCGCATAGTCGGCCGCAAGAACCTGCTCCGAAAGCCCACCGACCTCTACGCCCATTCCTACGACGCCACCAACCGCCCCGTGCAGCCGCAGCTCGTCGTCCGCGTGACCGAGCGGGGCCAGGTCCCGCCGATTCTCGAACTGGCGAACGCCCATAAAATCCCCGTCGTCCCCCGGGGGGCGGGGACCGGCTTCACCGGCGGGAGCCTGCCCGTCCGGGGCGGCGTGGTGCTCCTTTTAGACCGGCTGAACCGGATTATCGGGATTGACGAAAAAAGGCGCGAGGCCGTGGTCGAGCCCGGCGTGGTGACGGATGACGTCCGGCGGGCGGCGGAAAAGCTCGGGCTGCTCTACCCGCCGGACCCCGCGAGTCTGGAGACCTCCACCCTGGGCGGAAATTTTTCCGAGAACGCGGGCGGCCCGCGCGGCGTGCGCTACGGCGTCACCGGGGACTGGGTTAAATCGGTCCTGGCCGCGCTGCCCGACGGGACGTTGGTGGACACGGCCTCCGACCCGGCGCTGACCCAGCTGCTGGTGGCCGGCGAGGGCACGCTGGGCGTTGCGCTGGAGCTCCGGCTGCACCTGGCGGAGCTTCCGCCGGACACGGCGACCGTCCGAGCGCTCTTCCCGGACACGGCAAGCGCCTGCGACGCGGTGACGGAAATTCTCTCGTCGGGCCTCGCGCCGTCCAAGCTGGAGTTCATGGACTCCGAGACCCTGCGGTGCGTGGCCCGCTACCTGGGCCAGCCGCCGCCGCCGGGGGAGTCCGCCCTGCTCCTGGTCGAGCTGGACGGCTCACCGGGCGAGGTGGGGGAAGCATTGCCCGCCGTCCGGGGCGTCTGCGAGCGCCGGGATGCCGTCGAGCTTTCGGTGGCCCGGGGGACCGCCGAGCAGGAGGCGCTCTGGGCCATGCGCCGCGCCGGTTCACCGGCCATCGCCCGCCTCAAGCCCCTGAAAATCAACGAGGACGTGGTCGTGCCCCGGGGCGCGCTCCCCCGGATGGTCGGGGCCATCGAGGAACTGCGGCGGAAGTACGGGCTCTTAATCCCCGTCTTCGGCCACGCCGGGGACGGCAACCTCCACGTGAACGTCATGTGCGACCCGGCGGACCCCGATGAATACGCCCGGGCGCAGAAGGCCCTGGACGAGCTGTTGACCTCCGTGTTAGCCTTGGGCGGTACGCTTTCCGGCGAACACGGCGTCGGCGTGGCGAAACAGCCCTTCATCGAGCGGGAAATGCCCGAGTCGGTGATTGCGCTCTCCCGGCGCATCAAGCGGCGCCTGGACCCCGAAAACGTCCTGAACCCCGCAAAAATTTTTCCGCCTCCCGAGGAGTGAGCCGTGGCCGATAAAAAGACCTTCGAGCAGCCCCGCAAGTCCTGCTTCGACACCCAGGACGCGGCCTGGCACGCCGAATCCTTCGCCTTCGCCGACCGCTACCGCAGCTTCCTGAACATCTCCAAAACCGAACGCGAGTGCGTGGCCAGCTTCGCCAAGATGGCGGCGGAGCACGGCTTCGTCGAGCACATCCCCGGCGAGACGAAGAAGGGCGCCCCGGGCTACCTCTTCGTCTGGAAGGGGAAGGCGGTAGCCTTCCACCGTCCCGGCAAGCTCCCCGCCGCGCGGGGACTGAACATCGTCATCGCCCACACCGACAGCCCGCGCCTGGACCTCAAGGTGAGCCCCCTCATCGAGGAGGCGGACATCGCCCAGCTCAAGACCCACTACTACGGCGGCGTCCGCAAGTACCAGTGGCTGTCGCGGCCCCTGGCGATTCACGGCGTGGTCATCCTCGCCGACGGCTCGACCATCCCGATTTCCATCGGCTCATCGAAGGAAGACCCAATCTTCGTCATCAGCGACCTGGAGCCCCACCTGTCGTACAAGGTCCAGAACGATAAAAAGGTCACCGAGTTTTACCCCGGCGAGAAGCTGAACCTGGTGGCCGGAATCATCCCCGACGAAGACGAGGAGGCGAAGAACCGGGTCAAGCTGGCCGTGCTGGACATCCTCCATGAGCGGTACGGGATGACGGAGGAGGACTTCGTCAGCGCCGAGCTCGAGGTGGTGCCGGCCTGCCAGACGCGCGACGTGGGCTTCGACCGGGCGATTCTGGGCGGTTACGGCCACGACGACCGCGTCTGCGCCTTCACCGCCATCCGGGCCCTGCTGGAGGCCGAGGGCCTCGAACGGGGCGGGGTGGCCTTCGCCGTGGACAAGGAGGAAATCGGGAGCGTGGGCTCCACCGGAGCGGAATCCGCCTTCATCCTCAACGTCTTGGCCGAGGTCCTGGCCCTGGAGGGTGAGATGGGCGACCTGGCGCTCCGCCGCGCCGCGGAGAGCACCAACGTCATCTCCGCGGATGTGGGCGCCGCGCTGCACCCCGACTGGCAGGAGGTTCAGGAGAAGCAGAACGCCGCCCGCATGGGCCACGGCCTCGCACTGCACAAGTACACCGGCTCCCGGGGCAAGGCGGGCGCCAACGACGCCAACGCCGAGTACGTGGGCCGCATCCGCCGCCTGTTTAACGAGGCCGGCGTCCCGTGGCACGTCGCCGAGCTGGGCAAGGTGGACGAGGGCGGGGGCGGGACGGTGGCCCGGTTCCTCGCCGCCCACGGGATGGACGTGGTGGACGCCGGACCGCCGCTCCTCGGGATGCACTCCCCCATGGAGCTGGTGGCCAAGTGTGACGTCTACGCCGCCTACCTCGGCTACCGCGCCTTCTTCGAGCGGCTGCTCTAGGAGCTTAATGAAAAACCTCGTCGCCGGGAACTGGAAGATGCACCTCTCGCCGGGGGAGGTGGCCGGTTACGCCGGGCGGTTTACATCCGGGACGGCGGACCTGGCCGGGAAGGTCGACATCCTCGTCTGCCCGAGCTTCCCCGCGCTGCCCGCGGCGGTGGCGGCCTTTCGGGGCACGCACGTGGAGGTGGGCGCGCAGAACATGCACCAGGAGCTGTCCGGGGCCTTCACCGGCGAGGTCTCGGGCGCCGCGCTCACGGACCTCGGCGTCGGCTGGGTGATTCTGGGGCATTCGGAGCGTCGCCACATTTTCGGCGAGACCGACGACCTGGTGCTGGCCAAGCTCAAGCGGGCCCACGAGCTGGGACTGCGGCCCATCGTCTGCGTGGGCGAGCTTCTGGAGGAGCGCGACCGGGGCGAGACCGAGGCGGTGCTGGGGCGGCAGTTTTACCAAAGCCTGGCCGGGGTGGGACCGACGCTGGTAACGAAAACCGTCCTGGCCTACGAGCCGGTCTGGGCCATCGGGACGGGCCGGACCGCCACCCCGGAGATGGCCCGGGAAGCCCACAGTTATTTACGTAGGCTGCTCAGGGAAACGCTCGACGCGGCCGCGGAAGGGGTGAGAATCCTCTACGGCGGCTCGGTGAAGCCGGAAAACGCCCGTGAGCTCATGGCGCAACCCGACGTGAACGGCGTCCTGGTGGGCGGGGCGAGCCTGGACCCGGAAAAATTCGCCGCCATCGCCCGCGCCGGCGCATAGCAGCTCCGGTTCGACGTAAAAAAGACGCCCCTCCGGGCGTCTTTATTTTCCCTTGCATTGACCGCAAAGATTAGAACTCGGCCTTGATTTGGCCCCAGGAAACGCCCTCGACGGCGGTCTCGGTGTACGCGATAGTCAGCTTGGGACAGAGCGTCGGGTCCACCGGGGAGTACTCGGAGGCGCACACCCGCGGGGGCGAGCACCCGCCGCCGGGGTGGGTGATGCAGATGCCGTAGTTGGGGTAGACGCCTTCCAGCCAGTCCTCCACCAGGGAGGTGACGTCGAAGGTCCACCAACCGGTGGCGTAGTCGGTGGTGATGTAACCGTAGGCGCTGCTCCCCCAGGCCGGGCGGTTATTCCAAATGACCGTGGCCTCGTTCCAGTCGGCGAGGATGCGGTAGGCGCCGAAGGTAACCCCGGCGTCGCTCGTCAGGTTTTCGTAAACCTCCAGAGTCGCGCTGTCGACGCTGATGGACCAGCTCATGATTGGGTTCAGGTCGAACTCGACCAAACCGGCGAAGTCGTTGCTTCACCCGCCCATGGGCATCAGGATGTACGGGTACCCCCCGTGGGGCGTGCCGCCCTGCTTGTTGTCAATCTCCGCATCCTTGCCGTCGTTGACGTCGGGCTGGAAGATGAGCGTGCCGGCCGCCGTCAGGGAGGCGAGGAGCAGGAGGCATACGCATACCGCGCCTAAGAATTTCACGGGTCCTCCTTTCATGCAAAATTAGTGATGGGTACTGCGTCCCATAAGGACCATTTGACAGTCTAGCAGAGAAACAATTCATCGGCAAGGGGGAATATTCGGTGTTCCTGAAGAATCGGCGATGAACCAGCGCCCTGGTGAAAACCGTAAAACCATCGGACCGACCGCCGGATGCTGAACCTAAAAAACGAATGCAAATCGGCGCCGGTGCAGTCCCAATCACCGCCCCGACTCCATTTGCAAGACGTAAAAAAAGGGCCGTTCCTCCTCAGCCACGGGCGACGGCCTCTCGGTTTTTTATTGGGATACGGAGCGCGCCGCGGGGACGAAGTACCTGACGTAGTAATCCAGAACCTCGTCCACGGTGAAGATGTTGATGAGCTCGGTGTCCTTGAGCTCCTCCCACCGCTCGCGGAACACGAGGTCGGTGCGGTAGGCTTCGGAAACCAGGGCGACGGCCTCGTCGTAGCGCCCGGCCTCGAAGGCCGTCCGGGCGTCGTCCGGGAGCACGGCGAGGAAGAGGTCCAGCCGCTCGGCGCGGCCCTCCTCCACCGTGGGGGCCAGGGCGAACAGAACGATGATTGCGGCCGCCAGACCCGCCGCCACCACCAGGGCAATCCGCTCCACCCGCCAGTCGGGTCCCTTTAGAAAACCACCACCGGCCATTTCCATCCTCGCGGTTAGCGCTCAGCGTTTCACGGCCACGACCGCGCACGGCTCTGGAAAACCCTTGCCGGCCATTTCCTTCCCCGCAGTCGGCGTCCCTCATTTAACCACAACGACCCCGCCGGATTCCATGAAATTTCTACCGGTCGTCCCCGTCCCCGTAGAGCACGCGGCGCATCCCCTTGATGGCGCACAGCTCGGAACACATGGTGCAGACGTTTTCGTCGGCGGGGCGGCTCATGCCCCGCCACCCCTTGACCAGCTCGGGGTCCAGGGCCAGCTCGTACTGCCGGCGCCAGTCCAGGGCGCAACGGGCGCGGCCCATCTCGTCGTCGGCCTCCCGCGCACCGGGAAGCCCCCGCGCGATGTCCCCGGCGTGGGCCGCGATTCGGCTGGCGATGACCCCCTGCTTCACGTGCTCCGCGTCGGGCAGGCGGATGTGCTCGGCGGGGGTGACGTAGCAGAGGAAGTCGGCCCCGGCCATGGCGGCGATGGTGCCCCCGATGGCTCCGGTGATGTGGTCGTAGCCGGGCGCGATGTCGGTCACGAGAGGCCCCAGGACGTAGAAGGGCGCCCCGTCGCACAGCGACTTCTCCAGCCGGACGTTCTCGGTGATTTGGTCGGCGGGCACGTGGCCCGGACCTTCTATCATCACCTGCACGCCGGCCTCGCGGGCGCGGCGGCCCAGCTCGCCCAGGGTCACGAGTTCCTGCATCTGGGCCCGGTCGGTGGCGTCGGCCAGACAGCCCGGCCGCAGCCCGTCGCCCAGGGAGAGGGTCATGTCGTGGCGCCGGGCAATGTCCAGCAGGCGGTCGAACTGTTCGTAGAGCGGATTCTCGCGGCCCGAGCGCAGCATCCACTCGGTGAGGATGGCTCCGCCCCGGCTCACCACTCCCGCCACCCGTGGGGCTTGCTGCAGGAGCTCGACGGCCGCCCGGGTCACGCCGCAGTGCACGGTGATGAAGTCCACCCCGTCGGAGCCGTGGAGCTCGACGGCGTCGAAGAGCTCGTCGGCGGTCATCTCCCAGATTTCACGCCCCGACTCCCCCACCCGGACGGCGGCGTCGTAGATGGGCACCGTGCCGACGGGGACGGGGGTCTCACTCAAAATCGCCAGACGGGTGGCGTGGAGGTCGCCCCCGGTGGAGAGGTCCATCACCGTGTCGGCCCCGGCCGCGAGCGCGACGCGGAGCTTCTCCAGCTCCGTCTGGGTCGAGGGCGAGTCCTTGGACGTGCCCAGATTGGCGTTGACCTTTATCCGCAGGCCCTCGCCGACGCCCAGGGCCACGGAGCTCGGACGGGCGACGTTCTTCAGGACGACCACCGTCCCCCGGGCGACACGTCCCCGCAGGGCCTCGGGGTCGAGCCGCTCGTCGGCGGCCACCCGCTCCATCTCGGGCGTCAGGCGTCCCGCCCGCGCCGCCTCAAGCTGCGTCGTCATCTCAAATCACCCCGCGCCACTATACCACAAC
>CAYTCV010000010.1:24321-44764 GCA_964436465.1 uncultured bacterium
TGAGCCGGAGGAGGTACACCCCCGGTCTCGAATCGCCCTCCCAGACCAGAAGGTGCCGGCCCGCGGCGAGGAATCCATCGTGGACGAGGGCCACGCGCCGCCCGGCGATGTCGTAGGCCGCCACCGTCACCCGCCCCGCCGTGGGCAGTTCCAGGGCCAGCCCCACCGCGCCGTCGGCGGGATTGGGATAGGCCGCGATGGCGAGGGGGCGTGCCGGGGGAGGTTCGTAGGCGAATTCGGCCTCGACGGAGGCGACGAGAGCCCCGTTGGGTCCAAGGGCCTCCAGCCGGTAGAGCCGGGTGCCCGACGCGTCGCGGACCAGCCAGGCGCTCCCGGTGACGCCCGAGGCGAGCACCGTCCAGGCTCCGTTTTCCCGGCGGGAGAGGCGGTGGTAAAGGCCGCCGGTGGTGCCGGACCAGCGCAGAAGCAGCCCCTCCTCGCGGGAGAATCCGGTCAGGAGCAGGTCGTCCGCCGCCGAGGAGTCGAGGGTCACGTCGCAGATGATGTCGTCACCGGACTCGCGGATGTCCGTCACCGACACCCAGGTCGGGTTGCCGGTGCGGTCCCGGGAGCCGGGGTTCGTCTCGTCGGCGAAGCGCGTGTTGTCCGTGGAACCGGGGAAGGGGTCGCCGTCGTCCCCCAGGTCGTCCTCCTCGGGGTCGGGACGGTCTCCGTCGCCCTGGTCCAGCTCGTTGAGCCCGTCGGCCTGCTCCAGGTCCAGGTCGTCCCAGCCGAAACCGAAGCCTTGGGCCCCGGAGTAGATGTGCCAGATTAACAGCCCCTCGCCCACCAGCACCGGCTCCGGGTCGAGCCGCTGGCGGTTCTCCAGGTAGAACCACTGGGCGGGGTCGGGGGAGCCGTCCCGCCAGAGGGTGTAAACGGTGTCGTGGGTCTCGGCGGGGTGGACGACCAGGTCGTCGACGTCGGAGTCCAGGTTGACCACGTCGGTCCAGCCGAGGTCCGAGCGGCACCAGGCGCAGGGGAAGCTGGGGTAGCGGTCGTCGAGGCCGTCGGCGCCCCACGCCCCGTAGCTCATAAGGCACCACAGCCCCGCGCCCCAGTCATACCGTTGGTAGTCGTAGAGGTCGGGCAGGCCCAGCAGGTGCCCCATCTCGTGGCAGGCCACGGAGATGCCGGACAGGCTCCCGTCGGGGTGCTCCTCGGCCTGGATGTCGTAGGCCCCGATGGTGATGAAGCCGCCGCCGGCCGCCGGGTCGTTCGTGGTGTAGTCGAAATAGGAGCTCATGTGGCTCCAGATGTCGTGGGGGTCGCCGGTGTCGGCGCCGTCGGGACCCGCGTGGTACACCATGAACAGGTCCACCTCGCCGTCGTCGTCGCCGGAATTGGGAATGCCGTCGGGCCCGTCGTTATCGTAGTCGCCGAAATCCACCGTGGGGTCGGAAAGCTGCGCCGCGGCCAGCGCCACCCGGGGACCGCCGTAGGACAGACCGAAGTTGCCGTCGTCGAAGTAGCCATTATGATACCCATCGGGCGAATAATAACCGTAGTAGTTCTCGGCCGTCCGGTGCCAGCCCGAAACACCGCCCGCCAGGTCGAAGACCCCGTAGCTCGCCGTGTTCCAGAAGTCCCGGAGCGAGCCGGTCTCGTAGGTTCCCCGGCTGAAGAGCATCTCGTCGTACGCCGCGGGGGTGTGCTCGTCGCGGTCGGCCTGCCGGTCGGGAAAGTCCACCAGCACGGCGACGGCCCCCATCACCGGCGGGGTGGGGAGGGGTGGTTCATCGAGGTCGGGGCCGACCCAGGGCGGTATCTCCGGCAGATGTACGCCGGTGGTCCGGTGCACGCCGGTCTCCAGGTCCCAGGATACGGGCCGGGGCGGCGCGGCGAAGCCGGCGAGGACTAATAAAGACAGGATGAGCGCGGTGGTCCGCATGAGGTCAACCTTTGGGGATGGGTCCGGCCGCCCGCAATATAGCACAATAATCCCCGGAGATAAACCGGGACCTTGACACGCCGCCCGGTGGTATTCTAGTATTCAGCACTCTTCACGGGGAAAAGGAGATTACGTGCCCCAGACCCGTTCAGCCAAGAAGCGGCTCCTCCAGACAGAGAAGCGCACCCTGCGGAATAAGGCCTACAAGTCCCGCATCAAGACCGCCGTCCGCAAGGTCCGGCTGGCCTTGGCCGAGGGCCGCGCCGAGGACGCCCGGCTCTCGTACCGCGAGGCCTCGAGCCTGTTGGACAAGGCGGTGGAGAAGGGCATCCTGCACAAGAACAACGCCGGGCGCCGCAAGAGCCGCCTCGGGGTTCAGGTGAACAAGCTGGAGGGCCAGGCCTCCGGGTCGGGGGAATAAAGGAGCTTAAGCCCCTTGCGACTGAAGAATGATGGGCCGCACGGTCGTTTCGGACCGGCGGCTTTTTGCATTCGGGGGGACGGCGATACGGGCCGCCCGCGGGCCGACCGGTCGGCCGGCCCCAACGAGAGGTCAGCGTCTTTAACACAGGGTCGGATTTTGCCATCGGCCGCAGTTTTGCCTTCGGTCGCGGATTTGGGGTATAGTTGGGAAAACTCACCGGTGCGCATCCCGGAGGTACCCTTTGACCAGGTTAGTTCGGGCGTTCTTTTTTGTGTTCCTCGCGGCCGGCGTCTCCCACGCCGCGGCGGTGGACGTGCTGGACCCCCTGGGGCTCCTGCTCCTGGGGGAGGACACCGCCTCGGTCAGAGAGGGCGCGGAGTTTATCGTCCGGGAGAATCCGGGCAATCCGGCGGCCCACGAGGCGCTGGGCTGGATTTCACTCCTGGAGGGCCGGGAGGCCGAAGCCCAGGGGCACTTCCTCCAAGCCGTCCTCTCCGACCCCTCGGATTCGCGGGCCGAGGCGCTCCTGCGCGACGCCGGTCGCTTCGGCGAGCGCGCGACGCTTTTCCATGACCTGGAGCCCGTCTGCGAAGAGGTGCTGCGCGCCCCCGGGACGACCTTCGAGACGCGCACCGTCGCCCGCCGCTGGCTCCTCTATTTCGCCCGCGAGGCGAGGGACACCGCGGGAATGGCGGCGATGGAGACCGAACTCGGCTGCCTGACCGACTGGCTCCTGGTCGCCCCGTTCATCCGCTCCGGCGGCCTGGACCTCTACCGGGAGTTCGAGCCCGAAAGGGACATCGAGGAAACCTACGACCTCCCGTCTCTCACCGAGCAGGGCTGGCTGAAGATGCCGGGCGGCGATTACAACGGGTTCGCCGCCTTCGACGAGCTCTCCTCCATCCCCCGCGGCACCGGCTACGCGCTGACCTACGTCCGCCTTCCCCGCGACGGCCGCTACCGTCTCGGACTCACCAGCGACGACTCGGTGGTGGTCTGGGTGGACGGGGTAAAGGTCGTGGAGCGCGACGCGGTTTCCGGCTACCCGGCGGTAGAGACGAACGACCGCGGGTTCCACGCCGAAGCGGGCTGGCACCGGATTTTGGTCAAATGCCTCCGGGACACCGCCGTGAGCTCGGCCCACGTCCCGGTGGGCTGGGGCTTTCAGCTCTGCCTGTCCACCTTCGAGGACTCCGGCGGCGGCCCCGTCGAGGGCCTGGAATGCCGGGCCGACCTCGACTTGGAGCGGAAGGTTTCCGAGGGCGGCGTGGAGCCCTTCCGCATCGAACCGACGACGACGGCCTCCGACCTTTCCCCGGAAGGCCTTTTCCACCGGGCGCTCTGCGACGCACACCGGGAGGATTACGACCTGGCGGTCGGCGAGCTGGAGGGGCTCATCGAGGAGCTGAGCGGACCGCCGCCCGACGCATCCGCGACCCGTTCCGAATGCGTCCTGGCGCGGCTGGTCCTGGGCTGGGTCCTGGACGCCGGCGGGAGCGAGGAGCGCCTGGGCCGCGCCCGCACGCAGTACAACCGGGTGGTCGAGGCGGCGCCGGATACGGTCCCCGCCCAGCTCGCCCTGGCCGACCTCGAAACCGCCGAGGGCAAATACTGGAGCGCCCTGGAACGGGTCGACGCCATGGCCGATTTTTGCCCGGAAAGCGCCCGCGTCTGGCTCGCCCTGGCAAACCTGTACCGGCAGAAGAGCATCACCCCCCGGGAGCGCCAGGCCCTGGAGCAGGCCCTCGAGGTCGAGCCGGACAACATGTCCGCCCTCTACGAGATGGGCCTCTTCCTACGCCGGCACCAGCATCCCGCCGAGGCCATCGAAATCCTCCGGCGCCTGGTGGAACTCGCCCCGGACCACCAGAACGCCTGGCGCGACCTGGCCGACCTCCTCCAGAGCACCGGCGATTACTACGAGGCCGTCCGCGCCTACGAAAGGTTCCTGGAGCTCAAGCCCACCGAGGTGGACGCCTGCCTGGAGCTGGCCCGCTGCCACCGGAAGGGGGGATTCGGGGACCGGCTGGCCGATTTTTCGGCGGTCATTGAGCGCGCGCCGTTCGATTACCGCGGATACGTCCAGCTCGCCCTGGCGCTGGAGGAGGACGAGGGCCGCCTGGACCGGGACCTCTTCCGCCGGGCCCTGGAGAAATACCCGGCCAAGGACTGGCTGCGCGGGTACCTCGCCTGGCGCTCCGGTGTCGACCGGGACGAGTTCATGCCCGACGTGGAGGCGCTCATCGCGGACGCCCCGGAGGCCGCGGACTACCCCGAGTCGGACGCGGTCTGCCTCCTGGACTACCTGCGGGTGGACATCACGGCCGACTACGCGTACTCCTTCTCCGAGAGGCGGGTGTATAAATTCTTCTCCCAATCCGGCGTGGACCGCTGGGCGGAGATGGTCATCCCCGACCCCTCGAACACCGAGGTCATCTACGCCCGCACGTACACCCCCGACGGCCGCGTACTGGACGCCACGGTCCTGACCCCCACCGACGAGGGGCTGGCGGTGAGCCTGGAGGGCGCCGTCCCCGGGGCCGTGGTGGACCTCTACTACCGCCAGTACTCGGAAGTGCGGACGCTCTACGACCTGCTGGACTACTGGAGCAACCGGTTCTACTTCCGCGAATACTCCGACCCGCTCCGGGTCAGCCGCCTCGTGGTCACCGCGCCCGAGGGAATGGAGCTCGCTTTCGACAGCCTGAACTTCTCGGGCCGGGTGGAGGAGCACCGGCTGCCCGACGGTTTCACCACGGACGGCTCCGCGGATATACCGGTCGAACCGCGAACGGCCTATATCTACGAGGTCAAAAACGCGAAGGCCGTCATCAGCGAGGGGTCGATGCCGGACCTGGGTGTCTTCTCCCCCGTGGTCGGACTTTCGACCATCGAGGAGCCGGAGGACTTCTTCGATTGGTACTGGGGGAAGGCGCTGAAAACCCTCGTCCCCGACCGGCAGGTGCGGGAGCTGGCGCACAGCCTGACCGACGGGCTGGACGACCCGCGGGCGAAGGCCGAGGCGCTTTACGGCTACGTGGTGACCCGAATCAAGGACCGGTCGGGCAGCATCTTCTTCCCCGATACGGTGCGGGAGACGTACTACCGGCGCTCGGGACGACCGGTGGAGAAGCTCCTCTTGTGGACGGCCCTGGCCCGGGAGGTCGGACTGGAACCGGAAATCTGCCTCACCCGCTCCCGCTGGGACACCCCCATCCTCCCGGAGGCCTTCTCGCCCATCGACTTCACCGACGCCGTCGGGCGGCTGCCCCTCGGCGATGACGTTATATGGGTGGATTTCTCCCTCGGGCGGGTCGCCCTGGGCGAGATGAGCCCGGAATACGAGAACCAGCCGTACTGGCGCTGCGAGTCGCGGAGGATGGAACGCTTCGGCGAGCGGGACCCCCTGGACCAGCGCGTGGAGATGGTCGTCCAGGTGGACCTCGACGAGACGGGGCGCGGCAGCGGCACACTCGAGGAGATTTACCACGGATTATCCGCCGGGAGCCGCGTCAGCTACCTCGACCCGGAAACCGCCAGCCGTAACCTCGACGCGGAGCTCAACTCCTTCTTCCCCGGCGCCTCCCTGGAAAGCTACGACTTCACCGCCCTGGAGGACCTGGAGCAGCCCTTCGGATACGAGGTGGAGTTCATCGCTCCCAACCTCGCCGTTCCACGCGGGTCGGGTTTCGTGCTGGACCCCATCCTCTACTCCCTGGACCTCTCCAACCACTTCATCAGCCGTACCGAGCGCTCCTACCCCATGGATGTCACCGGTATGGTGGTCCTCGTGGAGGAGATGCGCTACGCGCTGCCGGAGGGATGGACGCCCACGGCCGACTCCCTGTTCACTGAAAGGGTGGGAGCGGGGGTGAACAGCTATCTCCTGGAGGTCGTCCGGGACCCCGACGCCGGGAACGGGCTGATTCTGCGAAGGGTGGCGGTGATACCGCTTCAGCGGATTGAGACTTCGGACTACGGCGATTTCCGCGAGTTCTGCCGCCGGGTGGACGAGTTGGAGCGGCGCCGCGTGACCCTCGTTCACGGGTAGGCCATGGGCGTCATCTCCGTCATCGTCTGCGCGTACAACCGCCGGGACCTCATCGGAGATGTCCTGGAGGCTGTATTGGCCAACTCCCCCGGGGCGCGGGGCGCCGCCGTCGAGGGCGGTGACGACCCGCCCCTGTTTCCCATCGAGGGGCACCCGGAGTCGAGCTTCGAGGTCATCGTCGTGGACGACTGTTCCCGGGACGGCACCGCCGACGTGGTCCGGCGATACCCGGTGAGGCTCCTGTGCACGGCCGGCAACGCGGGGCCCTCCCTGGCGCGCAACATCGGGGCGGAGTGCGCCCGGGGTGAGATTCTGGTCTTCGTGGACTCGGACGTGGTCATCCGTCCCGACACCCTCGGGCGCATCCTGGCGAGGATGGACGACCGGCCGGAGCTGGGAGGTGTCGCCGGAATCACCTCCCTGGAGTGCCCCTACCCCAACTTCCTCACCCGCTACCAGAACACCTTCCTGCGCTACCGCTACCTCACTATGCCGGAAATCATCGCCACGCCGTGGGCCTCGCTCATGGCGGTGCGCCGGGACGCAATCACCGCCGTGGACGGCTTCGACGTCTCGATGAAGACCTACGAGGACTACGACATCGGCTACCGGCTGGGCTCCGTGGACGCCCTCTTTTTCCTGGATAAAGAACTGGACTTCGTCCACCACAAACAGTTCCGCTTCCGGCGCCTGTTCACCGACTATCTGCGCAAGGTGGCAAATATGTTCAGCTACCACCTGCGGATGCGTCTGGGCGGCCGGAAGGCGTGGGAGGCGAAAAAGCCCCACACGTGGCACGGCCATGCGCCGCATTTCCCACCGCTTTCGGTGGGCATGCCGGGGAGCGCGGTGTTCAACTACATCATCGCCGGCCCGACCATCGTGAACCTCATCGTCGCGCTGGCACTGGGTGGATTCGGGCTCTGGTTCTGGGTCAGCCTCGGTCTGGTATTCATCGGGCCGGTCTCGATGACCGCGTTCTGGCTCTACCTCCTGAAAACGCACGGATTCACCTTCACCGTCCGGGGGATGCTCACCCAGCCCGTCCTGGCGCTGGTGGCCGAGGCGGCGGTACTGGTCTCCCTCACGCGGGCGCTCTTCGGAAAAACCTCCTCGGATTTCCTCGGAGCCAGCCAATGAGCGGTCCGGCGAGATTTCTGGGCCGGTTCATCGAGCCCGTCGGGCTGCCGCTGCAGCTCATCGTCTTCGTGACGGGCCGCTGCAACTGCCGCTGCGGCCACTGCTTCTACGGTCGTGAGGTGGAGCGGGCCGCGCCGGGGCCGAGCCTGGAGGAGTTCGGAAAGCTCGCGCGGAGCTCCGGCCCGCTCCTGTGGCTCTCGCTCACCGGCGGCGAGCCGTTCCTGCGCGAGGATTTGCCCGAAATCGCCCGCCTTTTCGTCGCCCGCGCCGGCCTGCGGAACCTCACCATCCCCACCAACGGCCTGGCCACCGACCGCATCCTGGAGTCCACCGAGCGGATACTCAAATTACACCCGCGCCTGGGGGTCGTGGTGTACCTCTCGCTGGACGGCCCGCGGGAGGTCCACGACGCTCTGCGCGGCGTGGAGGGCTGCTTCGACCGGGCGATGGAGACCTGGCGGGGGCTGAAGGAGCTCAAAAAGCGCCACCGGCGGCTGAACCTGGCGCCCGTCACCACCATCTGCGGCTCGAACTCCGAGCTTCTGGGGGAATTTTTCGACCGGCTCCTGGCCGAGCTGGAACCGGACGACGTGGTGCTGAACATGCTCCGGGGGACCACCCCCGACCAATGGGAGGGCTTCTTCGACCCGCAGGACTACGTAGCCTTCCAGGAGAAGAAGGACCGGGCGCTCGTCGAGGGGAGGCTGCCCCACTTCACCCTGAACCGATTTGGATTGCTGGCGGCCAAGGAGCGCTACCAGTGGCGGCTGATTCTGGACATCCTCGAAGAGCAGCGACAGTTAATCCCCTGCCTCGGCGGGACGCTCTCCGCGGTGGTCTCCGAAACGGGCTTCCTGTACCCCTGCGAGACGCTTATGGGCTCGCCCGACGATGACCCGCTGCAGCGGGAGCACTTCTGCCAACACTCGGCGGCGGCCATCGGCAACCTGGCGGAGGTGGACTGGGATTTACGGAAACTTTGGTGGTCGAAGCGGGCGGAGGAAATCCGGCGGCACGTCTCCCAGGGGCACTGCTGGTGCACCTACGAGTGCGCCTGGACGACGAGCATCCTGTTCAACCCGCGGTGCTACCCGGACCTGCTGCGGCTGACGCGGGGCGCGAAGTCGTGAAGGGTCGGGGTCAGTCTCCCGCGGGCGGGTCAAAAGACCCGCCCCTACGTCATCGCAAACCACCACACGCTCACCAAGGATAAAAAGGGGCCGGCTAAAAGACCGGCCCCCTGAAACGCATACTACCTCCTACAAAAAGGGGCCGGTTTTTAACCGGCCCCCTTGGGGGGAGTAGGCCGAACCATCCGGGGCTTTCCTTGGGGGGAGGAGGAGAGACGGTTCAGCCTACAGGTGGGAGATAATAGGTTACGGAGGAGAAGCGGTCAAGGAAAAAGTTGGGGGCGGGGGTTCTTGACCGTCGGGCGGGTGAACCTCTATAATCACCCATCCGGAAGGGGTGCCCCGTGCTTCTGGACGTCAACGCCACCCGCATGGAGCTGATGCGGCTGAAGAAGCGCCTCGTGATAGCGCGGCGCGGCCACAAGCTCCTCAAGGACAAGCAGGACGAACTCCTGCGGCGTTTCTTCGCGCTCATCGAGCGGGCCAAGGGCCTGCGGAACCAGGTGGAGGAGGAGCTCCGCCGGGCCATGACCGGCTTCGTCATCGCCCGGGCGCTCATGGACGAGCAGACCACGGCCACGGCCCTGGCGCTGCCCAAGGTCACCGGCGAGGTGAAGACCGCCACCCGGCAGGTGATGAACCTCAAGGTGCCGTCCCTGGAGGTGACCCTGGAGGGCAACGCGCTGGCCTACGGGCTGGCGACGACGCCGCCGGAGCTGGACCTGGCGGTGGAGGGCTTCCGCAAGGTGCTGCCGCGGCTTTTGGACCTGGCCGAGCTGGAGAACTCCATCGAGATGCTGGCCCGGGAGATTCAGCTCACCCGGCAACGGGTCAACGCCCTGGAGTACATCCTCATCCCGAACCTGGAGGAGACCATCCGTTACATCGGGCTCAAGCTTGGCGAGCGGGAGCGGGGAACGCTGACGCGGCTGATGAAGGTCAAGGAAATGCTGGAGGCCGAGCGGGAATAGAATCGCCGGCTCGTCGTCGCCGGAATGAAGCGAGTCGAAGGTCGGTCGGAAACCGGCCTTTTTAGGACGCTCTCGACCTCCCCGCCGCCGCGTAAAAAAACGGCCGGAAAACCGGCCGCTTTTTTTTGGGGGGATGGGCGCTATTCCGTGTACTCGATAGCCGTGACCTGGGCCTCGAAAGTCCACTGGTTCTCGTCGCCCAGGCCGTTGTTCATGTAGTAGGAGGGGTCCTCCTCGAGGTCGGCCAGGGAGCGCTGGGTCATGGTCGGGGCGTCGGCGGCGCTGTTCAGCACGGAGAGGCTTCCGGCGCGGAAAGCCATGGGGGCTTCCGCGCCCTCCTCGCCCGAGGTGTCCTTGACGCCGGCGGCCAGCCAGACGGACTCTCCGGTCTCGGCCGCCTCTTCCAGGCGGGCGAGCTGGCGGGAGTCGGTGACCGGAATCCAGTACACCTGGTCGCCCTGGCGGACCTGGATGCGCGCCTGGGTGTGGCCCATGTCGTAGGTGACACCCGAGCGGCTGGCCACGTTGGACTGGACCACCTGGGTCACCAGCTTGTCGAGGTTGTTGTCCACGCTGGTCTCGGTGCCGGAGACGGAGCCGGTATAGGCCCTCTCGGCGGCCACGGCCTCGGCCCGGTCCCGGGTGTCGTCGGAGACGGAGGTCGGGGAGGCCGTCACTCCGCCGACGGCGCCGCCGGAGTGGTACGCCTCGGTATCCTTGTCCACTTCGCCCGCATCGTCGGCTTCCTCGGCCACGGTGGCCCGGGTTACGCCGACGTCGAACACCGAGGTGTCCTCGTCGATGACGCCCGAGGCCGCGAGCTCCTTATGGACCGCCTCCTCGTCGTACACATGGTCGCCCTCGTAGATGTAGCTCGCCACGCGGCCCGTGTCGTCCACGTAGGTCTTGCGGTAGGACAGGTACTCGAAGGAACCGTTGGTCCCGAAGGCCACCTGCTTGAACGAGTCCTCACCGTAGGAACTCAAGCCGGAGCAGCCGATGGCGAAGATGGAGATGCCCCGGTCGTTGGCGTCATCCACGGCGTCTTCCAGGGTGTAGTACTCGTCGGAGTAATCATGGGGGCCGGCGTCACCCAGAAGGAAGGCCAGCTTGGTCACCTCGCGGTCGGTGTCCCAGTCCAACTCGTTGATGCCTTCGTCCAGGGCGCGGAAAACGCTCTCCGGCTCGTCGCCGCCGCCGCCGGCGTAGATGGCGTCAATGACATCCTGGATGGCGAGGACGTCGTAGGTGAAGTCGGTGAGCTGGGTCACGTACGCGTCGCCCCGGTCGCGGTACTCGACGATGGCGAAGCGCACCGCGGGGGCCGGAGTACCCTGGGCGATGTTCACGGCGATTTTCCGCATCTCCTGCTTGACCACCTCGATTTCGTCACCCATGGAGCCGGTGGTGTCCACGAAGAAGGCCACGTCCACGCGCGGCGCGCCGGAGTTCGGGTCCACAAAGAGCACGGGTGTGTACCCCGCGCCGTAGCGCAGGGAACGGATTTTATCCACGAGCTGGTGGGAGACCAGGTCCACCATCTCGAAGACGCCGTCGGAGTCGGCCGTCTCGGCCCGGACGCCGCCGGCGATTTCACCGGATTCCACGAAGAGAACCTGGGCGTCCAGCCGCATGCTCCCCTCGACCACCGTCAGGGAGCCCATGACCATCAGGTCCAGGCCGAGTATTCGGCCCAACTCGACGGCGGTGGCGGGGTCGGTGATGCCGGAGCCCGACAGGGAATGCTCGGACAGGACCTGGTCCAGCCGCTCCCGCTCCACCACGGTCATGTCGGGCTGATTGGCCAGGTCGGTCATCAGCATCTCGGCCATGCCGGTGGAGAGGTAGTCGTAGGTGTCATCCGGCGCGGCGACGTCGAAGTAGAGCACGCCGATTCGCACGCCGGCCAGGACCGGCAGGGCCAGCAAACCCAGAAGCACAAACAAAAGAGCGTTACGCATGGTTCCTCCTGAGCTTCTTTCATATAGAAAGGAATGAGGGATTAAGATTTTACGTCGGAACAACCCGTCGGGTTCCATAAGCATCCCGCAGCTTACACAGAGCGCTGGTAGTATGTTAATCTACCCCCGTGCCCGGAGGCAACAACCAGGCGACGGAGGCCCGCTATCTCGGCGTGGACGTCGGCTCGACGACCACCAAGGCGGTCGCGCTGGCGGACGGAAAGGTCGTGGGCCGTTCCCTGAGGCCCACCGGCGAGGATTTCGCGTCCGCCGCCCGGGAGGTCATCGCCGACGCGGCGGGGGAGAGGCCCGGTTTCATCGTGGGCACCGGTTACGGCAGGCGGCTGGTCCCCGGCTCCGGCCGGACGCTGACCGAAATCACCTGCCTCGCCCTGGGGGCCCGGGCCCTCGACCGGAACGCGGCGGCCTGTCTGGACATCGGTGGTCAGGACGCCAAATTTATCTGGCTGACGCCCGACGGCCGTCCGGCGGGATTCGCGCTGAACGACCGTTGCGCCGCCGGAACGGGCAGATTCCTGGAGCTGGCGGCGGAAAGAATCGGGCTCTCGCTCGAAGAGTGGGAAACGGTCGGGCTCGACGAGGCGGGAGGGCTGGTCCTTTCAGCCACCTGCGGCGTCTTCGCCGAGAGCGAGCTGGTGGGTCACCTGGCGTCCGGAGTCAATCCCCGCGCCCTGGCCGCGGCGTCTGCGCTCTCTATCGCCGCGCGCATGCTGCCCCTGGCGGGCCTGGCGGGACGTCCCGGGATGCCCGGGGACGGCGGACTGGTCCTGGCGGGCGGCGTATCCAACAACGCCCTGGTCGTGGCGGCGCTCCGCGGGGCTTTCACCGCCCGGGGGCTGCCGGTGCGGGTCCTGCCGGAACCGAGTCACGCGGTCGCTTACGGCGCGGCCCTGGCCGCGATGCATTTTACTTCCACCGGGAAGGAGCCGGAGTGAAAAAGCTGCTCGTCCCACTGTCCGTCGCCCTGGTCGCAATCGTGGGCTGCGGACCCAGCGTCAACCCCCACATCCAGCTGGCGGGGAAGATATTGTACTCGACGGAGTACGAGGGCGGAATCCACATCATGCGCATCGACCCCCAGGGCGAGCACCGCGAGGCGCTCACCGACTCGGAAACCATCCGCGGCGCCAGCTCCTTCTTCGACGCCTGCATGCTCCCCGACGGGAAGAGCTTCGTGGCCATGGCCAACATCTACGGGAATTACGAGCTGGTGATGATTGAGCCCGGTTCCCCGCCCAGGGTCACCCAGCTCACCCACGACGAGGCGCGGGACGTCTCGCCCTCGGTGACCCCCGACGGGCGGTACGTGGTGTACGCCTCCGACCCCGGTGGCGACCTGGAGCTGTACAAGCTCGACCTGGAGAACCTGGACGCCGAGCCGGAGCGGCTGACCCACTCCAGGTCCAACGACACCGACCCGGCGGTCCGGCCCGACGGACGCTTCGTCGCCTTCGTGAGCGACCGGCAGGGCGCCTACGACCTCTACGCCGTGGACCTGACCGGCGTGGAGCCCCTGCGGCGCCTGACCGACGAGGAGGGCGACGTTTCCAAACCCAGCTTCTCGGCCGACGGGAAGTACGTCATCTATGAGCTGATGATTCACGGGAATCCCGAAATCGCCTACTGCAACTTCGACTCCCCCACCGAGCACGGCACCGTCATCGAGACCGACGAGTGGAACGAGTACTCGCCCTGCTTCTCCCCCGACGGGGATTACATCTGCATCGTGAGCGACCGGGAGGGGACCAGCGACCTGTGCATCTTCACCTTCGGGGGGGACTTCATCCGCCGGGTGACGGACACCCCGGAGTTCGACACCGACGTGTCCTGGATACCGTGATACGTTGGACTTTTCGCTCCCAGCTATGCTAGACTCGGCGCGTTTCAGCCTCGCTCTCGAGGTCGTCGGGAGCGTGTCGCCCGTGCCCTCGTCGGAGACACTCGCCGATTTCCTGGAGCTCCTCGTCCGGTGGAACCGCCGGACAAATCTGGTTTCCCGCGCCAGCGAACCCTCGGACCTCCTCGCCGACGCCCTGGTTGACGCCGCCGCGCTGACCCGGGTTCTCGAGGCCGGCGACGGCAAGGTGGCCGACCTCGGAGCCGGAGCCGGGCTCGTAGCCTTCGCTCTCGCCCTCCTGGCGCCCGGTCTGGACCTGGTGCTGGTCGAATCCAACGCGCACAAGGTCGACTTCCTGCGACGGGCGACGGCGCTCTTTAGCGGCCGGGGAATAGGCGGTTTCGAGGTTGTCGACGCCCGCCTGGAGGAGCTCGATGAGGGTACACTCTGGCGGGCCGCTTTTTCCCGGGCCGTCTGGCCCCCCACCCAGGGGTGGAAGAAGGCGGCTCCCCATCTGATTCCGGGGGGCCTCTACACCGCCCTCGCCGGCCCGGACACGACCGCACCCCGGGGGTGGCGCCGGGCGGATTACGCCGAACTCTTCCCCCATCCCGCGGGCTACGGTTCCCGCAGCCTTCTGTGGCGCTATAAATGAGCCGACGCATAGCCATCGCCAACCAGAAAGGCGGAGTGGGCAAGACCACCACCGCCATCAACCTCGGGGCCTCCCTGGCCGCCGCGGGCCGGCGCGTGCTCATCGTGGACGTCGACCCCCAGGGGAACGCCGCCTCGGGACTGGGCGTATTCGAGAGGGACTCCAGGCCCACCATTCTAGACACCCTCTTAAACCGGGCCGAGCTGGAGGAGACGATTCGGGCCACCGACTCCGACGGTCTGTTCATCTCCCCCAGCGTCCCCGAGATGATAGGCCTCGAACGCGACCTTCTGCACGCGAAGGACGCTCCCTATCGGCTCTCCAAGGCGGTGAACCGGCTCGCCGATTTCGACTTCGTCCTGTTCGACTGCCCCCCGTCGCTGGGCATACTGACCCTCAACGCCCTCTTGGCGGCGCAGAGCATCCTCATCCCGGTCCAGGCCGAGTATTACGCCCTGGAGGGCCTGACCCAGCTCCTGCGGGCGGTGGAGTACGTACAGAAGCGCCTCGGCCACCCCCTGGAAATCGAGGGCTTTCTCCTGACGATGGGGGATTCGCGGACGCGCCTGGCCGCCGACGTGGAAAACGAGGTCCGCCGGCACTTCAAGGACAAGGTGTACCGGACCATCATCCCGCGCAACGTGCGGCTCTCCGAGGCGCCCAGCCGCGGTTTACCCGTCATCGAGTACGCCCTGGCGAGCAAGGGCGCCCAGAGCTACATCGCGCTGGCCCGGGAGCTGATGCTTCAACCGGCAGGAACGCCATGAGCCCCCGGGACCCCAAGCGCGGTCTGGCCCGCGGGCTGGACGACCTCCTGGGCGACCTGGCCGCTCCGACGCCGGTACCGGCCGAGGGGGAGGTGGCGCTCGACCGCATCGAGCCGAATCCGCTCCAGCCGCGCCGGCACTTCGCCCCCGAGAGCCTGGAGGGTCTGGCCGCCTCGATTAGGACCCAGGGCCTCCTCCAGCCGATTCTTGTCCGGCCCAAAGAGGGCGAGGAGGGCCGGTATCAGGTCATCGCCGGCGAGAGACGCCTGCGGGCCGCGAAGCTGGCCGGGCTCGAACGGGTTCCGGTCATCGTCCGCGCCGTGGACGACCGGAACGCCCTCACCCTGACCCTGTTGGAGAACCTCCAGCGGGAGGACCTGCGGCCCATCGAGCTGGCCCAGGGTCTGAAGGAGCTGGTCGAAAGGTTCGGCCTCACCCAAGCCGAGCTGGCGCGGGGGCTCGGAGTCTCCCGGGAGCAGGTCTCCAACACGCTGAGGTTGTTAAAGCTGCCGGAGAAGGTCCGGGAACTGCTCGACTCGGGGCTCATCACCCCGGGGCATGGAAGGCTTCTGGCCTCCCTGGACCCCCCCGAAGCGGCGCAGGCCCTGGGCGAGCTGGTCGTGGAGCGGGACCTGACCGTCCGCGAGCTGGAGCTGCTCATCGCCGACGAGGCGGCGGTCGCGGTTCCGTCCGAACCGGGAAACGGCGGCCCGGCGACCGCGGCTCCCCGGCGGGAGGCGCCCCGGGACCCCGACCTCGTCCTCTTCGAGGAGGAGCTCCAGCGCCGAATCGGCACCCAGGTAAAAATCCGCCACCTCCGGTCGGGGCGCGGACGGATAATCATCGAGTACTACTCCCCCGACGAGCTGGCGGGGATTATCGAGAAGCTGACCGGCCGGTCACCCGGATAAGAGCCGACCGACTCCGCAACAAACGCACATCCCGAGCGCCACGCGCGCCGCATATATTGGGTAAAAAGCAGCCAGAGTGGGAAGTCCACATCATCCCCCGTTCGACGGGGAGACACAGGATTTTCCGTCTCACCGAGCTGAAGCGGAGGATTCTCCTCATCGGCGCCGGCCTGGTCACGCTCATCGCCTTCGCCGCCATCGTCATCACCGTTCTTCTCTCCTTCGGCATCACCCTGGGGATGGACCAGTTCAACTTCGTCGAGCTCAAACGCCTGCGGGTGGAGAACCAGGAACTCCGGGACGAACTGGCGCTGGTCGAGGACCTCGAGCGTGAAGTGACCCTGGGTGAGGAAATCGTCAGCCGCCTGCGCGGGATGCTTGGAATCGACCTGGCCGAGGAGCGGCGAGCGGAGGCGGAGAGAATCCTCTCCTCGGCGGTGCCCTACGTGCCCGGCGAGGAACCGGAGGCGCTGGACCTGAGCGGCGAAGCGGCGACATACGCCCCGACGGGCCCGGCGGCCGGCAGGACCAGCGAGCTGGCGGCCTACGTGGCCCGGGCGGCGGTCCAGGGGCTGTCCACGCCCCGGGGCTGGCCGCTGCGGGGCTGGATAACGCGGGGATTCATCCCCGCCGGGGACTCCAAGCACGCCGGAATCGACATCGCCTGCGACGAGGGGCGGCCGGTATCCGCCACGGCGGCCGGGGTGGTCGTCTTCGCCGGAGAGGACCGGCACTACGGGCTGAAGGTCGTCATCAGCCACGACTCCGGGTACACCACCACCTACGGCCACAACTCCAAGCTCCTGGTCAAGGTCGGCGATACGGTGGAGAGAGGGCAGCACATCGCGCTCTCCGGCAACACCGGCGCCAGCACGAGTCCCCACCTGCATTACGAAATCCGGCGGGACGACATCCCCATAGACCCCATGCCGTTTTTGGAGGAATGACCTTTTTTCACGAGCTACGGCAGCCATCCCAGTAAAGCGAGGCCTGATGACCAAAGAAGAGAAAAAGTACGACCGCGGCTCCTCCGGCGTGCACTCCATCGTCGGCGAGGGCACCATCTTCGAGGGCAACATCTCCGTCCAGGGCAGCCTCCGCATCGACGGCATCTTCAAGGGCACAATCAAATGTGACGCCTTCTACGTGGGCCGCTCCGCCGAGGTCACGGCCGAGGTGGAGGCCAACCGCAGCGTCATCGGCGGAAAAATCCACGGCAACCTGGTTTCACCCATGTCCGCCGAAATCGAGGAGACTGCGGAAATCGTCGGCGACGTGCGCACCGAGTCGCTGACCATCGCGGAGAAGGCGGTCGTCCACGGCTTTATAGACATGGGCAAGTCCGAGGGGTACAAGAACCGCCTCGCTTCCCTGGGCAATCTGGCCAAACCGGGCGGCGGCGGCGGCGCCGGCGGCGGTGACAAGGGTCGGGTCGAGCCGAAGCCCGAAAACCGGCCCGAGCCGAACTTCCCCCATCGCCCCCCCGAGGCGAAGAAGTAGCGCGGCTCCGACTCAAACCAACGACCGGCAGGGCGGCGGCGACGCCCACCTTCCGGCGGTGTGGGATGCGAAGAATCCTGACCTGTATATTCATCCTGGCCCTGCTGTCGCCCGCGGCGGCGGCGAGGCGGGCCGGCCTCGAGGTGAAGGGCGGCGTTCTCCTCAACGTCGCCCAGGTTTTCGAGGCGCACCTCAACATCGGCCCCCGCGTGGACGTCGGATACTACGACCACTGGTTCTACGTCGGCGGACGCGCCTCGTACCTCTACTCCGACATCCACGACGGCTGGAACCTCCGCGCCGGCGTGTTCTCGGGATGGCGCTCCAACTTCACCCGGCACGAGCTGTACATCACCGCCCTCCTGGGCGCCGAGTACAACCAGGCCCCCTGGGACGCCCTCGTCTCCGGGGAGGACTTCGGGCCCTCCGGCGTCTTCTCCATCACCCTCGAGCCGGGGCTGACCGCCCGCATCACCGATTGGCTCTCGCTCCACGTCGAGATGCCCATCGCCTTCCCCCTGGGCCAGGAAGGGCTGGACCCCGACGTGAAGGGCTTCCTCTACGTGAACGTCTACTGTCTTTGAGGGATGACCCGGCCTCACGGTTTGTAATGACGGGGCGGGTGTCCACACCCGCCCGTTTCATTAAAAACGCCGCGCGCTCGAACGTGGGGCGGGGATTTGCCTTCGTCCGCAGATACCCATCCCCGCCGCTCATTACCCGAATCACTCCCCCCGCCGAATTGCGCTCACTCCGCGGGCGGGGTATCGAAGGGCAGCGGCCCGTCCGGGAAACCATCAGGCCCCGGCTTACCGCGAAGGAGACGAAAATTCCTCGGCTCACCGAAGCGCACCCCCAGGCGGCGCTCGAGCCACTCCAGCGCGCGCCGGCCCGGGGAATCGGCGTACGGTCCGGATAAAAGCGGTTTTTGCGAGGCGGCGACACGCGCTGACATCGGCGCCGGGTGCGTCCCGGTGAAGGGAACGATGTAGCGCGAATTTTTATAGACCGGCACGTCGGATGCCGTCAGGCGCCCATCGAGCTCGGCGTCGTCGTCCACGTAGAGCCGGGTGAAGTTCCGCTGCTTGACGCGGAAGGATTCCTCGGGTCTGGCCCAGCCGTAGTGGAAAACCTCCGCGTCCGAGGCCCAGACCACGCCCGGTTTCTTGCCGTCCGGGAACCGAAAGCCCATGGCGTCGCCCCAGGATTTCAAACCTATGCCGAGCCGGATGGCCCGCACCTCGCGGCGGTACCACCGCCGCCCGGTGTGGATGGTGCCGTAGCCGCCGTAGAAGTGGCGGAAACGGAACAGGAGGCCCTGGACTTCGGCGTCGGCCAGGTGATGCTTCAGGCAGGCCCGGATTGCGGGGTGGTAACGCTCATGAACCGCCTCGTCGGCCTGGACGTAGAAGCCCCAATCTCCGGCGCACAGCTCCAGGGCCGCGTCGGTCAACCGGGCCAGGATGCGGCCGCCCGTCCGCAGCGACTCGTCCCAGGGCGCCTCGGAAATCACCACGCGCTCATCGGCTAGCTCGGCCCGCAGATAATCCAGCGTGCCGTCGGTCGAGTCGGCAACCACGAGCTGGAACTCATCGCAGAGCGGCAGGACGCTCCGCACCGCCTCCACGACGGGGTAGTCGTTCTCCAGGGCGTTGCGCACGAAGCTGAAGCCGCAGACCCTCACACCTTCAACCCCTTCCACTTGCCGCCGGCGAACCGCCAGTAGACGAGTCCGGCGCGGATGTAAAACGACAGCACCGACAGGGCCCAGAATCCGACGATTCCCCACTTGAACACGAACACGGCCAGGAGACACAGGGGAATGCGCAGCCCCCAGAAACCGATGGCGGCCAGAATCAGGGTCCAGCGCGTATCGCCCGCCCCGCGCAGACCGCCGGTCAGGGGCATCAGGATGGCCAGAGCCGGCTGCTCCAGGGCGGCGATGGTGATGAGCACCGCGCCGGTGGGCAGCACCTGGCCCGAGGGCGCCGGCGGGAAGAGGGCGGGCACCTTCTCGAACCAGCCCTGCCCGGTGTTCATCACGGCCGCGGCGCCGGTGTGCAGGAGCTTGACCCCCGTCGCGCTCTCGTCTATGAAGACCCCGACGAGGTCACGAGCGAAGAGGGCGAAGACCACCCCCATCGCACCCATGAGCACCAGGGCGACGACCGCCGAGCGCCGGCCCGACTTCTCCGCCAGCTCCGGCTCACCCGCGCCCAGGTACTGCCCCACCAGGGTCGTGGAGGCCAGCGCCAGCCCCCAGCCCGGCATGAAGGACAGGCTCTCCACCTGGATGCCCACCTGATTGGCCGCCAGGGCCACCGTCCCGAGTTGGCTCACTATCCAAATCGAAATCATCTGCCCCACGCGGAACACGCCCTGCTCGAACATGGCCGGGGTGCCGACGTGGAAGATGCGGCGGATGGCGGACCAGTCCGGCCGCACCGTCTCGGGAAATTTCAGCCGCTCCTTGGTGAACCCGAAGTAGAGGATGACCACCGTGGCGATGCCGGCGGCCGTCATGGCCAGCGACGACCCGAGGGCGGCCCCGGCCACGCCCATGGGCTCGATGGGGCCCAGGCCGTAGATGAAGGCGTAGTTGAAGGCCACGTTCAGCACGTTGGCAATGAGGGTGATGACCAGGGGCCGAACGTTGTCGCCGAATCCGCGCATCACCGACGCCCCCACCACGGTCACCACCCACGGCAGGCCGGCGTAGCACAGGATGCGCACGTACGCCGTGGCGTCGGTCATCACCGCCGGCTCGGCCTTGTAGATGGACAGCAGAAGCGGGAGGAGGAAGGGGCCGACACCGGAGAGGAAGAGGCCGAAGCCGAGGGCCACGAACATGGACTGCCCGCCGATGAACCGCGCCCCGTCACGGTCCCGACGGCCCCACAGGCGCGCCACCACCGCCGTGGTCCCGACGCCCACGCTGGTCAGCAGGAAGAGAATCGGCCACACCACGCCGCCGCCCAGGGCCACCGACGCCACGCCGTTCTTCCCCAGCGCCTGCCCTATCATGATGGTGTCCACCACGCCCACCATGGTCTGCAGGACCATCTCACCCACGGCGGGGAGCGCCAGGCGGAAGATGTTCCCGTTCAGGTGCCGGGCGTCGAGGACGAGGTTCTCTTCGCGGACCACGGGCCTGCCTTCGGCGGAGCGGTCGAGCGGGCATTAT
>CAYTCV010000010.1:44864-49742 GCA_964436465.1 uncultured bacterium
GTGGCCGGGCCGTGGGCGGGGCGGGCCAGCGCCGGGTCGGGGTGGAGGCCGACGACCTCGCCCGAAACCATCCGCCCGCCGAGATTCTCCGGCGCATCCACCAGCTCTCCCCGCAGGTAGTTGCCGGTGACGCCCGTCTGCGCGCCCGAATCGGACGGCCTCCGTTCGACGAGCAGACGGACGCGGGCGCCGATGTTCCCCTCGGCGAAGTAGTGCGCCAGCTCGGCGGAGAGCGCCCGGAGGGTCCGGGAGCGTTCTTTCTTCACCAGAGGCGGGACGCGGTCGGGAAAATTTTCCGCAAGTGTCCCCGGCCGGGGGGAGAAGCTGAAGACGTGGAGGTAGCCCGCGGTTTTTTGAGAAACCTCCAGCGTCCGGGCGAAGTCGGCGTCGGTCTCGCCGGGGAAGCCGACCATGACATCGAAACCGAGCCCCAGGCGCGGTATTTTCTCCTTCGCATACCCGATGTTTTCCAGGGCCCGCGTGGCGGTGTACGGCCGGTTCATCCGCTTCAAGACGGCATCGGAGCCGGACTGGAGCGGGACGTGGAGGTGCGGGGCGATTCGGCCCCCCGAGGCGGCTATGCAGTCCACCAGCCCCCGTGTCAGCTCGTCGGGTTCGATGGAGGTCAGGCGCAATCGTTCGAGGCCGGGGGTTTCGAGGAGCGCCCCCAGAAGGTCCGTCAGTTTTTGACCCGATTCGTTTCCCCAGGCGCCCAGGTGCACGCCGGTCAGCACGACCTCCCGGTGCCCGGCGGCGATTAAACAATCCAAAGCCGCCTGCGCGTCGGCAGCCGGTCTGCTCCGGGCCTTCCCCCGGGCCAGGCGCACCTTGCAGTACGTGCAGGCGCCGTCGCAGCCGTCCTGTACCTTCAAGAAAGCCCGCGTATGGCGCAGAAAACCGCCGGCCGGGTCGGGCCAGCGGTCCTCGTCGATATTTCCGCCCTCCACCGTCTGCAGCAGAGCGGTCCCCGCGAGGGGGACCACATCGGTCACGCCGGGGATGCGCTCCAGCACGTCCGGGTCGGTAACGGCGTAGCACCCGGCGGCCACGACCCTCCCCCCGGATGTTACTACCGCCGCCGCCCGGCGCAGCAGGTTCCGCGAACGGTAATCCGCCCTCCCCGTGACGGTGCAGGTGTGGACGACGCAGACCTCCGCGGCCTCCCCGAACTCCACCGGCTCGTACCCGGCCCCCACGAAGGCGCTCAGGGTGGCCTCGGCCTCGCAGGCGGAGAGCTTGCAGCCGAGGCTGGCGACGGCGACCCGCACCTAGAGTTCGATGCCGCTCAGGACCTTGCTCCGGTCACGGGCCACGGCGGCGAACCCCTTCAGCTCGGTGTCGAAGGCGAGGAGCGCACTCTTCACCGACTCCGCCTTCGCCTCGACCGAGCCCAGACCTTCGCCCGACTGCACGAGACGGCCGACCTTGTCCAACAGGCCCTCGTCGTACTCGTAGAGCTGGTCCAGCACCTCCCCTGTGACCTTGAGCGGGTCGGTCTTTCCCGAGTAGCCGTAATCGGAGTAGCGGAAGGCGTCGGTCACCGTCTCCAGGCGGTCCTCCACGGCGTCCACCGCCTTCAGCAGCTCGAGCAGGCCGTTGTTGGTCAGCGAGATGACCATCTCGCGCAGCTTGATGCGCAGGCCGTCCAGGCGCGCCACGAGGATTTCCCGCAGCAGGCGGTCGGCCTCGCGGCGGGTCTTGAGCTCCTTATACCCCTGGTAGCCCGGAACCAGGCGGGCGAGCTTCTGTTCCACACCCGAGCGGTCATCGGCGATTCGGTCGCGAAAATCATCCATCGGCGTACTCCCCGTAAAGTGGCAGGGGACGTTTAGCGAATCTACTCAACCATCGCCCGAGGACGGGGCGGTTGGGTTGCCGCAATTATAACCGCCGGCCGGGGTAAAATCCAGCCTCCGGACCGGGTCTAGCCGCCCGGCGGCGGTCAGTCCCGGGTCGGCGCCTTGGGCGTCCGCAGCCGTTCGATGAGGCTGAAGCTGTCCAGCCACAGCTTGCGCTCGGAGTAGAGGTCGTGGGACTCCTCGAGCACGACCTCGCCGGAGGGACCGACCACCTTGGTCTTGGCGTAGTTCCAGGCCCGGTCGGATTCCGTGGGATTCATCCCGTAGAGGGTGGCCACGCTGGACTCGACTCCGCTCTGGATTTCCACGGAAAAGGCCCGCTCCCCGGCGAAAACCCCCGCCACGCAGCCCAGGTGCCGCATGGGCAGGAAGTAGCGGAACTCCACGCGGTGCAGGCCCGGCGGGAGGGGAATCTTCACCTCGCCCGCGCTCTGGTGCAGAACGGCCACCAGCGAGTCATCCACCAGGGCGTGGACGTAGGTCGAGCTGTGCTGGCTGGTGAAGTAAAGCCGCAGGACGCCGTCCGCCGTCGGCCCACCGCCCCGGGGCTCGATGGCCTGCGCCAGGGCCAGCCCGGCCTCGGACAGGAAGCGGGGGAAATGGAGCCGGTCGGGCACGCCCCCTTCCAGCGTCAGGATGAACTCCCCCGTTCGGGCGTCCACGGCGAAGAACGAGACGGTGGAGTTCATGCTCGTGTTGTTCAGCTCGCCCCAGAACGCGTACCGGCAACCGGCCTCCCTGGCCCGGGCGACGGCCACATCCAGCCCGAAGGCGTTTTGCCGGATGAGCCGCTCCGGAGGCTCCTGCTCCTGCTCGGCCAGCTTTCCGAGCTCGATTAAATCGGAGTAGAGCACGACGCGGAAGTCCGGCCCGTAGTCGTCGAGCGCCCCCTCCACCTCGGCCGCCGCGATGAGGCTCATGTACGGGTCCTCGTAGGAGAGGACGAAGGGCAGGGCGAGTATTCGGTTGCGCCGCGCTTCCAGGTCCAGCGGGAGGCGGTGACCGTACCACGCCATGTCGGTGTCCGCCGGCAGCCTCCGGGCCACCGCCAGCGCCAGGGCATCCAGCCGGGTGAAGACCGGCGCATCCCCCAGGACTGTCAGGGACCGGCGCGGGTCGTCCACGCCGAGGGGATTTAAGCCGTAGAGGCGCATCAGGGCGCGCGAGAGAATGCGGTCGAGCTCGGCGGAATCACCCTCGGGTGGAACACCGACTATGCCCCCCACGACCCTGCCGGTCCGGGCGTCGTAGGTCGGCGTCAACTCCGTGACCACCGGGGCGCTTCGGACGATAACGTCGGCCCGGAGCTCGTCCTCGGCGGCGCGCGTGAATTCGAGGGAGCCGATGTCCGGGAACCGGGGACCGGAGAAAATCCCCCGGATGGCGTCGAGTGACCCGGTCAGGTCCGGTTCGACGTACACCCGGGGCGGCGAATCCCAGCGGCACCGCCAGCGGGTGTCCGCGTCCGCCGGTGAGCTGGAGCTGGAGTCCCGGATGAAATCCACCAGGGAGACCGGCACCTCGCCCGCGCGCATCACGGCGGGGATGAGGGCGACGGTGACCCGTTCGGTGCGCCCCACGGGCCGCCTGTACGGAGCGTAACGCTCCCCGGCCCCGACCACCAGAATCCCGAAGCCGTCGAAGGTGATGCGGAACTCACCCCGGCCGTCGGCCTGGACCGATTCATCCAGTATGCTCACCGCGGCCCCGGGCACCGGCGCGCCGGTGGCCGCGTCCAGGACCACCCCGGTGATGAACTTAGCCTGGGCGGCCCAGACCAGGACGAGCGGGAGGAGTAACTTCAGTTTCGACTTCAACATTGACGGCTACGCTAGCATAAGAAACCGCGCCTGACAAGCGGCAGGGGAAGCTTCGATTTCCCATTCGACCGCGGCTGGATTATAATCACCCGACCGTGAGCTACGAACCGCACGAACCTCTGGTCCTCATCGCCGGGGAGGGACGGCTCCCCCTGGTGGCCGCCCGGACCCACCGGTCGGGTGGTGGACGCCTTCACCTCATCAGCCTTTCCCGGCAGACCGACCCGGAGTTGGAAGAGCTGGCCGCCGATGTCGTCTTCTTCAGCGCCGGTCAGGTCGGAGGAATACTGGACCACGCCCTCGGAACGGGCGCCCGCCAGGTGATTCTGCTGGGCAAGGTGGTCAAGGGGAAGCTTTTCGACGGCCTCAAGCTGGACGCCCTGGCGATGAAGCTCTGGCTCACGACCCGCGACCGGAGCGACAGGGGCCTAATGCTCACGCTCTGCGACCTGGCCGGGGAGAGGGGACTCGAGGTGGTCAGCCAGCTCGTGCTCCTGCGGGAGTTGGTCACCCCCGAGGGGTCTTTGACAAAGAAGAAGCCCTGCCCGGCCGAGGAAGAGGACGCCCGGCTGGCCTTCCGTCTGGCGCTGGAATGCGCGCGCCTGGGAATAGGCCAAACGGTTCTGGTCCGCGGCGGAATCGTCGTGGCCGTGGAGGCGTTGGAGGGGTCCGACCAATGCCTCGTTCGGGCGGGGGAGCTGACCCGCGGCGGCTCCGGGCTGTTCAAGGGGGGACTGGTGATGGCCAAGGCCGCCGGTTGGGACCACGACGTTCGCTTCGACGTGCCCACGGTGGGGACGGACACCCTGGCGAAGGCGAAAGAGGCGGGTGTGACCTGCATGGCCCTGGAGAGCGGTCGGACGCTCGTCGCCGACGGGGTGGAGGAGTTCGCCCGGACCGCCGCCAAGCTGGGTATAGCCGTGCTCGGTATGCCCAAGGACTTTCACTGATTAAGCCGACGCGATTTTAGGCCGGATTTAACGGCTAAGCCAAGTCACCATTAACAAAGGGGCGGTTCAAAACCCGCCCCTTCTTGTCGGCTGATTCAGCCTTATTTATCAGCCACGTGGCTTCCCCCTCGACAGAGAGGCGGGTTTGTAAACCCGCCCCTTCTTTTCGTCATAGCGGAAAAAGTCCGCCCCTTTACCGGCTGATGACCAGCCGCTGGGTCAGCGAGCCTGCCGTAGTCTCCAGGCGGT
>CAYTCV010000011.1:0-1823 GCA_964436465.1 uncultured bacterium
ACCGCCTGGAGACTACGGCAGGCTCGCTGACCCAGCGGCTGGTCATCAGCCGGTAGCCGTGCGGGATAAATCAGAGGCGGGCCGCGGGGCCCGCCTTTTTTTACGTTTTCAGGGGACGGTCATTTTTCGATGACCAGGAACGTCGTCCGACCGTCACGCCACACGAGCACCAGCACCGGTTCCCCCTCGACGATTTTGCCCGCCATCTCCTCGAAGCCGGCCGCGTCCTTCACCTCCTGCCGGTCGAACTGGAGGATGACGTCGCCGGAACGCAATCCGGCCTTGTCGGCGGGGGAATCCCGGAAGACGCGGGTAATGACGACGCCCTTATCCTCGTCGAGCCCCATCTCGCCGGCGAGCTCGGGGTCGAGGTTCTGTACCTCGATGCCCAGGGAGGCCACGGCCCGCGATTCGCCCTCCGCGCCCCGGGATTCCTCGTAGTACGTGTTGAGGTCGGGGGGTCGCTCACCGATGGTGACGTAGATTCTCTTCTCCGTGCCGTCCCGGTTGATGAGGAACTCGACCCGCTCGTCGGGGGTCAGGAGGGCCACGCGGTTCTTCAGCTCGTTGGCGTCCTTGACCTTCACCCCGTTCATCTCGAGCACCACGTCGCCGACCTCGATGCCGGCGTCCTCGGCGGGTGAATCGGGCAGCACCTCGGCCACCAGCGCGCCCTTGTTCTCCCGGAGGTCCATCGCCCGCGCCATCTCGTCGGTCACGTTCTGGATGGACACCCCGAGCCAGCCGCGCACGACGCTGCCCTTCTCGCGCAGGTCCGCCACCACCCGCCGGGCCATGTTGATGGGGATGGCGAAGCCGATGCCGATGTTGTACGCCTCACCGGTGAATCCGCCGCCGGAGCGGATGGCCGAGTTGATGCCGATGACCTCGCCGTCCAGGTTCACCAGGGGGCCGCCCGAGTTGCCGGGATTGATGGAGGCGTCGGTCTGGATGAAGTCCTCGTAGTTGGCCAGGCCCATGTTGGTGCGGCCGGTGGCGCTGATGATGCCGGCGGTCACCGTCTGCTGCAGGCCGAAGGGGCTGCCGATGGCCAGCGCCCATTCCCCGACGCGCACGGTGTCCGAGTCGCCCAGGCGGGCCACCGGAAGGTCGTCCGCGTCCTTGAGGCGGAGCAGGGCGAGGTCGGAGTCGGCGTCGAGCCCCACGACCTCGGCGTCGAAGTGCCTTTCGTCGGCGAGGGTCACCTGAATTTCCTTGGCCCGGGCGACGACGTGGGCGTTGGTGAGGACGTACCCCTCCGCGTCGATGATGAAGCCGGACCCGGCCGCCTCCTGCTCGGGGGGCGGCTCGAAGCCCCAGGGGCCGAAGAAGTAGCTCAGGCTCTTGTCGGTTTCCGATTTCACCTCGATGTAGACCACGGCGGGGCTGACCTCGGCCGCCACCGAGGTGAAGGCGTCCTGGATGGAGCGGAGGATGTCCACCCCTGACGACTCTTGGGCGAAGCACGCCGCGGCGGCGAGAAGCACGATGGCGGTGATGAGTGCCGTTCTGCGCATTCCGGTTTCTCCTTGGGAAGTCGGGTCGTATCCGCCATTCCATACGCCGGACCGTTTTTTTCCGTTCCCGGCCGATTTTACATTTTATCCGCCGGTCCCGTTGACACACTATATATGGTATGCTAATCTCGAAAATGGCCCAAATGTGGTAGCCAGGGACCGCCAAAGACCCCGGCCGGGTGGGTCGGTGGGGGTTCCGGGAGTGGGGGGCGTAGTTGTCGCGCCACCACTCGCAGACCGGGTAGTCCGCGGGGGTTCCGGGAGTGGGGGGCGGAGTTCGTGGGAGAAGGCTGAAGTTGATGTGGG
>CAYTCV010000011.1:1923-43216 GCA_964436465.1 uncultured bacterium
CCGCCAAAGACCCCGGCCGGGTGGGTCGGTGGGGGTTCCGGGAGTGGGGGGCGGAGTTACCATGCATCTGGGTCGCAGGGGTTGCCGTGCGGGCCGTAGTTTCCGAGAAAGTAGTCTGCAGGGGTTGCCGGGCGGGGGTCGGAGTGGGGGAGAGCTCGAGTTGACTTAAAGCCGCCGGAGACCCCGGGACTGTCAGACCGGGGGCCGGGCCGTCGGAAATAGCGTGAGTCCGTGTCCAGAGGAATCGGGCTTCACGCCTCATCGGGGTTGCCGCCACCGTACCGGCGTGAGCCGGAGCGTCGGGACGACGCGGGTAGGGCCGCCGGAGAATTCAGGCGATAAATTGCGTAGTCTCATCGGTGGGTCACCGCGCCCCGATTGAAATTTAACCGCTCATCAGCGGAGCGAATTCCCAGGTAAGGTTCCCGTGACCGGCGCGCCCGTCGCCGAAATTTTCTCCTCCCTGGCCGGCGAGGGGCCTCACGTCGGCCGTCGGCACATCTTCCTCCGGCTGGCCGGCTGCGGGGTGGGCTGCGATTACTGCGACACGCCCACGGACCCGCAGGCGCCGGCGGAAATCGAGCGGGGGCCGGGGGAGTTCGTCCGGTCGGCCAATCCCCTGACGGTCGGGGCGGTGCTGGCGGAGGTCTGGGGGCTGGAGGAGCGGGCGCCGGGACACGCCCACATTGCCGTCACCGGCGGGGAACCGCTGCTCTACGCAGAATTCCTCCGGGAGCTCCTGCCCCTGGTCCGGGAGATGGGCCCGCCGGTTTACCTGGAGACGGCGGGGATTCACGCCGACGCCCTGCCGCCGCTGCTGCCGTTCCTGGACGTCGTGGCCGCCGACGTCAAGCTCCCCGCCCACTGCGGAAGGCCGTACTGGGACGAGTCGGAAAAATTTCTGAAAATCTGCGCCGGGGCCGATGTCGAGCTCCTGGTGAAAATCGTCTTCGGTAAAAAGACCCCCTGGGGCGAGGTGGACCGGGCGCTGCGCCTGGTGAACGGGGTCGTTCCCGAGGTCGAGGTGACGCTTCAGCCCATCCACGGCGCCGACGGCCGTCCGGAGCTCACCGGCGAGGAAATGCTCCGGGCGCACGAGCGGGCCTCGGCCGTCCACCCGAACCTGCGCGTCCTGCCCCAGGTGCACCGGCTTCTGGACATCAAGTAACGATTTTACGGACCGTGTGACCGACCACCTTTTTTGACCGCTGGAGTCACCATGCCGCTGACGCTGTCCGAAAACGCCGTCACCGTCCTCGAACGTCGCTACCTCAAGCGCGACAACGAGGGCCGGCCGACGGAAACCCCCGAGGAGCTCTTCCGCCGCGTCGCGGGGACCATCGCCTCGGCCGACGAGAACTACGCCGACCTGACCCACTCCGTGGACACGGGGGCCACGTCGGCCCGCTTCTACGAGCTGATGGCCAACCTCGAGTTCCTGCCCAACTCGCCGACGCTGATGAACGCCGGGCGCGAGCTGGGGCAGCTCTCCGCCTGCTTCGTCCTGCCCGTGGGCGACTCGATGGAGGAAATTTTCGACTCCATCAAGCACACCGCACTGATTCATAAATCCGGCGGCGGGACGGGCTTCAGCTTTTCCCGCCTGCGCCCGAAGAACTCGCTGGTGGCCAGCACCATGGGTGTGGCCTCGGGGCCGGTGAGCTTCATGAAGGTGTTCAACGCGGCGACGGAGGCGGTCAAGCAGGGCGGCACGCGCCGCGGCGCCAACATGGGCATACTGCGCGTGGACCACCCCGACATCCTCGAGTTCATCGACGCCAAGCAGGACCTGGCCCAGCTCACCAACTTCAACATCTCGGTGGCCGTAACCGACCTCTTCATGGACGCCCTGGCCAAGGACGGGACCTACCCCCTCGTCACCCCCAAGGACGGCGAGGTGGTGCGCCACCTGCGGGCCCGGGAGGTTTTCGACAAAATCGTGCACAACGCCTGGGCCACCGGCGAGCCGGGCGTCGTTTTCATCGACCGCATCAACGCCGCCAACCCGCTCCTCGAGCTGGGCGAAATCGAGTCCACCAACCCCTGCGGTGAGCAGCCGCTGCTGCCCTACGAGTCCTGCAACCTGGGCAGCCTGAACCTGGGCCGGATGACGAAGCGCGCCGGCGATTCCCACGAAATCGACTGGGACAAGCTGGCCCGTACCATCCACGACTCCGTGCATTTCCTGGACAACGTCATCGACCTGAACAGCTACCCCCTGGAGGAAATTTCCCAACAGACGCGTGCCAACCGCAAAATCGGCCTGGGGGTTATGGGCTTCACCGATATGCTGGTCCGGCTGTGGGTTCCCTACAACTCGGCGGAGGCGGTGAAAATCGCCGAGGACGTGATGTCGTTCATCCAGGCCGAGGCGATGAAGGCGAGCGAGAAGCTGGCCGAGACGCGCGGGATTTTCCCCAACTACCCCCAGTCGTCCTTCGCCAAGGAGAAGGGCCCCAAGCTGCGCAACGCCGCGTTGACCACCATCGCCCCCACCGGCTCCATCTCCATCATCGCCGGGTGCTCGTCGGGAATCGAGCCCTACTTCGCCCTGGCCTTCTACCGCCGGGTGCTCGACGACGACAAGCTCCCGGAAATCAACCCCTTCTTCCGGGATGTGGCCGAGCAGCGGGGTTTCGCCTCGGACGAACTATTCCGAAAGGTGGCGGAGCACGGCTCCGTGGCGGGGCTGGAGGACGTGCCCGAGGACGTCCGGCGCATCTTCGTCACCGCCCACGAAATCGAGCCCGCCGACCACATCCGTATCCAGGCCGCCTTCCAGAATCACGTGGACTCGGCCGTGTCGAAGACCATCAATTTCCCCAAGAGCGCCACCGAGGACCAAATCAAAGGGGCGTACCGGCTGGCCTACGACCTGGGGTGCAAGGGCATCACCGTCTACCGCGACGGCTCGCGCGACGCCCAGGTGCTCAACATCGGTCGGGAGGAGAAGAAGGACGAGGTAAAGCCGCGTGAGCCGCGCCCGCGTCCCATGGTCACCCAGGGCCAGACCATCAAGATGACCACCGGCTGCGGGACCCTCTACGTGACCATCAACGAGGACGCCGAGGGCCTCTGCGAGGTTTTTGCCCAAATGGGCAAGGCCGGCGGGTGCGAGGCGAGCCAGAGCGAGGCGGTGAGCCGGCTCATCTCCACCTCCATCCGCGCCGGCGTGGACGTGAATAAAATCGTGGACCAGCTCCGCGGCATCCGTTGCCCCACCCCGATTTGGCACGGCGGCGAGCAAATCCTTTCCTGCCCCGACGCCATCGCCCGGGCCATCCAGTACTACCTCGACCCGGAGAAGAACGGCTTCGGCGGGCGCTCCGCCAAGCAGATGACCTTCGAGTCCATCGAGGGCAACGTGCCGGTCGAGCCCGGCAACGGGAACAACGGCGGCAAGAAGAAGACGATGCTCCCGGTGAAGTCCGCCTGCCCCGACTGCCACGGCCAGCTCTACTTCGCCGAGGGTTGCCTGATATGCCCGGCCTGCGGCTATTCGAAGTGCAGCTAGACGGCTGAGGAAGAAGGCGGCGCTGAAACCCGACGCGCTGGACAACCGCCCCGCGGGCGTGTACTATTCACTGGTACTTTTCTTCTACCGGAATCCGAGGAGTGTTCATGCACGAATACGGGGCGTACTGCGGCCTGGACTGCGACGCCTGCGAGGCGCGGCTGGCCCACGTGGAAAACGACCTGGCCAAATTGGAAGAGATGGCCCGCAAGGCCCGCGAGGATTGGGGCGTGGCCGACGCCACCGCCGAGAGCGTCCGCTGCGTCGGCTGCTTCGGGAATCCGCCCGACCCGCTCATCGGCTACTGCTTCGAGTGCGGCATACGGACCTGCGCCCGGGAGCGGGGCGTGCCCACCTGCGCCGAGTGCGCCGACTACGGCTGCGAGAAGCTGATGGGCTTTATCGAAAAGTCCCCCGAGGCCAAAAAGAACCTGGAGGCCCGCCGGGCGAAGATGTGACGACGCCTATCTCCGCTGTGCCGACGGCCGCCTGGGTGGGCGGCCGTTTTTTATTTTCGTTTATTTGAGTCGTGAGAGGCGGCCCGCGCCGTCTTTTCCGTGCCCCATACATTAACCTTACCCCACCCCGGAGGCGTGTCGCGCCGGATTGCGCCCCGGCCCGCCCGATAAAAAAAGCGACCCCGACGGTCCGCCGATTTGCGCCGAAACTGAATTCGCCCTACTCCGGGCGGACCAGGTGCGGGGTGACGAATATCAGCAGCTCGCGCACCTCGTCGGAATCCGAGGTGCTCTTGAACAGCAGGCCCAGCACCGGGATGCTGGATAACAGCGGGACCCCCTGCTCGACGGATTCGGTCTTGCGCCGCAACAGGCCGCCGATGACGCCGGTCTCGCCGTTCTGCAGCAGGAGCGTGGTGCTGGCCTCGGTGGTGTCCACCTGGAATTCGAGCCCCGGCGCGGGGGTTCGGGACATCTCCGAAATCTCCGGCCGGACGTCCAGGGTGATTTCGTTGACCGAGTTGACGTGGGGGGTGACCGAGAGTTTTATGCCCACGTCGTAGAGCTCGGTGTAGGTGTTGCCGTTCTCGTCGAGGAGGTTGACGGGGATGCGGCTGCCGACGAGTATGCGGGCCTCCTGGTTGTCCAGGGTGGTGATGCGCGGGGCGGAGAGGATGTTGGTGTCGGTGTCGGCGGCGTTGGCCTGGAGCGTGGCCTGGAGGGTGGCGGCGTCGAGGGCCGTGCGGCCGGTGGCGGTGAGGGTGCCGGCGTTGGACGGGGTGTCGATGACCACCGAGTTGCCCCGGAGTCCGAACTCCCAGTCTATTCCGAGCTCGGTGAGGGTTGTGGTGCGCACGTCGAAGATTTTCGCCTCAATCATCACCTGGGCGGTGCGGGCGTCGAGCTGCTCGACGAGGCGGCGTATGCGGTCGCGGCGCTCCAGGGTGTCGGTGACGATGAGGGAGTTGGTTCGCGGCTCGACCTGAATCTGGCCCCGGTCCGAAATCATGGACTCGAAGCTGGCCTTGAGGCTGGCCGCCGTGGCGTAGCGCAGGGTGATGATTTCGGTGCCCACGGGCGAGGCGGCCTCGGCCTCGGCCATCTTCACCAGCTCCTCGGGGGTGTTGACCCGGATGATGGAGCCCTCGACGCGGTACGATAGTCCGTGGGCGGCCAGAATCACGCGCAGCGCCTCGTCCCATGGCACGTCGCGCAGGGCGACGGTCACCTTGCCGGTGACGTTGGGCCCGGCCACGATGTTCATTCCCGTCTCGAAGGCCAGCATCCGCAGGACGTTTCCGATGTCGGCATCCTTCAGGTCCATGGAGATGCGCTTGCCCGATGGGATGAAGCCGCCCTCGCTCGAGGTGTCGTAGCCCGTATCGGCGGTGTAGGTATCGGTGGTGTGGTAGGAGGTGGAGCCGATGCCCGACTCGGCGACCTCGGCGGTGACGTAAGTCTCCACATGCTCCAGGTCCACGCCGGAGGTGTAGCCGTAACTCAGGCCGGCGAAGGGGTCGGTCTCCTCGGTGATGACGTCCAGGTAGAGGGCGTTGCCCCGGCGGGTGATGAGGTAGGGATAGTCGCCGGTGGTCTGGGCGACGACGCGGACTATTCGCTGGGGAGTGGTGGAGTACTGGGTGGCGCTGACCTTGACCAGCCCGCCCCGGTCCAGGTAGAGGGTCGGCTGGTCGAGGTCCACCCGGGCGCCGACGAGGTCCAGCACGAAGGTCCGCGGTGATACGGTCTTGGAGAAATCGAACTTGAGCGGCGCGTCGGCGGTGATTTCAATCCGGGTCTTGCCGATGAGCTCCCGCACCTGGATGTCCGAGACCGCGGCGATTTCCGTCGTAATCCGCTCCTCGGGCCGTCCACCGGGCGGCGCGGGGAAACGGACCTCGATGGTGTTGCCCTCCTTCGTCAGGTAGTAGGGCTCGAACCGGGTCAGGTCTATGACCACGCGGACGATTTTGGAGGGGATTTCCGAGTACTGGCTGGAGCGTATTCTCTGGATGTTGTGCCCGGGGGCGACGTCGACCAGCGGGTCGCACAGGTGGACCGAGTTTTTGATGTCCACGATGACCCGGGGCGGTTCCTCCAGGGAGAAGACGTCGTAGGCCAGGGAAGCGTCGCCGGTGATGGTGACGATTTCGTCGCCGTCGGCGTCGGTGGAGAACACGACGGAGGATACGCGGGGCGCCTGGGCGAGGGCGGCCGTCGCCGTCAGGAGGACTAAAGGCACACTCCAGTGTCTGGTTCTCACGGCCACGTAGGTCGCACCTTCCCGATTCGGGGCGGGTATCCGTCACCTGAAGTATAGCAGAAATTGAGGGTGTTGCAAGGGTGCGCGACCGTCACTCCGACCTCTCCCGCCGAAAGACGCCTGGACTGGACGGTCGTCGCGCATTTTAACCCGTCACCAGCCCTCGACGATGCGGTCCACGACCCGCTGCGCCAGAAGGTCTACCGCCTCGGTGTAGGCCTCCGTCTCGGTTCCGCTTCCCGCTCCGGTTTCGACGTCGTAGTACGTCACACGCTCGGAGAGGGAGGTGTCCCGCCAAAGGTCGCGCTTGGCGGCGAGGTCCCGGAAGACGACCTCGAGCTCCACGGTGAGCTCGCGTTTTTTTACCGCCTCCTCCACGTCGTAGGCCACGGCGCGGGTAGTGTAATTGGTGATGGTGACCAGGAGAAGGGAATCGGCGCGCGCCTCGGGGGCCACGGTCAGGGGCGAGTTGGCCAGAAGCTCTTCGATGATGGCGGCGGTGAGCTCCTGCTCGATGCCGTACTCGAAGGTGGAATTGGCGACGGTGGGCACCGCCACCGACTCGATTCCCGGCGGGAGGTTGGGGCTGAAGGTGTAGCGGCAGCCCGCAATGAAAACCAGTGCCACGAGTGGGAGAACGATTCTCCTCACGGCCGTTCCTCTTTCAAAAATTCCAGGAGCCGTTTCAGCGCCCGGCCGCGGTGGCTGACGGCGTGCTTGGCCTCCGCGGAGTGCCGGGCGAAGGTCAGCTCCGAGCTCTCGGGGATGAAGAGCGGGTCGTAGCCGAAGCCCCCGTGGCCTATAGGCCGGTCCCCGATTCGCCCCTCCACCTGCCCCACGGCGGCCAGGAGGACCTCTCCCGCCGGGTTAGCCAGGGCGACGGCGCAGGTGTAGCGGGCGGCGCGTCCGGAAATCCCCTCTAATTCGGCCAGGAGCCGCACGTTGTTCAGCGTGTCCGCCGGGACGCCCGCCGCCGCCAGCGGACGACCTCCGGGGTATTCGGGATAGACGTCGCGAAGGGCCTCGGCGTCGAGGGCGTGGTACCGGGCGGAATAGATGCCCGGCGCGCCGCCCAGGGCGTCCACCGAGAGCCCGGAGTCCTCGCCCAGTCCCAGGTCGCCGAACCGCTCGGCCACGGAGGTGGCCTTGAGGACGGCGTTCTCGGTAAAACTACGACCGGTCTCGACGATGTCGAGGGTGCGCGCGGGGTCGAGCTCCAGGAGGGAGACCGGCTCGTACCCCTCGGGTCCGAGGATGTCCCGGAGCTCGCGGAGCTTGTCGGGGTTGCGACTGGCGACCAGAATACGGTTCATTGTTTAAAATAATTCATGTGTTTATTAAATATCTTAATTTTACGCTTGACATTTTAAACTTCTCCCGCTATACTACCTTTCGGACCGGATGAATGCGCCCGAAAAAAGAAGCCGCCGACCCGGACATTTTACCAGACGCGCGGGAACCGTACTATCCAGATACCGAACGAGCCACGTGCGTTCCACATTTTAGCAGACACGCGAGGTCCGTAGTAAGCCAAAACGTCCGAGGAGCCGAAAATGCCTTACCCCGTACCCGGCCACTGCCCCGTTTGCGGCAAGGAGCTCAACGTCACCGAACTGCTGTGTAAAAGCTGCCGGGTGACGGTGCGCGGAGACTTCACCCTCTGCGATTTCTGCCGCCTGAGCTCGGAGCAGCGCGCCTTCCTGAAGCACTTCGTCGCCGTCGGCGGAAGCATCAAGGACATGGAGTCCTTCCTGGGTATCAGCTACCCCACGGTGAAGAAACGCCTGGCCGAGCTGGCCGACGTCCTGGGCGTGGGGCACCGATTCCCCCGGCCGGACCCCAAGCAGGCGGCCGCCGAGAGGCTCCGGTTGCTGGAGATGCTCTCCACCGGCGAGATGACGGTCGATGAGGTTTCCCAAAAATTCGAGGAGGCTCGACCTACGATGAACGAAGAGGAGGAGTGATGACCGCCGAAGAGAGAAAGAAAATCCTGGGGATGGTGGCCGACGGGACCATCAGCGCCGACGAGGCCGAGCGGCTGTTCGCCGCCGCCGGGACCGACGACGACGTCCCGCGGACCGTCCGGGCCGACAACAAGTTTCTCATCATCAAGGTCCACCAGGGCGACAAGACCAACGTCAACGTGCGCCTGCCGCTCGCCCTGGCCCGGCTGGCCAAGACATTCATCCCCAAGGACATCGAGGTTAACGGCAAGCCGCTCGACATCGACCTGGACCAGATAATCCATCTCGTGGAATCCGAGGTCGAGGGCAACATCGTCGAGGTGCACCAGGTGGACGACGATTCCGGAGAGACTACCGACGTCGAGATTTTTCTCGAATAACGAACCGGCGGGAGGCAGAGATGAATGCCGAGGATAGGCGCAAGGTGCTGGATAAGGTGGTCGGGGGCGAGCTTTCCGCCGAGGAGGCCGAGCGGCTCCTCGGCGGGGACGTCCCCGCCGTGGCCGGGCGGAACCGGTTTCTCATGGTCAAGGTCCGCCAGGGGGATAAGACCAACGTGGACGTCCGCCTGCCCATCGGTCTGGCGAAAATCGCCAAGATGTTCGTTCCCAGGCAAATCGATGTGAACGGCGCGCCGGTGGACTTCGATTTGGACGAAATCCTCCGGGTCATCGAGAGCGAGGTGACGGGCAACATCGTCGAGGTGCACCAGGTGGACGATGAGACCGGCGAGGTCACCGACGTGAGCATCTACCTCGAATAGGTCCCGACGGTCCGCATCGAAGAGCCGTAAAAAAGGCGGGTTCCGACCCGCCTTTTTGAGCGCCCGCCGCGGGGACCGTCCGGTTAAAGCGCGCCGTTCAGGTCGGCCCGCCCCTCACCCTAGCCCTCCCCCCAGAGGGGGGAGGGGACTTGCGGTAGCCCTCACCCCGGCCCGTCGGCGCGCCGCTCCCACGGGGAGAGGGGATAGCGGCAGCCCCCACCCCTTTTTGCGATGACGTAGGGGCGGGTGTCCACACCCGCCCGCGGGCGACCGTGGACGGTCGCCCCTACGGACAATCGCGCTGCTCTAAACGTAGGGCGGGACTGTGGGATGAATCCCCCACGTCCCGCCGCGAATTAAAATTATGGCGGCTCGTAGAAGAGCCGCCCTACACCGCTTCGCGGTGAATTCAATGGGCGCCGTTGATGGATAGCGCCCGCTCCGCCGGCTGGTCCGTGTCCACGTTGAACTGGTTGAAGATGTCCTTCGAGCCGAACTCCTCGGGACCGATTCCGAGCTTGAGTGTGTAGGTCCCCGTCGCCCGCCGGAGCTTGATTACCGTGGCAAAGAAGCCGTCGGGGTCGGGGGTGATGTTGGCGAATTCCTGGGTGGAGCCGCGGACGAAGCAGCCGGCCCAGCCGTCGGCCAGAACCCAGCCGGAGAGCTTCACGTTGTAGAAGGCGCCGTCGGAGACGATGGAGATGGGGTTCAGCTCGATGCGCTTGGCGGTGAACACCTCCGTGACGTGGATGCCCTCCAGGTCCCCCCGGGAGCCGTGCACGATTCCGATGCCCACCCGGTTGAAATCGGGGTCGAGAATGTTGGCCCGGTGGGGCGGCGAGTCCATCAGTCCCTCGAAGGTGGACCGGGTGAGGGCGGCCCAATCGTAGGCCCCGCTGCGGTAATCGGCTCCGATGTTCTCCCCGACCCAGACCTCGGTGAGCCCCGCGTTGGCCACCCGCTGGGGGACCGTTTCGTTCCCCGGAACGGGCGACTCGTGGCTGAAGTAGTCCAGGGAAATCATCTCCCAGGAGTGCTGCCGGGCGACCTGGGTGAAGGCCGGGTCCATGACCAGGAGTGCCAGGCCCTCCTCGGCGCGGGCAGAGTTGACGAGCTCCAGCATGAGCTCCTCCGCCTCGGTCTCCCCGGTGAAGGCGGCGGCGCCCGTCGCCAGAAAAAAGCACACCAGCGTCGCGGTCAGCCTTCGGAGCACGGCTTTACCTCCGTCCATCCCCATTATAGCCGCCCGGACCCCGGTTCTCCAGGTTTATCCGCCTGGCGGGCTCTTTCATTGTGTGTTACCGTAACACGGTTGAAACGCGGGAGGGTTTATGGGTAAGCTACCGTTCTCCATTCTCCTGTCCGTCACATTCCTGGTCGCCTGCGGCGGAAAGCCGGCGTCGCAGGAAGAGTACGTTCAGGACCCGCGGTCCACGGCCGCCGAGACCCCCGACGTCACCGAGCCCCTGGGGCTCCCCGCCGACGACCCGGCCACGGCGGTGGAGGCGTTCATCCTCGCCGCGAAACTGGAGCAGGGGGAGAAGCTTCGGGAGATGCTCTACCCGCCCGGAGCGGGTGAGAAGGGCGCCGGGTTGGATGAGAAGCTCAATAGCCTCGACGGCGCGGGAATCACCAATTGGGACGATGCCACCCTGGGTGCGGAGCACCCGGGCGAGGGGGATGTGCGGTCGAGCCGGGAGGTGACGGCGCTGGTCCACCGAGGGGATTCGTCCAGAGTCTGGCACTTCGACGTGGTGCGCACGAACGCGGGCTGGTACATCCGGGATTTTGAGGATTAGGCTCACGCCCCGGGGAGCTCGTCCAGGAATGCGGGCCACCCGCCCCGCCCCTTCGAGGCCAGGGCGTGGACCAATTCCAGGAAGGCCGTTTCGACGGCCGGCAGTCCGCGTTTCACCGCCGCGTCGAAGTCCAGCAGCGCCGACTGCGCCTTCCACAGCTCGCGGGGTGTGTGCCGTCCGGCCGCCCGCCGGTAGCCGTCGAGGAAGTAGGGGCTTACCCCCGCCAGCCGCGCCAGTTCGCCCTCCTTGAGGTCGCGCCGTGAGTGGAACCGGATGAGCTGTAAAATCCGGTAATGCCGCGCCAGGAGGCCGACCAGGCGCGGCATCTCGTTCGGGTCGGCCAGGGACCGGGCGGCCATGAGGCAGGCCTCGGCCTCCCGGCCCGCGGTGACGAGGTCGCACAGCCGGAAGGGGTCGAAGCCCGGCGCCGTGCCGACCGCCTGGGCCACCTCTCCCTCGGTGAGCGTGCCACCCTTTTCCACCAACAGCGACAGGCTCTCGCAGGCGTTCTCCAGCGCGTCCAGGCTCCCGGCGGCGACCAGTATACGCTCCAGGGCCCGGGGGTCGGCCCGGACGCCGCGCTCGTCGAGGAAGCGTCCCGCGGCCATGCGCAGGTCGGCCTCTTTCAACGGCTCGCACTCGACGGTGGAGTCCTTCAGCGCCTTCGACAGGCGTGAGCGACGGTCCAGCCGTTCCAGTACCAGCGCCATGTAGTTGGGCGGCTTGACCCGGGGGAGCAGCCGGAGCACCGTCTCCACCAGCTCCGCCGAGAGGGTGTCCCCCTCGATGACGGCGAGTCGGGCGGCGCCGAAGAAGGGCAGCGTCTCGACGGCGTCGGCGAGCTCGCCGGGAGCCACGTCGGTGCCGTACCGTTCCAGGTCGGCCCCCGCTCCCAGGGCGTCGCGCAGGGCGGCCAGGGCCCTCCGGCGCAGCCCCGATTCGGGACCGGCGATGAGGGCCACGGCGGGCGGCTCTTTTCCCAGAACGCTGCGCCAGCGGGTGAGATTCACCCGTCAAGGATACCCGGCCCCGCCCCCGGAATCAAGGGCCGGATTGTCGTCTATTGTCTTGGGCGGCCCCGCGCCGTATAATCAGGCCGTGAGATTTCTCGCCGCGCTTCTGATTATTCTGGCTCTCCTCCCCGTCGGCTCCGGCGCGACGGAGGTTTACTACCGCACGCTCTCCAACCTGAACTGCCGCCCGCTGGCGATGGGCGGCGCTTTTCTGGCCGTGCCCTGCGAGTTCGAGGCGGCGCTCTACAACCCGGCCGGGTTCGTCCACGGGCAGGGGTTCGGCGGCGTGCTGAATCTGGGGCTCACCCTCTACTGGCTCTCCCGCGGTTTCGGCGAGGAGGCCCGATTTCAGGACGTGGAGCTCGGCGGCCCTCCGGGCTCCGATTTCGCCACCCTGGCCCTGTCCACCCTGGTGGGCGCCAAGTCGCTCAGCTATTCCGTCGGCGGTTTTTACGCCTTCTGTAACCTGTGGGAGGAAAGCCTCGCCGACCCGGCGACCTTCGACGACCCCCACTTCTTCCACGTCAAGGGACTTTGGGCCGACCGCTCCAACACACTGGGCGCCGGGTATCACTTCCCCGAAGGGGTCACGCTGGCCGTTAGCGGGACCTACTACTCCCGCGAGTACCCGGTGGTTAGCGATGGCGGGGTCTTCGGTGGAATCGGCGATTGGGAGCGCAGGAGCGGCTACGGCTTCACCGTGGGCGCCACCTGGGAATTCCTCCCCCGAGCCTACGTGGCCGCCACCTACGTGGACCTTCCCGATAACCTCCCCGGCTGTCGGGCCAACCTGGAGGGATTCGGCGACGAGACCATCAACGTCGGCGCCGCGTGGTACCCCTTCCCGGACGTCGTCTTCTCCATGGACGTGCGCAACCTGGTCAACAACCGGGCCGAGGCCTTCCGCGAGGTCCGCGTAGGGCTGGACCAGCGCCTGCTGCCCCACGTGACCTTCCGGGCCGGGTACGCCTACACCGGCGACCAGGAGCACCTGTGGAGCTTCGGGCTGGGGGTGGGCGACGGCAGCCAGGGGGCCGCCGGCGGCATCGAGACCAACCTGGCCCAGAGCAGCTACATCCTCAATTACACCTTCCTGCGAAACCAGACTTCCGACCAGATATACCATCTGTTGAGCTTTATCGTGACGTTCTAGCCCGCGGGCTCCCTTGACACAACGGTCTCGCGGGGATACCATCCGCGGTGAAAATGAGTGCCGCCGTAAAAGCCCTGATTCTGCTTCCGGCGCTGCTCCTGCTCGGCTCACTGGGCTGCGTGCAGGCCCAGTTCAACGTGGAGTTGGTGGACGCCAAGACCATGCTGGAGAATCAGGTTCTGGGCAGCTACGCCGAGCTGGGGGAGGACGTGTGGATGGTGTCCAACGTCCGCGCGTCCGGAGAGCTCATCTACGGCTACGAGTCCCAGATTCCCGAAAGCGAGCTGGACCCGGAGAAGGCCGCCGCCCTGACCGCGCTGTTGGACACACTCTACACCGCCGATGAGGTTACCCGCCTGAAGGCGGCCGGGCTCATCGGGGAGACCGCCGGCGGTTACCTGGCGGTGACCCCCTCCGGGGAGGGTGATGTTTACGCCGAGGAGATTGTCGGTCACGAGAACAACAACCGGGGCCTGGTCTACGACCGACTGGCGGTAACCACGCCGGAACTGGCCGGCTCTCCCAATCCCCGGGCCGAGGTGGAGGGCGTCTTCGCCCGGTACTACCGGGCGGCGCTCGCCCCGGGGATGTACTACCTCGACGAGGCGGGCAACTGGCTGCAGCTCTGAACGTTGCGGCGGGAATGGGGGAGCTGAGCGTCCGGCCGCTTCTTTTTTTATCCGAGGTGGGTAGCCCTTGAGCAAACAGGGTAAAGCGAAACGACCGGCCTTCCGCACGCAGCGGGAGGGGGTGGCCTTCCGCCGCCACGATTTCGCCCGGTTGCGCACCAACGCGCAGAAAGCGCTGAAGGTCCTGCAGAAGCGGGACCCCGACGGCGAGAAGAAGCTGCTAGACGACCGCGAAGGCTTCGGCGCCGCCGTGGCCGACCTCATACGGGTGCCGGAGTGGTCCAACGTCCGCCTCGACCCGCGGGTCATCGCCGATTACATCGCCGCGAACAAGCCGCCCGAGGGCGACAAGGACGAGGCGATGGCCTCCTACATCGGAACATGCCTGGATGAAATCGTGGACGACCAGGCGCGGATGGGGCTCACCGTCATCGCGCTCTCCGCGCAGGTGAACCTGGTCGGCCGGGAACAGGACCGGCTGGCCTGGATGAACCTCATCATGCTCAACCTCTTCACCAACTCCGAGGTCAAGCCCCGGTCCATCCCCATTCTGCACCACCTGTTCTGGCTCAACTACGGCGATTACGTTTTCCAGCGCAACGTGATGGGCTTCGTGGGGCAGGTGCTCGACCCGGACCTGCTCCAGGGCGACGCGTTCCGCGAGGTGCTGACCCAGGATTGGGAGGCGGAGGCGGTCGACCTCGGCGGCCTGGCGGAGAGCCTCGGGGTCAAGCCCGAGAACGTTCCGGCCAAGGTCTGCGAGACGACGCGGCTGACGACCCTCGCCGAAGAGCGGTTCGAGGGATTCGTTCCCGACGACGAGTTGGTGGAGCGGACCCTGGACGTCATCTCCGACCAGGCGGTGGAGCTGATGCGGGCCGCCCTGGACAACCGGGCCAAGCGTGAGGAGCTGGAGGCTGCCGCCGCCGGCCTCGTCCGCCAGGTGGCGGCGGAGGCCGCCCGCGCCTTCCAGGCCAAGGAGTATCTGGAGGGCCTGGAGCGGGCCCTGACCGAGCTGGAGGACTCCGACGCGGGAACCCTTCCCCGGGAGCTGGCGCGTCGGGCGAAAATCGTTCTCGGCACCCTGCCCACCCGGTTCAATCCCCTCTTCGACGCACTCTTGATTTACGGCGTACGCCGGAAGGCCGCGCGGGACTATCACGAAAGCGCCGAGAAGCAGGCGGAGCCCACCGAGGTTCCCGATGGGATAGAGAAATCCGAGCCGTCACCCGAAGAATAGAGACGCAGGAGGTTTCGATGCAGCGCCGCACCGTGGCCACAGATAAAGCCCCGAAGGCGGTCGGCCCGTACAGCCAGGCGGTCGTCGCCGGCGGCCTCGTCTTCACCGCAGGCCAGATTCCGTTCAATCCCTCCACGGGCGAGCTCGAGCAGGGCGACATCGAGACGGCCACCCGGCGCGTCCTGGCGAACCTGGACGCGGTGTTGCGCGCCGCCGGTAGCTCCCTGGACCGGGCGGTCAAGCTCACCGTCTTCATGACCGACCTGGGGCTTTTCTCCAGGATGAACGAGGTTTACGCCGGGTTTTTCAAGGGTGACCCGCCCGCGCGCTCGGCGTTCCAGGTCGGAGCCCTCCCCAAGGGAGCCGTCATCGAAATAGAGGCCGTGGCCGTTCTCGACGATTGACCCGTCTCGAAGGCGACGTAAAAGCTCGACCGTGACCCGGCAGATACACGGCGGGCTTGACAGCCCCTCGTGCTTAACCGTAAAATCCAGCGGACTGACCAGAAAAAGGGAGACCAGTTCATGAACCGCTCCCTCGTTTACGCCCTCCCGTTCGTTTTTCTCCTGGCCCTCGCCTGCACGGACCTCCCCATCAATGTGCACGGCGACACGCCCACCGACGGCCAGTTGAAGATTATGGCCCTGGCAGACGTCGTACAGAATCTGGCCCGCAGGCCGGAGATGGTCCCCGGCCTCATCCAGGGCATCAGCGACGTTTCGAAGGAAGACAAGACCGCCCTCCACGACCGGTTGGAGGAGGAGCTCATCAGCGTTCTGACCCGGCGGGGATTCTTCGTCGGGGCCGTGGCAGCGCCCGAGGGTGAGAGAGAGAGCGCGACGGACGAGGCGGTGCGGGAGGCGCGTGAGGAGAAGGAAAAGGTGATATCGGGGGATGATAGCGGCACCGGCGGTAACATACCCGAAGACCCTGGACCCGTCGAATCCCCCCCCGTTTCCTCCCCGCCCCGGAGTGAGGGCCCCACCTATACCGTGGCCAAGCCGGGCACCCTGGAGTACCGGCTCATCGAGTGCCGGGTCATCTATACCCGGGCCGGTTCAGGTGTGAAGCGTCAGGCCGTGGCGTTGGTTCATTTCCGCATCCCCAGCCCTTCGGGGGAGGGGTACGCCTGGGCCGGCGATATCAACGGCTCCGCCGAGGACGTCGTGTCCACCACGGCGGCCGAGGAGCTCATCGACACCCGCTACGCCGACATCGGCCCCACGCCGCCCGAAGAGGAGGAGACGCCGATTCTCGAACCGATTATCGTAACCGCGGTCACCGTGGGCCTTATCGTCCTCTTCAGCTTCACCAGCCAGTAAGGTCGGCGAGAGACAGGGCCCGCGCCTGCGGTACGCCGGGCCGCAATCGACCCCACGGACGATTCGGTGCCATCCCAGACAGCAGATGAATACAGTTCCCTGACGATAAAAAACGCCCGCCGCGGGCGTTTTTCGCGGCGGTCGGCGCTCATTCCGCTCTCCGATAGTTTAGCGCCTGAAATAAAAAAAGCCCGCACAGATAGACTTATACCCGGACGGTGGCGGGGTACAGCCCTCCGACTCAAATAAAAAAACGCCCCCTCGGGCGTTTTTTCGTTTTCATCTTCGGTTCCTATTCCTTCGGCAATCCTAGCGATAGATGTTGAGGATTTGACCCCAACTGGTTGTCTGCACACCGCTGGACTGGACGACGATGGTCCCGGCGGCGTGGGGATATTGGGGGTCGTTGTAGTCAAACGAGCCGATGGTGTTGAAAGTGCGGGTGTATGTTTCCCCCGGGTCCATGAATCCCGAGTCCCACAGCCCGTCCAGGGATTTGGTCCGGTGCGTGTATAGACCGTCGTTTGTCCAACGAACGCGGTCTCCCAGTGAGATATTGATTGTCGAGGGGCTGAAGTAATTATCGCCGATGCTGATGTCGTGAATCTCGGCCAGGGCCGCCATCGCCAGGATGAGGATGCCGAACGTGAGCAATCCTCGTCTCATCTCTCATCGCCTCCGATTCGGGGGGGATTTGGCAACTCCTCCACTATAATAATAGCTCGAAATCGAGAATTGTCAAGAGTCGGCGCGCATTTTTTGTTCTCGCGTGACGGGTATTGATGTGTGGTACGTTGCGGTTCCTGTTTTTTCAGGCGCAACGGTGCGGTTTCCCACGTCAAAACCCCCGCCGGTTTGGGGCGGGGGCTCGTCTTCAGGTAATCCTACGGCTCGACGGCGTTGAGCTCGCGCAGGAGGTCGTCCGGGTCCAGCCCGTGGAGAATGGCGTAAAGCTCCAGGGTTTCGTCCCCGGCGGCGGGACACCCGGCGCAGTCGGAGCCGGTTATCCGCTTTACGGCCTCGGCCAGTCGCGGTGAGCGGCCGATTATATCGGCCATCGTCGTGTCCCGGGTAATTTTATCCGCCATGCTCAGTTGCCGTCCGCGCCGGCTACGGTTTCGTTGAGGTCCTTCAACAGGTCCGTGACGTTGTCCAGGCCGTGACCCATGGCGCCCTGCTCGATGGTCTCGTAGTTGGCGATGTGGCAGCCGATACAGTGCAGGCCGTGGGCCATGAAGACGGGGATGGTCTTCGGGTATTTCCGGACGACGTCCTCGATTATCATGTCCTTGGTGATTGTCTCGGCCAATGGTCCTCCAAACGGTTTTTGCGTTTCGTGATGCTCAAAGGTCATTCTAGCCGAAAAAGCGCTCGTTGACAACCCGGATGCCGGTGCCTATAATATTTTTAATAAACCTTGGAACTCGTTGGAGGCCAATTGTTTTTCCGTTTTTCCGTTTCCGGGGCGCGGGGAATCGTGGGCGACGGCCTGGACCCAAAACTGGCCCTCGAGCTCTCCGCGGCCCTCGCGGGTATTCTGCCGGAGGGTCCGGTGGTCCTCGGCCGCGACAGCCGGACTTCGGGACCGATGCTCCGACGGGCGGTCATCGCCGCCCTGACCGGCTGCGGGAGGGATGTGGTGGACCTGGGCGTCTGTCCCACCCCCACGGTGCAACTCGCCGTGGAGTGGCTGCGGGCGGCCGGCGGGATGGTCATCACCGCCAGCCACAATCCCGCCGCCTGGAACGGCCTGAAATTTGTCGGCGCCAGGGGGACATTCATCTCTCCCGGGGAGCTCTCCCGGCTGAAGAAGCTCCACGATGACGGAGAATACGGCTGGGTCTCCCACGATAAAATCGGGTCCGTTTCGGAGAGGAAGGACCTCGTCGGCCGCCACGTGGATGAGGTGGCGGGGCTCGTGGACTCCCGGCTGATAAAAGGCGCCAACCTGCACGTGGTGGCCGATTGCTGCCGCGGGGCCGGGGGTGCGGTTATCCCCTCCCTCCTGGAGAAGCTGGGGGTGCAGTTCCGCTGCCTCGGCGCCGAGACCGACGGGCGTTTTCCCCGTGACCCCGAACCGGTGCCCGAAAACCTCGCCGAGCTCTGCCAGGCCGTGGTCGAATCGAGGGCCGACCTGGGGCTGGCCTACGACGCCGATGTGGACCGCCTGGCCCTCGTCGGGACCGATTGGAAGCCCATCGGGGAGGAGCGGACGCTGCAGTTGGCCTGCTGGGCCCTGCTGGACCGCGGTGAGCGGGGCGACCTGGCGACCAACGTCTCGACCAGCCGGGGCCTGGACGATGTGGCCGCCCGCTTCGGGGTGCGGGTCCACCGGACCCCCGTGGGCGAGGTGAACGTCGTCGGGGCCATCGTCGAAAAGAGCTGTCTGGCGGGGGGCGAAGGGAACGGCGGCGTTATTTATCCCCGGCTGCACCTGGGCCGCGACGCCCTGGTCGCCACGGCGCTCATCATCGAGTTCCTGGCCCGGTCCGGCAAGGGGATTCTGGGGCTGGTCAAGGAGCTTCCCGTGTACGTGATGCTGAAGCGCAAGGCCCCGCTGCCCGAGGAGAGGGTCCTGCGCCGGGTTTACGACCACCTTCGGGAGGCCAATCCCGATGCGGCGGCCTCGGAGCTGGACGGGCTCCGGTTGGACTGGGAGGACCGCTGGCTCCACCTGCGGCCCTCGGGGACCGAGCCCATCGTGCGCATCTTCGCCGAGGCGCCCGACGAGGACGCGGCCCGCGAGCTGGTGGACGGGGCCCGGAAGATTCTGGAGGCCGGCGATGGATAATATACCGCCCGTCGTCGTCCGCCCCTGCGGCGTGGCCCACACCCCGTACACGCCCGAGGCGCAGGGGCCGATTCAGGGCGTCTTACGCGAAGACGTGGAGTCGCGCCTGGAGTTTTTCCCGCCCTACGACGCCTGCCTGGACGGGCTGGAGGGCTATTCCCACCTCATCGTCCTGTTCCACTTCCATCGCATCCGTGAGGAGGAACGTTCCCTGCGGACCAAGCCCTACCTCTACGACCACGAGGTGGGCTCCTTCGCCTGCTGCTCGCCGAGGCGGCCGTCGGGGCTGGGGTTGGACATCGTCCGGCTCGTGCGCCGCGAGGGGAACGTCCTGGTAGTCGCCGGCGCCGACATGCTCGACGGCAGCCCCCTTCTGGACATCCGCCCCTACATCCCGGAGTTCCACGCCTTCCCCGACGCCGAGGTGGGCTGGATTAAAGGCCGCATTCCCGAATAGCGGCGCGCCGGTGGGAATCGTCAATACAAACGGGGGCCGCCGGCCCCTTTTTTACTAGCAGGAACCGGGAGGGAGGCGGCGACGTAAAATACTAATCGCCCCTTTTCCCGAGGAGTCGCCATGCGGATGCGGCATTTTCTCGTCGTTTTAGTGTTTTTCATCGCCCTGGGCCTTGCGGGGGAGCTTTCGGCCCAGGAGAGCGAGTTGAACCAGCCCGTGCAACAGATGGAGCAGGTGGGTAACCTGTCCCCGACGGGTTGGAACGAGCCCGAGCCGGTCCTGGAGCCCATTGCCACAGACGCGCTGGCGGACCTGGCCGACGGGCTCCGGCTCGGCTCCCCGGAGCGAGTGGGCGGAGCCTGGGTCTTCCCCCTGTACCGGAGCCGTCCCGGGACGCGGGATTACCTCACCCTGGCCGAGGCCGGGGATGAGGGGCTCCTGGGGGTCAACGAGCTGGAGTCGGCGGAGGTGAACGCGGTGGAGCTTGCCTGGGAGACGCAGCGGCCGCTCTTCATCCTGGCCGGCCAGATGATTCGCGGGGCGAAGCAGGACCGGGTCTTCGCCCGGGACGTGCTCCTGACCGGGCGTGGCAGCGGTCCGATGCCCGTGTACTGCGTGGAGTCCGGCCGCTGGACCAGCGGGCCGACGGAGTTCACCCCGGCCAAGTTGGTCGTCGGCAACGACGTCCGGGGCGCGGTGAACTGCCAGGCCGACCAGGGGACGGTCTGGTCCAAGGTCTCCGAGGCGCAGGGAAGCGTGGGCCGGTCCTCCGAAACCTCGGCCTACCGGGTCGTGCTCGAGGATTCGCGGGTCGCCGCGATGTCGGAGGAGCTGGGTGAAGTTTTTACGAAATTCGCCGGGGAAGATGCCTGCGGCGTGCTGCTCTTCGGCTCCGGCTGCGTGCTGGGGCTGGACCTGTTCGACAACGCGGCGCTCTTCGGCGAGCTGTCCGAGGAGCTGGGCGCGGCCTACGCGACCCAGGCGGCACTCCTGGCGGAGGAGCCCGGCCACCCCGAACCGGGTAAGCCGGTGAAGGAATTCGTGGAAGAGGTGGGCGGCCTGGCGACCTTCGCCTATCCCGGCGAGCCCGTGGGCGAGGGTGAATTCGTCGTCGTCAACGACGGCCACCTCTCCGGGGGTTTTTTGGTGACGGACGGTGGGGTCGTCCACCTGATGCTGACCCAGTCGCCGTCCGAGTGATTCGGGTTTTATGCTGCGATTGACGGGGGGGCCGGCCGGTCCCCCTTTTTTATCTACCGCGTGTACTTCAGCAGGAAGCGCCACAGCCAGCGCAGGCCGAAGAAGAGCCCGGCGGCCACGGCGATTAACAGGGGGAAGAAGACGGTCAGAATGTGGGTGGAGAGATACTCCCACAGAGCCTCGTACCATGTGCGCACCGAGCCCTCGCGCAGACTCTCCACCACCCGGCCGAAGAGCGCCTCGAAGGCGCGGTGGTTCGCCTCGGCGGCCTCGCCGTGGATGGCGTAGGTTCCGCGGTTGCCGTACAGAACCGTGCAGAGCCAGCGGAACGGTACGCCGTCCACCCAATAGATACCGTTGAGCCTCTGGGCCGTCAGACCGGCGGCCTCGCCGGGAATCGAGTCGAGCAGCCGGAAACCGGGGCGGTGGCTCTCGGCGTCCAGGAGAAGGCTCTCCAGGAACAGGGCGCGGTTCTCGTTGTCGGCGGCCGTTCCCGAGACGATGACCCCGATTTCGGCCACCGGCGCCCCCTCGTCGGTGAGCTCGGCCAGATAATCGTAGGCCCCGGCGGGGATGATGCGCCACTCCTGCGGCAGGGCGAGTCGGAAACCCGGTCCGACGCGGATGACGAGCTCCCCGCCGAACTCGCGGCTCTCCTGGGCGACCGCCAGGGGCAGGCGGCAATCCAAATCGAGGAGGGCGACCGTCCCCAGGGCCGCGAGCCGGTCCCGCTCCCGCCACGGCCCCTCCAGCTTCCAGAGCCAGAGTCGGCGCGCGGCGTAGATGCCGGCGAAGAGCCCGAACCGGTTCCTCCGCCTGTATTCCACGGTGCGGGCGTAGGTTCCGTCTATTTCCCGCGAGACGAAGGGACCCAGCAGCTCCGCGCCCTCCAGTCCGCCCCACGAGACGAGCCCCCCGTCGGTGGGGGGCGCGTCCAGTTTAGGGCTCAGCGTCAGGCTGAGCACGGCGGCGCCGTCGGCCCGGTCCGCGAAAAGGGAGCGGTCCCGGTAGGACACCTCCCAACCCTTCGGCACCTCGGCGACCATCATCCCGGCGGGACCGGCGACGGGGTGGAGGGGCCAGGCGGTTATAACGCCTATAAGCCAGAAGATTAGTCGAATCACGCGGTTACGATGATGGGTCCGGTCGCGTCGCGGATGACGCGCTGGGTTCGCTGGCTGATGATGAGATGCTCCGCGCTCCCGGTGGCCCCGATGACGACCAGTTCGCCGGGGTCCAGGTCGGCGATGCGCTCCTCGAGGGGCAGGGTCAACTCTTCGTATTCCGCCTGTAGGTCGTAGCCCGTCAGGAGTTTCTCGGCGGCGGCGCGGGTCGCGCCTTCGTGGATGACCAGAATCCCCCGCCCGTCGGAGAGGTCGACGGCGAACCGCAGGGCGTCCTCGGCGGAGGGCTTGTCGTCGACGATGGCCACGACGCGGGACGGCTTCTCGAAATCGGCCGGGGCCAGCATGACCGCGGTGTTCACCCGCTTGAGCACCCCTTCGGCGACGTTGCCGAGCATGTCGTTCTCGTACTCGGCGTGGTCGCCCTGGCGCCCGATGACGACCAGGTCAACCCTCTGCGCCCTCTCGACCAGGGTGGTGGCGACGGGGCCGCTGGTGATGACCTCCTCGTAGGTGACCCCCGCCTTGCGGGCCAGCTCGGCGATGAAGCCCAGGGCGGTTTCGCCCAGTCCGCGCAGAACCGGTTCGGCCGCGGCGCGGAAGTCGGTCGCCGGAGCGAAGCCCAGCATCGCCGCCAGCCGGGCGAAGAAGGGGCCATCCAGCAGGCGGATGTCCAGGACGTAGCAGCCGATGAGCTTGGTGCCCGCGGCCTGCGCCGCCCATACGCCGTAACGGGCGGCTCCCTCGGCGTAGCGCGAGCCGTCGGTGCCCACCAGGACGTTGCGGACCATCTGTCTCTCCCCGGATATGGTTCCGACCAAGTGTACCAAAAAAAGGCCCCGTTCACGGGGGGCCGCCGGACCCGAGCCTCCACCGGAAGGCGCGCATCGCGGCCAGCGCCCGGAGCGCCAGCGCCGTACGCCGGTCCTTTTTACCCCGCACCTGTCCCGAAAGCGGCGGCAGGAGGCCGAAATTGGCGTTGACCGGGCTCGGGGGGCCGTCCTCGTCTTCGCGCTCCACACCGGACAGGGTTCGGACCAGACCGCCCAGCACCGTCTCCCGCGGCGGGACGAGCGGCTCCATACCCCGCAGCCGTCGGGCGAGGTTCCTCCCCGCCAACAGGCCCGTGGCGGCGGCCTCGACGTAACCCTCCGCCCCCGAGAGCTGACCCGCGACGAAGACGCCGGGCCGTCCCCGGAACTCCAGCGTTGACACCAGCAGCGCCGGGCCGTCCAGGTACGAGTTGCGGTGCATCCGGCCGTAGCGCACGAACTCGGCGCGTTCCAGGCCGGGCAGGGAGCGCAGGAGTGTCCGCTGGGCCGGCGGGGTCAGGCGGGTCTGGCAGCCGACGAGGCTGTACCGCGTCCGCCCCCGGTCTTCCGCCCGCAGCTGGATGACGGCGTGGTACGACTCCCCGGTATCCGGCCGGCGCAGGCCCACGGGCCGCAGCGGACCGAAGCGCAGGGCGTCCCGACCCCGCTCGGCGAGCACCTCCAGCGGCAGGCAGCCCTCGAAAACCGCGAAGTCGTCACCGACCGGCTCCCGGTCCACCGCGTGGACCGGCGCCCGGGGCAGCGTGAGTAGATTTTGCCAAAAATTCTCGTACGCCTCGGCGGAAAGTCCCACGTTCAGGTAATCGTCCCCGGCCCCGTGACGCCCGGCGGGGAAGACCTTCTCCGGGTCGAGGCTATCCGCCGTCACCACGGGCGAGGTGGCGTCGTGAAAAAAGAGCCGCCCGCGGCCCAGTTCATCCTCCAGCCTTCCCATGAGCGTCGGGGCGGTGAGCGGGCCGGTGGCCAGCACCGCCGGGGCCTCCGGCGGCTCGGTCACCTCCTCCCGGACGACCTCGACGAGCGGGTCGGCCGTGAGCCTCCGCTCCACCTCCGCCGAGAATTTTTGCCGGTCTACCGCCAGCGCCGAACCGGCCGGCACCCGGGAAAAATTCGCCGCCTCGATTAACAGAGACTCCAGCAGCTCCAGCTCGGCCTTTAGGCAGCCGTGGGCGTTGTGGAGCAGGGCGCTCTTGAGGGAATTGGAGCAGACGAGCTCGGCCAGCCCGCCGCCGGTGTGGGCGCCGGTCGATTTTCCGGGGCGCATCTCTACGAGCCGAACCGGAAATCCCGCCCGGGCGAGCTGCCACGCAGCCTCGCAGCCCGCCAGCCCCCCGCCGACCACGTTCACGCGGTTTAAAGGCCCCCGCGGGGGCCTCTCGCCGGAACCCACGCGCGCCATCTACCCCCCCTCGGAGATGTAGCGGTCCACCGTCAGACTGACCTCCTCCGTCAGGTCCATGTCCAGCGGCCTTTCGACCTCCGGCTCGAGCGCCTGCAGCGCGACCAGGGTCATGTCGTCGAACTGCTTGTTTTCCCCGGCGAAGGCGCGCGCCGTTTCCGCGAGCCTTTTCACCAGCTCCGCGGGGTGGAGTCCGGCGGAGGCGACGAAGGCATCCTGAAGCCTTCCCTCACCGAAGGGCTCCATCCCTTCGTTCATGGATTCACAGAGGCCGTCGGTGTAGAGGAGGACGGTGTCCCCCGGCTCCAGAAGGAGCGTCGAGCTTTCCAGGGTTTGGCAGAAATCGTCGGGGTCAATGAGGCCCAGCGGGCGTCCGCGGGTCTTGACGACCTCCACCTGTCTCTCGCTCGCCCGGTACACGAGCAGGGGGTTGTGCCCCGCGTTGACCACGTCGAGGCTTCCGTTGCGGGAGTCGTAGACGTAGTATACGCAGGTGACGAAGTTGCCGGAGTGCATGTCGGGGCTGAGGATGAAATTGGTTTCGCAGAGTGTGGGCCGGGCGTCGAAATGCCGCGGGGCGGTGCTCTTCAGAATCGTGCGCAACACGAGCATGACCATGAGCCCCTGGAGGCTCTTTCCCGACACGTCGGCCACGACCACGCCCAGCCTCCGGTCGTCGATGGGGATGAAATCGTAGTAGTCGCCACCCACCTCGTAGGCCGGTTCGCAGAGGCCGGCGACGGCCATGCCCGGGTAATCCGGCTCTTCGTCGGGCAGGTAGGACTGCTGCAACTGGCGGGCGATTTCCAGGTCCCGCACCATGCGCCTTCTGTCGTCGGTGGCGTCGCGCGGATTCTCCAATCCGTCGGCCAGGTCGTTGACGGCCGCGGCCAACCGACCGAGCTCATTCTTCGAGGAAACCTTCAGGCGGTAGGCGGTATTGCCCGAGCCGATTTTTTTCACCCCCCGCTGAAGCTCCTTCAGAGGCCCCAGAACCCGCAGGATGAATAGAACGCCCAGGCCCGCAACGATGATGAACGCCGCCGCGCCGATGAGAACGCCGTTGACGGTGGTCTTCTCCAGGGCCGTGCGCACCGGCTCCTCCGACATCACCAGGCGCAGCTTCCCGAAGGTGGTGAAATCCCCCGGCTGTCGCGCGGGGGGGTAGACGGGCAGGGTGAGGCAGAGGGTCCCGCCGTCGGAGACGAGCTCCTCCCTGGCCCGAAGCGCTTCCTGCCGCACCGGTTCCCCCTCGACTTTCAGGGGGACGATTTCCTCGTCGGCCGAGTAGATACCGCCCCGGTCGTCGAAGTAGTAGGCGCCGGTGAGGTGCGGATTGTCCTTCCGGGCCTCGGCCAGCGTCCGCACGATTCCCTCGCCCGCGTCGGGCTCCCGGGCGACCGGGGAGAGCGTGCGGGCGACGGCCCGGCCCTGGTAAACCAGCGAGGTCTGGAATTCCAGGTACAGATTCGCCCGCTCGGAATCGACCAGAAACCAGGTGAGCCCCGTCGCGGTGACGAGAGTCAGCAGCCCGATGAGGACGGCGAGCTGCCAGAAGAGGTTGAGGCTTTTGGGTTCCCTATCCGTCAAATGGGTTTTCCGGTTCTTCGTCCGCTCTGAGTGAAATGCTTTTCAATGTGTAGCTTACACCCACCCGTGTGGTCGGGGCAAGTGAATGCTCCCGGCGCCGTTGTGATATCATGATGAGCGATTGTGGGACAGCCCCTTTCCCCGGAGCTCAAAGGAGACGCCATGGTCCGGAAAGCCGTCACAATCCTGCTGTTCTTAGCGGTCGGGACACTCCTCGCCGAGGCCCCCTACCCCATGCCCGAGGGTTCCGTGAGTTACTGGGAGTTCTTCGGCGACACCCCCTTCACCCCCGGTCGGGGTTTCGTGGGCAAGCTGGAGCTGGGCGAGCTGGTCTCCGACATGTACGACCGCATCGGCGGCGGGATGGAGGAGATGGATTACCCCTTCTGGTACTTCTTCGAGGACGGGCCCTACGCCTTCACCGTTATCGGCCGGTACGACACGGTCTCCATGAGTTTCCCCATCGTCGGGCTGGCCGTGGGCGGTATTGAGGATTTTCCGCCGCCCGCTCTCTCCACCCCCGAGGGGGTGGGGGTCGGGACGACATGGCCCGAGGTGGTCGAGGCTTACGGTCGTCCCCCCCTGGGCGTGCGCGCGGCCGGGGCGTCGTATCCTGAATTGGGACTGGTCGTGTACCTCGACAATTTCTTCAACGTTTCCACGCTCTTCGTCCAGGTGCCCGGCCCCCCCGAAGAACCCTCCGGAACGCGCTACGAGAACGACGGTGTGGACCTGCCCCAGGTCGTAAAGCCGGCCAAGGGTATCCTGGCCGTGCCGTTGCCCGAGGATTGGGTACTCAGCGACTCGGCCGACGTGACCGCTTTCTACGCCGACCCTGCGGACAATTGGAGCGTCCAGGTGACCACCTGCGTGGACTGCACCGACGACGTCTCCCGGTGGGCGGACATGCAGGAGGGGATTTTGTACGGCGCGAACCTCCTCCCCGCCGAAGAGTGGTACCTTCATCCTGATGCGCTCACGCTCTACGGCGCGGACGAGAGTTACTGCGCCGAGTATTCGAGCGATTTCATGGGGCACGGCTGGACCCTCTTCCTGCGCCGGTACACCCGGACGGTGAACGTTACCGTCAACTGCCTGGAGCCCGCGGCGTACGTGGATGACCCCGAGGGTGCGGCCCGTCTGGCCCACGCGATTCTGGCCGGGCTGGAATTCGTGGAATAGGCTGAACCCTTGACATATTCGGCCCGTTCTTGCTACGCTCGCTCTGCCTTAAAAAAGGCTGCGGGGCGGGGTAGCTCAGTTGGTAGAGCAGCGGACTGAAAATCCGCGTGTCCGCGGTTCGACTCCGCGCCCCGCCACCATCGGTCCGGTGGGTGAGCGTCCCGGTGAGATGAGGGACGCAAGGGTATTTAATATCGCCTTCACCCTTCGGGGAGTCCGTCCCGACCGGACGAGCGGAACCGTAAGTATAAAAAGCCGGGCTCTGGTTGACTTCACCCCGGGAGGTCGAATTGGGCGCGAAGCGCTACCTCAACGTTCTGGTCACCCTCATTCTCTTCATCGTCTGCCTCGGAGTCGTCTACCTTCTCTCTTTGGACCGGACCGAGGGGCATCGCGGTGCCGGTGACCAGTTGTACGAGAAGTACGAGTACGATGCCGCGCTGGAGGAGTACAAGCAGGCCTGCCTGGTGGAGTACGGTGACCTTTTCGCGGGTGCCGATGACCCCGCGTCGCTGCCGCTCGAAACGGTTCTCAAAACCCTGGAGGACCAGGGCGTCGGGAACGAGCGCGTCCTGAACCGCATCAACGACTGCTGGTTCCAGTTGGGGTCCATCGAGTTCGATAATTACGACAAGAAAGGCCAGGATGAGGCCCTCCTCCCGGCCGAGGCCTACCTGACCAAGGTGGAGCGCGGCGAGCACGTGGAGGAAGCCCAGGAGATGCTGGCCAAGGTGCAGGCGGCCCTCAAGGAAGAGGTGGACATCGAAACCGGCACCCGCGTGGTCTGCGCCTACACTATGTACATGGGCTGGCCCGAGCCCCCCGAGGACCTGGAATACGAAGGCTCCGTTCCGCCGAAGGGTTACCTCTACGTCATGAACGACACCATCCACACCGAGAAGCTCACCAAGCGGGCCTACCTCAAGTACGAAGACGAGTTGAAGCCCATCATCATCGACGACTACGCCTCACAGCACTACGCCAAGGACTTCATGGGCATCCCGAGCCACATCGCCGACGACAGCCCCATTGACCTCGCGGTCAAGAGCGCCACCCGGGAAACCTCCATCGATCTCGGCGGCGGGAACAGGATGGTTGCGGAGCCGTACCGGTACATGGTCTTCGTCCTCGTCGACATCACGAACCGGAGCAACGACCCGATGTATATGGGCGGCCCCGAGCCCTTCGAGCTCGACCTGACGAACTGCCGCCTGTACAAGTCCATGGAGACCAACTTCGACGAGCCGATGGAGTCCAACCAGAAGGATTCCCGCGACCCGCGTAAAACCTATCTTCCCGATACCGCGACCATCCTGCCCGGCGAGACGCTCTCCGGCTGGATAATGTTCTACACCTGGGATTCGGCCGAGTACTACTTCAAGATTATCCGCAAGAAAATCAACCCGGACACCGGGATGGAGTACTCCGAGCCGCTGGTCGGCAAGACGCTCCCGGCATTCTAATGCCCCCTGGTGCTTTCATAAGGCGGGGATTGGTTCCCCGCCTTTTTTCGAGTTAATGAGTCTCGATTCGGCGAAACCGATGTTTTATAAAAAGGCGGGGTTTGGTCCGTGTTTTTTTCCACCCTTCGCCCGGGGAGTGGAAAATGCAGGGCGGGGACTTTAGTCCCCGCCGTCATATAGAGAGATACTCCATCATCGTTCCGGTCAGTAAGCGTGCCTCTTTCAAACAGGGAGAGGGGCTTTATCGGGCCGACTGGCCGGTCGGTCCACGGGAGACCGAGGACGGTCGCCCCTACAGGTCGGATTCGCGGCGGTCGAACGTATTGCGGGGGCTCCCCTCTCCTACGCTCCACCGGCTCCCCCCGTCAGAACTTCAGCTCCAGGGCCAGCTTGGCGTCGAAGCTCGAATAGTCGTAACCCACCGAGGTCTCGTTGGTGAAGTCCTCGTAGGTCAGCGTCAGGTTGGCGTGGATGTTGGTGGTGAGGTAGTACCCGCCGGTGAGCGAGGCGGTGTGGCGCTGGGTGTTGTCCGGCGGCGTCTGGCTGCCGCCGGAGACGCTGTTCTTGACGATGGTCAGACTGTAGGTCGCGGTAAGCTGCAGCTCGTTGCGCAGGGGGACGTTCTCGCCGAGGAAGGGGATGCGGAAGGAGCCCGGCAGCTCCACCACATAGGTGAGGCTCGCCCCGGGGTTGTACGTGTCGGTGACCCGGTGGGTGTCGCCGATGCCGTACGCCGACCCGCTTTCGTCGGTGATGGTGGAGGACTCGGTGTAGGAGAGCGTGGTGGAGAGGTCGTCCGACCAGCCGCCGCGCCAGGAGATGCTCGGCGTGTACGTCCGCGACATACTGACCCCAATCCACTTCGTCGTCTGCTTCTGGAAGGAGAGCTTGACCGTGGACTGCTGCAGCAGGGAAGCGAAGATGGGGAAGTACTTGTGCCCGGTGATGGTGAGCTCGGCGGCGGGCCAGACCTCGGTCCAGGTTCGGCTGCTGCTGCCGTAGGCTTCGCTGGTGTCCGTCGAGTAGGAGTACTTGATTTCCCCGAGCAGAACGTCGAAGCTCGCCAGCTCGGGGTCGTCGAATCCGCGGAAAAATTCCAGGGGGCGGAAACGGTTCGAGATGAGATAGGAGTATCCCCGCCCCGCATAGGTGGGCTCACCGGCGTCGTGCCAGATGTGGTCCCAGCCCCAGATGTACTCGGGGGGCGGCTTTTGGGTGACCTCGTCGTAGGTCGAGCTGCGCCGGAGCGTGTAGTTCAGGTTGGTCGTCCACGAGCCGAACCACTTATCGATGAGGGTCCCCAGCGAGAGGGGCAGGCTGGCCGAGATGTTGTTGCTGACGCTTACATCGTAGGTTTCGGTCGTGTATTCCGAGGGGGGGTTGAAGAGCTCCGAGTAAGTGGTGCCGAAGTCCAGCGACGGCTGAGCCAGGCGGAACCGGCTGAAGGAGAGCATCAGCCCGGCGTTCTGTGTGTAGCTCACCGGTTCGGAGTGCAACAGGTCGCTGGTGTCCGAGAAGGAGAAGCTGGGGGAGAAGGACAGCCCGCGGATGAACTGCCAGGTGACCGAGGTGGTGACCTCTTCCTTCCCCGTGATGGAGTCCACCCGCCCCGTGTCTTCGTCGTAATCGGTGGCGTCCTTCTTGTAGAGATACCGGCCGTTGATTTTCGTCGGGACGAAGAACAGGTCGGAGATTAACGAGTAATCGAAGCTGGCGCTCGCCGACTGCTCGTGGTCGTTGCGCTTCGCCGTCTCGTTCAGGCCCCGGTAGTCGGTGTAGGAGAAGGTGAGTGTGGGCCAGCCGGTCTTCGAGAAACTCAGGTTGGCCTTGGCGGTATCCGAGACCGTCTTGCCGAGGGCCTCCACGGAGCCCTCGTAATCGGCGATGTTCTCCACGTAGACGGTGGAGTGGGTCATGGAGCCCGAGAGAGGCAGGTTGACGCGCCAGTCGTTGGGCATGAAAGAGCCGAGCTGTAGCGTGGCCGCCCCGTCCAGGTCCTCGGCCGTGACGCCGGTACGCCGGAGACCGATGGACTGGAAGTCACCGTCCATCTTTTGGTAGCTGCCCTCCACGGTGAGCACGTCGGCGAATTTTAGCAGGACCTTCCCCCGTTGGGCCTCACCCTCGCGCACAATCGGATTTCGCAGGTCGATATTGTTTACCCAGAGACGGCCCGGGCCACCTCCCGGCTGGAAGGCGCCGCTCATGGGACTGGTGGTCATGACGCCGCAGGAGACCTCGTACACGCGCACCATCTGCGGAGACCCGGCCACGGTGAGGTTGTCCCTCGTGTAGGTCGGCGGACGCTCGACGGGGTCGAGGGCCTCGTACTCCTGCCGGAGGGCGATGAGCTCGGAGAAGTCCACATCCAGTGTGTTCCAGCCCGGCGCCGTCAGCGGCATCGCCGCTTCGTAGTAGTTGTTCTCGTCGGTGCCGAAGCGGATAAAGAAGAGGTCCTCGCCCGACCGTTCCGGATTGCGGTTGTTGGCCGATACGCTCAGGCTGTCGTGGGTGGTGAAGTCGCGGCTTTCCAGGAACTCCTGCGCCGTGGAGCCCCGGATGATGTCCTCGGTGTCCAGCACCCCGTTGCCGGCCCCGGTGGCCCCCGGGTCGTAACCGGCCCATCCGATGTCCTCGCCGGGGTCGAGTATTCCGTTGTGGTTCGCGTCCTCGGTATTCAGGATGCCGTCGCCTTCGCCGGAATCCGGTTCGTCGGTGTCGTGGGTCCGGGGGTTCGGCTGGATGGAGCCCCGACCGAAATGCCCGTCATGGCCCCAGTCGTTCCAACGGACGAGGTTATAGCCCAGGTCGAGGGACTGCTCACGGATTAAATACCCCTGGGAGTCCTCGCGCTGCTCCAGCGGCTCGTAGTCCTGGTTGTCCTCGGAGTTCACCGTGCCCACGGTGAAGTTGTTCGACGGGCTCTCGGGCTCGACGACCGGCGTCTCCCACCGGACGCCGGTGAGCCGGAGATTGTACAACAGGACCGCCGTATCCTCGCCTCCGACGAAATCCCCTTCATTCTCGGACTCGACCCAGATGCGCATGGCCTTGACCAGCTTGGACAGAGGCGGCATGTAGTCGCCCGGCCGCGACTCGTCGGTCTCCAGGGGTATGCGGATGGCCAGCCAGCCGTTGCCCAGGTCACGCCCCAGGTACTCCTCGGGGATGTCCGCCAGGGGAACGGCGTAGCCGAAGTGCTGCTCGGTGGTGTCCAGGGTGAGGTTGAAGTCGAGGTCCTCGGTGTTCAACAGGGAGTTGTTCCGCCCGATGATGACCTCGTCGTAGATGCCGCCGTCGCCGGAGTTGTTGAAGGTCCAGCCGCGCTCGTCCTCCGAGTAGTTCAACCGCCCGTCCAGCTCGCCGGGGTCGGACAGGTCGGCGGATATTCCCTCGTGCAGCCCCTCGTCCTCGGTGTCGTAGCCCTCGTAGCCGAAGCCGGTGTAATCGCCGTCCGAGTCCTCGTTGATGAGCCCGATGTCGAAGTGCAGCACGCCGCCGTGAATTTCGCCGCGGCGGAAGAGGTAGAACTCCAGATACTTCAGGTTCTTCTCCTCCAGGTCCAGGCCGTTGGGGGAGATAATCCGGCACACCGAATCCCACTGCCCCGCCCCCTGGGGCAGCGGTTTCGCGTCGTCGCCGCCGAACACGAGTACCCGCACGACGTCCTCGTTCCACTCTTCGTTAATCTGACTCCGAATCCACTCCTCGTCCCCCACCTTCATGAGCCTGCGGTCGGACTGGGCGTAGGAGCCGTCCTGCGTGATTGGCGGGGAGCTCGGCCCCCACTCGTCACCGTCCGCCGGGAATGAAATGGCCTGGTGCGCGCTCTCCATGTCGTCCACGTGCGCCCGGCCCACCCGGTTCGGGTCGTAGAAGCTGTAGGCCCACTCGCCCTCGAGGTTGATGTTCGAAAGCTCCTTTGATTCTACGAAGGGCAGGAGGTTGATGAAGTCGGTCATGAATTGGTTCTGTACGTTCAGGCTGATGTCGGCGTCCATCACCTGATGGGCGCTGGGAATGGCCCGCAGCTCGGGAATCTCCAGCTTGTCCACCGGCAGGTCGGTCCACTCGCCGATGTAGGTCCCTCCGAGGGCGAGCACGTCGCCGAGGTTGAACTCCAGCCGGCCGCCGGCCAGCGTCTTGCCGGCCTCGCCGAACATCGGCTTGTACTCATACTTTATCTTCAGGTCGGCGTCCGAGGAGTCGGCGCCGGGGACCAGGAATTCGATGTACCCCGAGTCGTAATCGATGATGTAGTCCACGTCGCGGACCAGACGCCGGCCGTTCAGCGACACCTCCTCGGAGCCGGGGATGATGTTGGGCTTGAGGAAGCGCACGGCCGAGGCGCTGTGGTACTCCACGTGGATATCGAAGCGGTGGTTGCGCCGGGAGTAACTCTCGTCGTAGGCGTCCTCGTCGGTGCCCGCCTCGCCCTCCTTCTGGAAGGGGTAGCGGTCGGGGAAGATTAAAAGACCGTTGGAGAAGTCGATTAAATTGATGTTGATGCGGTCGTCGGAGCCGTCCGCGGCGCGGGTGAGCCCGAAGACGCGAACCAACGGCTCCGTGGTGTCGCCGTTCCCGTTGAAGTCATCGGCGTCGTTGGCCCGGTCCTGGAGGTCGAAAATTTCCAGGATGAAGTCGGAGTCGTTCTGCAGACCGGAGGCCCCCAGGAAGTAGATGTCGTGGTACATGTACTCGGTCAGAGCCGGGTTGAGGATTCCGCTCTTGATGAGCTTGGGCGCTCCCGTCGTGCCTTCGCCATATCCCACCGAGTAGATGACGCCGGCGGGGTTGGTGGGGCTGGCCACCTTGTACTTAATCGCCACGTAGTCGGTGGTGCTGATGCTGGTGTTGAAGGTGATTCTGCCGGTCGTCTTGCTGACGTTGAAATCCTGCACATTCTCCAGCCGGCGCCAGAAGCTGGAGCTGACGGGCTCGTCGTCCGTAGGGACGGGCGGGTCGGTGGGATTGCCCCCGGTGCCGTCCGAGTAAATCTGGGCGTCGAGCGTGTAGTAGTTGTAGGTGGGGTCGCGCTGCTGACCGTAGGAATAAACGTAGACCTCGATGAGGGCGCTGCCGTCGATGGGGGATTCGGCGATTTGCAGTTGCTGGCCGAAGTGGTTCGGATTCGTGTCCACCCGGTAGTAGACCCGCTCCGAGTAGCTCGTGTCCCGGATGTCCTCCCGCTGGAGCTGGCCGGTGCCGGTGAACTCCTCCTCCTCGGTCACGCCCTTCTCCCGGGAGCCGATGAGGGTGAAGGTGAACCACTCGCCCAGCCCGCCGATGACCTTGGCCCCGAAGAGGCTCTTGGCCGAGTAGCTGACGAACTGCGTCCCGGGGATGGAGAGGTTGACGTCGCCCAGCTCGGCCCGGCGTATGAGCTCGTCATCCCGGCCGGTGTAGATGAGGGACAGCTTGTTCCGCGAGTCGTTCTCCCGGGTGTCGTCGTAGTCCACGTTGACGGTGACCCGCTCGGCGATGGTCCCCTCGACCCGGATTTGGGTCTCCTGGTCCATGTTGAAATCCCCCTGGGTGCCCACCAGGAGCGGGTCGGGGGGATTATCGTAGGTTTTGGACGTGTAGCCGAGGACGAAGAGCTTGCGGCCGGTGATTTTCAGGGTGGTGGCGAGCCAGTCGATGGTGATGTCGCCTATAAGGCCCTCGTCGGCCTCGCGGGCGTAAGTCCGCTCGCGGAGCTTGATGCCGGCCACCCGCTCGGACCACTCGTCGTAGTTGAAGGGGTAGGGGTAGGGGTCGCCAAAGGCGTCGTAGGTGTGGCGGTAATTCCAGAGGCGTTCCCCGAGCTCCTCGGCGGTGGGGGCCGTGTAGTCGAAGGACTCGAGGACGAGTTGCTCGTAGAAGGCGGGGGTCCGCGGGGTCTCGAGCTCGGGCGTGAAAAAAGCTTCGTAGGGGTGGCGTTTGGGCGGGTTGACCCGGTAGGAGAACCTATCTAGGCGGTAGTCATCGCCGGGCCTCGCGCGGAGCGTGCCGGCTACGACCAGGACGGCGAGAATAGCCAGGACTACCGGTACGACAGGGCGCAACGGAAAACTCCCGGGCGGGGCTTCGGGATTGGAATACGGCGGAATATATTAATCTCAAACAGGATACGACGCCCCGAGATTCCCGGTTCCCCTCGCGGGACGGTATAAATAGACCCTCCGCGGCGCAGGTTGCACACTCCGGGAGGGTCGCCTACTCGGCCTGGATTAAAGACAGGTCGCCCACACGGCCGAAAACGCCCACCAGCTCGTTTAACAGCGCCAGGCGGTTGTCGCGGAGCGCCTCGGAGTCGGTGAAAACCGTCACCTCGTCGAAGAAGCGGTCTATGGCGTCGCGGAAACCGGCGATTTTCCCCAGGGCGGCGTCGAAGTCCCCCCGCCCGACCGCGGCGGTTACCCCCTCCCCGTCGCGGACCAGCAGCTTCGACAGCCCGAGTTCCTCGTCCTGCTCCACCTTGGCCGGGTCGAAGGGTTTGAACTCGGTGAGGCCGAATTCCTTTACGGCCTGGCGGAGGATGTTGCAGGCCCGCTTGTAGCCGGCCGCCACGTCGGAGAATTCCGCGCCCCCTTTGGCCCGGGCCAGGGAGTGGGCCGAGCGCCAGGCGGACCAGGGGCGGGTCGGGTATGCGCTCAGCGCCGCCCGCGCGGCGTCGGTCGGCAGCCCCAGCTCCCCGAGCAGGCGAAGGGCACGCTCGGCGAGGAAGGCCAGCAGCTTTTCGTACACCTCGACCTCGTCGAACGCCTTCCTGGTCGTTCCGCTGAAATTCGAGACCGCAATCCGCAGGAGCGGCTCCAGGTCGAGCCGCGCGTGGTCGAATCCCGCGGGCTCGTGCCCCTCCACTCCGGCGGCGATGCCGATGACCCCCCGCGCCGCGCGGCGCAGCCCGTAAGGGTCCCGCGAGCCGGTGGGGGTGAGTCCGACGGCGAAGCACCCCGCCAGGGTGTCCAGCCGGTCCACGAGCGCCAGGAAACATCCCGCCGCCGTCTGCGGCAGCTCATCCGCCTTTCCCGTAAAGCCTTTAGGCAGGTATTGCTCACCGATGGCCCGCCAGACCGGCTCGGGCTCCTTCTGCGTCCGGGCCAGCTCGCCGCCGATGAGCCCCTGCAGGCCGGTGAACTCGACGACGAGGCGGGTCAGAAGGTCCTGCTTGGCCAGGGAGGCCGCCCGTTCCAGATACCCCGCCACGACCGGGTCGTTGCCGCAGAACCCCTCCGCGTTGACCGACTGCACCAGGGTGAGGAGACGGGTCCGTTTGTCGGAATAGTTTCCCAGGCCGCGGATGAACTGGAGGTCGGCCAGCTCCTCGGTCAGTGACGCGAGGGACCGCCGGCGGTCCTGGTCCCAGAAGAAGGCGGCGTCGGTGAGCCGCGCCCGCAGGACGCGCTCGTGGCCGGCGACGACACCCCCGGCGTTCCGGTCGCCACCGTCGCGCACGACGATGAAACGCGGCAGGAGCTTCCCCGAGGCGTCGCGCACCTCGAAGTACTTCTGGTACTCCTTCAGCACGCTGGAGACCACGACCTCGGGCAGTTCCAGGAACCGCTCCTCGAAACCGCCCTCCAGGCAGGTCGGGTGTTCAACCATGTTGGCGACGTCGAGAAGCAGCTCCTCGTCCAGGCGGACCCGGCCGTATGCTGAGAGAAGCTCTTCCAGGCGCTCTTTGAGAAGGGTATAGCGTTCGCCGGGCCGGACGACGTTCCCCTCGTCGTCGGTGGTGGTGCCGTCGGGGATGACGTGGTGCTCCCGGCAGGCATGGACGTAGGAGTCCAGGGAGGCGTCGGGGAGCTCGAACTCGGTGTCCGCCAGGAAACGGTGGCCCCTGGAGTGGCGCCCGGCCTTTATCTCGCCGATTTCCAGCGGCACCACCGCGTCGTCGGCCAGGGCGACGAGCCAGCGGATGGGTCGCAGGAATTTGACCTCTCCGGCGCCCCAGCGCATGGCCTTGGGCAGCGGCAGCTCGGTGACGAGGGCCTCCGCGATACCGGGGAGCAGGTCCGCCGTGGCCGCTCCGCCCGTTTTTACCTCGACCTGAACCCGTTCCCCCTTGGGCGTCTGGGCGATTCCCAGGTCGGCCTCGGTGAGGCCGAATTTCGCGGCGAAGCTGATGGCGGCGACGGTGGGATTTCCGTCGCCGTCGTAGGCCGTGTGGATGGGGGGGCCGAGCTTGAGGTCGGTTTTCTCCGGCTGCCGGTCCGCCAGCCCGGAGGCGTGGACCGCCAACCGCCGCGGGGTGCCGAGGGCCGAGACGGCGGTGAACCCCAGGTCGTTCTGGGTGAGCTTCTCGCGCAGCAGGGCCGCGAGGTCGGCCAGGGCCGGGGTGAGGAAGCGGCTCGGGAGGTCCTCGACGCCGATTTCCAGCAGGAAGTTCATCACGCCCCCCCCGCCTCGGACCCGAGAACCCAGTCGGGCCTCTTTTCGATGCGTTCGAGGTATTTCGCGGCCAGGGCGGAGGTGATTTTGCGCAGCCGGCCCAGGTAGCGCGCCCTCTCGGCCACGCCCACCGCCCCCCGGGCGTCCAGGACGTTGAACAGGTGCGCGGCGTAGCTGACCAGGTCGTACGCCGGGTAGATAAGCGCCTCATCCGCCACAAGAAGTCTCTCTGCCTCCGCCTCGAGCTCGTCGAACTGCCCGGCGTAGAGTTTCACGTCGGCCGTTTCGTAGGAGTAGCGGCTGTTCTCGTATTCGGACATCTGCTGAACCCGCCGGTAGCTCACGTCGGGTGACCAGCGGAGCTCGAATCCGTCGTCCACGCCGGCGATGTACATCAGCAGGCGCTCCAGGCCGTAGGTCAGCTCCACGGAGACCGGCTTGAGCGGGATGCCGCCCATCTGCTGGAAGTAGGTGAACTGGGTGATTTCCATCCCGTCCAGGAGCACCTGCCAGCCCGTGCCCCAGGCGCCCAGGGAGGGGGATTCCCAGTTGTCCTCGTCGAACTTCACGTCGTGGTCCAGCGGCTCTATTCCTACCGCTCGAAGCGAGTCCAGGTAGACGTTCTGGACGTCGGCCGGCGAGGGCTTGAGGATGACCTGGAGCTGGAAGTGCTTGTAGAAGCGGTGGGGGTTCTCGCCGTAGCGGCCGTCGTCTGGCCGGCGCGAGGGCTCCACGTAGGCGGTACGCCACGGTTGCGACCCCAGGACGCCGAAGAAGGTCAAGGGGTTGGCGGTCCCCGCTCCGGTGGGCATGTCGTAGCCGTGGCCGATAAGGCAGCCCTGGTCCGCCCAAAAGCGGTAGAAACGGAGGGTGAGCTCTTGAAGTGTCAGAATATTCTTATCCAATATAGTACCATCAAAAATAAGGTTTGTTCTCCGGTTGCCGACCCGTGAAAACCCATGTAAAGCGTGATTTTAGGCATTCCCGGTTGTCGTGTCAACCGGCGAGCCGCCTCGGCGGTGCGGTCGGCGTCCCTGCACACCGCTGTTTTTTACACGGTTTCGCCACCCCGATTGCCCCTTGACCATAGCGGGGATTCCCCGTATACTGTGCCCTCGAAATAGCCGACCTAAAGGGGAGCCCGCTTGGAAGAGATTCTCAAAAAGCTCACCGGAACCGTCGGTCTCACCGGGATGGAGGAACCGGCCGCCCGGGTCGTCCGCGAACTCTGGGAGCCGTACACCGACGAGCTGCGCACGGACCGGATGGGGAGCGTCATCGGTTTCAAGCGGGGAGACGGACCCAAGGGTGAAAGGCTCCGCCTGGCCGTTCTGGCGCACCTCGACCAAATCGGCCTCGTGGTGCACAAAATCGAGCCGGGCGGCTACCTGCGCCTGCACCGGGTCGGAGGGGTGGACCGGCGCATACTGCCGGGCCAGCTCCTCACCGTGTGCTGCAGTGAGCCGGTGAAGGGCGTCGTCGGAGCCGTGCCCCCGCACCTGCAGCAGGCCGGCGAAAAGAACTCGGTCACCTCGTGGAATGACCTCTATCTGGATACCGGGCTTCGGGAGAGTGTGGTGCGCAAGCGGGTCCGCGTGGGCGACCCCGTGGGTTATCCCACGTCCTTCGTCGAGCTGGCCAACGGCCGCCGGGTGATGGCCGGCGCCGACGACCGCTGCTCCGTGGCCGCCGTCACCTGGGCGCTCCGGCTGGCCCGGCGCCAGCGGCACAAGCACGACATCTACGCCGTCGCCGAAGTTCAGGAGGAATGGACCGGGGTCGGCGCCTACGCGGCGGTTTACGGGCTCGAGCCGGACTGCGTCATCGTCGTGGACGTGGACCAGGGGCGCCACGAGGGCGTTCCGGATAAGGACTCCGTCGAGCTCGGCAAGGGACCGTCGGTCAGCTTCGGCCTCAACAACCACCCCGAGATGGTGGAGGCGGCCCTCAAGGTCGCCGCGGCCCAAAACATCCCCCACCAGAAGTTTTTCTGGCCCAGCCCCTACGGCACCGACGGCTCCACCGTCGAGACCCTGCACTCCGGCATCCCGACCCTCAACCTGGGCATCCCCCTCTCCTACATGCACTCCACGGTGGAGATGCTGGACACGGGCGACGTGAAGAACGCCGGCCGGCTGGTCCTCGCCCTCGCCGACGCCGATGGCCTGCCGGTCATCCCGCCGGTGGACTGGTAAAGGATTCATCCATGCTCGATAAGCTCTCCAACGCCTACGGCACGTCGGGGTACGAGGCCCAGGTCCGCGAGCTCATCCTCGGCGAGGTTTCCAAAAAGGTGGACCTGCACCAGGTGGACGCCCTGGGCAACCTCATCGTGCGGGTGCCGGGCCGCGACCGGTACAAGGGGCCGCGCCTGCTCCTCTCGGCCCACATGGACGAGGTCGGCCTCGTCGTGACCGAAATCACCGGCTCGGGCGGCCTGAAGTTCCACAAGATGGGCAGCACCGACGACCGCGTGCTTTTGAGCAAGCGGGTCGTCGTCCGCCACGAGGGGCAGGATGTGCCGGGCGTCATCGGCATGAAGAGCCCCCACCTGCACAAGAAGCGCGAGGAGCTCGAGCAGGTCGTGGAATCCGACAAGCTGTACGTGGACATCGGCTGTTCGAAGAAGGAGGAGGCGGAGAAGCTCGTCGCCGTGGGGGACGGGATTTACTACGACACCCGCTACTTCGAGCAGGGCGGCCGGGCCTTCGGGAAGTGCTTCGACGACCGGGCCGGCTGTTGTGTCATCGCGGATATCATCAAGGGCTCGCCGAAACTGACCGGCGGAACGCCCTTCTACGCCGCCTTCACCGTCCAGGAGGAAATCGGCCTCCGGGGGGGGCGGGTAATCGGGAACGCGGTGAAGCCCGACGTTTACATCGCCGTCGAGGGCACCGCCGCCGGTGAGGGGCCGCCGTCCTGGCGCGGCCGCGACGAATCGCCCTCCACCGAACTCGGTCGGGGACCGGCGCTCTCCATCCTCGACCGCTCCCACATCGCCGACCCCGTATGGCTGGAGTTCGTAAAGGGCGTCGCGGGCGATGAAAACATCCCGTACCAGTACAAGAGATTCGTCACGGGCGGCACCGAGTCCTGCGTCGTGCAGTGGAGCAGGGCCGGCGTGCGCGTCCTGACCATTTCGGTCCCGGTCCGCTACATCCATTCCCCGGTGGGCATCCTCGACAAGGGCGATTACCGGAATACGAAGCGGCTCGTGGCCGCCGTTATCCGTCGCCTGGAGGAATTCAAGCCCTAGCCGAAGAGTCCGGAGGACTACCGATGGAAGAAACTATCCGCACCCTGTGCCAGCTTTACGGCCCCTCGGGTCACGAGGAACGGGTTGTGGAGAGGCTCGAAAAAATGGTGAAGCCCTACGTGGACGAGCTTCGCCGCGACGTGATGGGCAACCTGTTGACCCGCATCGGTTCGGGCGGCCACAAGCTGATGTTCGCCGCCCACACCGACGAAATCGGCGTGGTGGTGCACTACATCGACGACAAGGGCTTCGCCCGCATCTCTCCCGTGGGCGGTGTGCGGCCGTTGTGGCTATACGCGCGGCGGGTCCAGTTCGCCAACGGCACCGTCGGCATCATCGGCCGCGAGCAGCTCGGCCACGAAGCGAAGGACACGGACTGGAACCACCTGTTCCTCGACGTGGGCGTGACCTCGAAAAAGGACGCCGAGAAGCTCATCTCCGTCGGCGACTTCGGAGTCTTCACGCGCGCCACCGTCACCCAGGGCGGGGTCATCATCTCCAAGGCGCTCGACGACCGCATCGGATGCGCCGTCCTGGTCGAGGCGCTCAAGAAGCTGAAAAAGAAGGCCAGGAACGAGGTTCATTTCGTCTTCACCGTTCAGGAGGAGGTGGGCGTCCGCGGCGCGCGAACCAGCGCATGGAGGGTCACACCCGACGTGGGCTACGCCATCGACATCACCGGCTGGGGGGATACGCCGCTCGTCGAGCCGATGAACCTCGAACTGGGGAAGGGCGTGGCCATCAAGGCCATGGACCAGGGGACCATCGTCTCGCCCAAAATCCGCAAGCTGATGATGGACACGGCTACCGCGAAGGGCATCCCGTACCAAATCGAGGTTCTGCGCGGCGGCGCCACCGACGCCTTCGCCATCCAGTTCACGAAGACCGGCGTGCCCTGCGGCGTCATTTCCATCCCGACCCGCTACGTCCACCAGCCCAGCGAGATGGCGCACATGGACGATTTCGCCGGCGCCGTCAAGCTGGTCTGCGCCCTGGCCAACGCCGACCACAAGGCGGTCCTGGCGACCTGATTCCGGGTTCCTCCGTATTAAAACGGGCCTTTAATGGGCCCGTTTTTTTATTGGATGACCGACGGCTGAGAGGAATCTCCCTTCCCCTCTGGGGGGAAGCGCGCTTACGGGCTGGGGAGGGGGGTGTAGCTGTCCCCTCCCCCCTTTGGGGGGAGGGCTAGGGAGAGGGGCGGGCCGACCTGAAGGTCGGCCCCTACATCATCGCAGTCGCAGGTGAGGGGTAAATGCGGCGGGGATAGGAATCCCCGCCCTACGGCATCGCAGCGAATGTGGTGTGTGAGAGCGGTGAGGACTAAAATCCCCCCCTACATTAAAAAAAGCGCAACACCTTCGTAGGGGGCGACCTGAAGGTCCGCCCCTACGTCATCGCAATCGGAAGCGGCGGGGGCCCGCCAAATGGCAGGCCCCCAACGACGAATGGTGGAGATGAGCGGGCTCGAACCGCCGGCCTCTGCCTTGCGAAGGCAGCGCTC
>CAYTCV010000012.1:0-7251 GCA_964436465.1 uncultured bacterium
GCGCTGGCCGCGGCCAAGCTGGGCCTACCCCTGGCCCACGTGGAGGCCGGGATGCGCTCCGGCGACCGGTCCCAGCCCGAGGAAATCAACCGGGTCCTGACCGACCACGCCGCCGACCTGCTCCTGACCGCCGTCCCTACCGCGGTGGAGAACCTGGCCGCCGAGGGGCTGACACGGGGCGTGGTCCTCACCGGCGACGTGATGTACGACCTGTGGCTGGCCCGGCGGCCGATTTTCGAGGCCATGCGGCTCCGGGTGCTCGAGGAGCGCGGCCTGCCCGAGGGCGGCTTCGTCCTGGCGACGTGCCACCGCCCGCGGAACGCCGACGACCCGGCGCGGCTCACCGCCATTCTCGACGCCCTCTTGAAACACGACGAGCCCGTGTACCTGCCGCTCCACCCCCGCACGCACAAGAACCTGGACGCGGCGGGGCTGTTGGAGAAATACGCGGAAATGCTCCGCGAGCCGGTGGGCTATCTGGAGATGCAGGCGCTCCTCGCCGGGGCGCGCATCGTGGTCACCGACTCCGGCGGCCTGCAGAAAGAGGCGTATTTCCACGGCCGGCCGTGCCTGACCCTCATGCCGCAGAGCGAGTGGGTGGAGACGGTGCGGGCGGGGTGGAATAAATTAATCGAGCCGGAGGGGCTCGGCGCGGCGCTGAAAAATTTCTCGCCGACGGGTGTGCGGCCGCAGGTCTTCGGGGAGGGCGACGCGGCGGAACGCGTGGCCGGGGCGGTGACCGGGGCCTGGGACTTCCCGATACGGAACGGGGGATTAACATGAAACGGAAATTGATAATACTTGGGCTGCTTCCGGCCGTGTGCGCTCTTCTAACCTGCGCCCTGCCGGTGGAGGGCTTTCTGGATGACCGGGGCGATGAAGTACGCCTGACCGATAACGCGCTGGTGGAGTACGACCCGGTTTTCTACGAAACGCTCTCATATATCGGAGACATCGAGAACGCCATGATAGCCTACCATGACGGCGAGTCTGTTCACCTGTACGACTATCCGTCCGATACCGATGAGGTTATCTACACCGCCCCGGAGGGCTATACAATAACCGCCATGAATTCAATTACGGAAGGTTGGGCTCGCCATGGTCTCGTACTCGCCCTGGAGGGCAACGGTGAAGCGGTGATTGTCCAGGAGGATGGTTCGGGGTTCATTGAGATTTACCGGGATAGCGGGGGGAGGATAGATAATATCTCGTGTTTCTCGGACACAAAGGACAACTATTACTTTTCATTCGAGCGGAATGGTGGCATCTATTACGGAGACACCCCCCGTGAGAATCCGTTCGCTATTTCAGATGAAGGTTCGTTTGCTCATTTAACGGACGGCTCATGCCCGGTTTTTGGAAGTCATTGGAAATATATTATCTATATTAAAGATGTTGCAGGCGTAGATTGTATTTATCTATACGATTTTGTTCTGGGTGAGCCAAGGGAAGAACTGATCTATAGCGATGGAAGTAATTTCGATGACTTATCGTCTACTGTGAGCTTCTCCAACGATTATGATGTGCTGATTTACGCCACATCCGACCGTGAGGGGGAGTTTGGTATTTGGCGGTGTTTTACTCATAGTGATTTATCGCGAATAACCGATAAATCCGGGATTGAGCGGGATATTTGCGCCTGGAACGATTACGTCGTTTTCTCAAGGACGGTGGACGGGCAGTCGGACCTCTACATCGTCAGAGGGTTTTCATAAAAGTCTCGCGTGTTTTCGCACCGGTATCATCGATAACCGAATTACCCAATAGATAGACACAACCCAGGAGAGGTCAACGTGAGCAAGGTCCATGAGCTGGCCATCATCGGCGGCGGGCCCGCCGGCTACACCGCCGCCATCTACGCCATCCGCGGCGGGGTGGATTTCATCTTCTTCGCCGACGGCGTCGCCGGGGGGCAGATCGCCACCACGTCCACCCTGGAGAACTACCCCGGCGTGCCGGGGCCCATAGACGGGATGGAGTTCTCGGCGCGGCTGACCGAGCAGGCCGAGGGGCTGGGAATAACGGTGGAGCAGGCCCACATCGAGAAGCTGGAGGACCGGGGCCAGTTATTCCTGTTGACCGACGACTACGACGAGGAGCACCGGGCGCGGGTGGTGATTCTGGCCACGGGGGCGCACTACCGGCCGTTCCCGCTGGAAGGGTCGGCGAAGTTCTCCGGCCGCGGCCTGTCCTACTGCGCCACCTGCGACGGCAACTTCTTCCGCGACCAGGAGGTCGCCGTGGTCGGCGGCGGGGACACCGCCCTCGAGGAGGCGCTCTACCTCACCCGCATGTGCCGCACGGTGCACCTGGTCCACCGCCGGACGGAGTTCCGCGGCGTCCCGGTGCTCCAGCAGCGGGTGCGCCACGCGAAGAACATCACGCTCCACCTGCCCTACGTTCCGGAAAAAATCCTGGGCGCCGACGGCGTGGAGGGGCTGGAAATCAAGAACGCCCAGACCGGTAAAATCGAAACCCTCGCGGTGACCGGCGTCTTCAGCGCCCTGGGGATGGTCCCCAACTCGGAGCTGGTCAAGGGGCTGTGCCAGATGGACCCGGCGGGCTACGTGGTGGTGAACGAGCGGATGTTCACCTCGCACCCCCGCATCCTGGCCGCCGGCGACGTGACGGTGACCCCCCTGCGCCAGGTGGCGGTGGCCGTGGGGCACGGGGCCGTCGCGGCGGAATCCTCCCGTTGCTGGCTGGACGAGAACTGCGCGCTGCCCTCGAAGGACGGGGAATGAGACGCTGCCTCGCCGCGGGTGTTGTCCTGGTCGCACTGTTCATCGCCTGTCAGCCCGACGGGGAAATCGGGCACGGCGGCACGCTCAAACCCGCGCCCACCGAGCTCCGAATCCTGTTACAGGAGACCGACGGCCTGTTGGTGGTGAACTGCCCCTCGGGGGCGGTCATCACCGACGACTCCGACAAGCCGCTCTACACCGTACCCGCGGGCTGGGACCTGGTGTTCAAGCGCGACGAGCACGGCGTGCTGGCCGTCAACGGCGAGTGGCTGCGCTGCACGTGGGTGACGGTCAGGCCCCGGGAGGAGGGGGACGGGCCGCCCCGCGTCACGGTCAAGGGCTCGCCCTACCGCGGGACGCTCACCGTCCGCTCCACCACCGCGGGAACGCTGCAGGCCGTCAACCGCATCGGGGTGGAGGATTACCTGCGGGGCGTCCTGCCCAGGGAGACCTACGCGAACTGGCCGGCCGAGGCGCTCAAGAGCCAGGCCGTGGTGAGCCGGAGCTATGCCCTGGCGCGCATGAGCGACGACCCCGCCGCCCCGTTCCACCTGCGCGCCGACACATCGTCCCAGGTCTACGGCGGGTACTTCGCCGAGGACCCGCGCACCGACGAGGCGGTGGGCGCCACCGCCGGCGAGGTCCTGGCCTACGGCGGCCGCATCGTGACCACCTTCTTCAGCTCCTGCTGCGGGGGCCACACCGCGGCCATCGACGACATCTGGCCCGGTGTCGAGCGGCGGCCATTCTTCTCCGGGGTCGAGTGCGACTGGTGCGCCGACTGCCCCAGCCACGACTGGGAGTACACGCTGGACTTCGACCGCCTGGCCCACGCCCTCGCAGCGGCGGGCTACACCACCGACAGCCTGACGGGCCTGCGCCTGCGGACCAACGCCCGCACCGGCCGGGTCCGGTACGTGGTGTTCACCCTGGCCTCGGGGGGTGAGCTGGAGCTGCCGGGCGACGAGTTCCGCCGCCTGATGGGTTACGGCGAGTTGAAGAGCACATACTTCGACATCGCCCGCGTCACCGAGGGCGGGCTGGTGCTCTCGGGCCACGGATACGGCCACGGCGTCGGACTCTGCCAGTGGGGCAGCCGGGGGATGGCCGAGGCCGGCTTCACCTACAAGGAAATCATCAACCACTACTACCCCGGAGCCGGAATCGCCCAGTGGGACGCCCTGTGGCCCATGGAGCCCCGGCCGACGAGCTGACCGTGTTTTTCGAGAAAACCTACGAGGTCCCGACCGGAGGCGACGGCGACGTCATCGACCTGACGCCGCTCCTGGAGCGCTTCCTGGCCGAGGCGGAAGTGTCCGACGGCGTCTGCGCCATCGCCGCCACGGGCTCCACCTACGCCGTCACCACGGTGGAGTACGAGCCGGGGCTGGTGGAGGACCTGAAAAGGGTGCTGCAGGCGCTCGTCCCCCGGGGACCGGAGTACGCCCACGACGCGCGCTGGGGCGACGGCAACGGCTTCGCCCACGTCCGGGCCAGCTTGCTGGGCCCCTCGGTGAGCTTCGCCGTGGTCGGCGGAAAGCCGCGGCTGGGGACCTGGCAGCAGCCGGTCCTCCTCGATTTCGACAACCGGCCCCGGACGCGCCGGGTGAGCTTCTCTATCGCCGGTTGAGGCCGGCGGCGCCAAAAAACCGGCGGGGCACACACCCGCCGCATTCCACGGGAGAAACCCATGCCCTTCGACATCGCCTGCTCGCTGACCATCGCCTTCTACGAGAAGCACACCAAGCCCGACGAAAAACCGGAGGATTACGTCAAGACCTACAAGTACTTCCTCCAGGAGATGAACCTCCTCTTCGAGGAGTACGGGTACTTCGGCGACGAGGAGTAGACCCCCGGTCGAAAAAAAAGCCGGGCCGGTCGTAATCGGCCCGCGACTTGTTTACGGGGAAAACGGGACCCGGGTAAAAAATTCCCGTTTCCCGCTTGACAATTATTCCTTAATAGCCTAGTATCCCTATTGGGATTTATGCGTTAGTACGGATGTGAATACCCCGAGTGGGGAGAATCGGGCGTCCGTCGCAGGGAAACGGCGTGGTTGAAGCCCCGCTTGAACCGCCGGGGTGAATCATTATTTCAGACCCGTCTGAAACAAGAGAGAAACGGGGAAGGTATGCACGTTTCGACGCGCAGTGAGTACGGTTGCCGGGCTATGTTGGAACTGGCCCGCCACCACGGCCGCGGCCGCCTCTCGGCCGACGAAATTTCAACCCGCCAGGAAATACCGGAGCGCTACCTCGAACAAATCCTCCTCTCGCTGCGCCGGGCGGGATTCATCCACAGCCGCCGCGGTCCGGGGGGCGGCTACACCCTCGTGCGCCAGCCCGAAGAGGTGAACGTGGCCGACGTCATCCGGACCCTCGACGGGCACCTGGCGCCGGTGGCCTGCGCCAGCGAGACGGCGTACCAGGCCTGCACGCGCGAGGACACCTGCGGCCTGCGCTGGCTCTGGCAGATGGTGCGCGAGGACCTGGCCAACCGGCTCGAATCCACCACCTTCGCCGACCTGTTGAAGCGCGAGACGGGTTGACCCGGGTCGCCCGGATTCGACCGTTTTCCACGGAAGAAACGTTAAATCGTCCCGCCGTCTAGGGCCGCCGACCGAACCCGGTCCGGCCCCTTTTCACGCCCCGGTAATACAAGGTAACCGCCCGGCCGAACCCGCGGGAGTCGGAAAGGCCGCCCTCCCTTGACCGCCGCCTTGTATTCCATCTACAATAATAAAAAACCTCTAAGGTCTGCGGGTATACACTTTGGGCAACTCCGACAGCCTCCAGTGGGGCGCCGCCCCCCTCGCCGTCGAAACTCGGGAGCTGTTCTCCGATGGGCGGGAGGGCGACTTCGAAATCGTCCCCGAGGAACCGGTTCGGCCCCGCTGGCGCACGCTCAAGCGCTGGCTGAAGACCGTAGGTTTCTCCCCGGTCGAGCGCGCCGAGCGCTACGACCGTTTCGCGCTGGGAACCATGTCTCTCGCGCTGACCCGGGACGGCCGTTTCATCATCGAGGGGGTCAAGCCCCCGACGGCTCAAAACGCCCTGGCCCTCGCGCAGCTCTTTCTCTACTGCGACCGGGCGGCCGAGCGCCGGCGGCCCGAAGACGCGGAAGTAGAAGGCGGATAAAATGGCTCTACAAGGCACCCTGGCCGAGCTCCCCCTCCTCGACCTCCTGGAGATATTCAGCCGCTACTACCGCTCCGGCTGGCTGAGCGTGGAGAGCGCCAAGGGGCACACGGAAATCTACATCGACGCGGGGCGCATCATCTACGCCGAGAGCGCGTCCGACCGCAAGCCGCTGGGCAAAATCCTCCTCGGGCGCGGCCTCCTGACCCAGGAGAAGCTCGACGAGGTCCTCGCCGGCCAGAAGAGTCAGGGCGGGGGGCGGCGGATGCTCGGCGAAATCCTGCTGGAGCAGGGGCTCGTCACCGGGGCGGACATCGAGGAGGCCCTGGCCGACCAGCTCGCGGAAACGGTCTACCGTACCTCTATGGAATCCGACGGCACATTTGTCTACAAGGTGGCCGGATACGAGCCGCCCGGCTCGAAGGTGGTGGTCAAGCTGCGCATCGACGAAGTCGTGCTGCGCGGCATGGCCCGGGTCGAGGACATGCTGCACCTGGGGGTGGGGCTCCTGAGCTTCCGGCAGGTCCCCCTCCTCGCCGACGGCGTGGTGAACCTGAAGGAGCTCGAGCTGCCGCCGGAGGAGTGGAAGGTGCTCTCCCTCATAGACGGACGGCGCAACCTCGACGAAATCACCATGGCCGGCAACCTCACCCGCTTCAGCACCGCTCGGGCCCTGTTCAGCCTCCTGGGGAAGCAACTGGTGGAAATCGGCATCGGCGTCTCGCCTCCGCCCGTGCAGCGCACCGCCGCCATCCAGGCCGCCAGGCCCGACCCCGAAACCCTGGAGAATATCAAGCGGACCCTCGAGGGGGAGGAGAATGCCGGGTAAGCCGGTAACGGTACTGGTGCTGGCCGACAAACCGGAGCTGGCCCTCACGCTCCTGGAGTCCTTCCGACCGACCCAGGGCCAGATTTCCGAGATGACGACCATCTACGGCTTCCTGGGCCGCTACTACCGCGTGGCGGGCGGGGAGCTGGAGCTGGTCGCCGCGCCGAGCAACTCCGACCTGCCCTCCCTGTTCGACCTCCTGGCCGAGGGATTGGCCGGGTACATCGTGGCGGTGGACTGCCTCGACCACAACCGGTTCCCCAGCATCCGGGCCGGCCTGGACTTCTGGGAGCTCATCAGCGCCGCCCCCCGCATCCTCGCCCTGACCAACTACGACGAGCCCAACGCCGTGGACCGCCTCACCGTGCGCCAGCTCCTCCGCCTGAGCGTGGACGACCAGGTGGTGCCGCTGCCCGAGGGGCAGCTGCGTCCGGCGATAATTTCCCTGCTGAAGATGATTCTGAGCCGCCCCCGGGAGGTTTAGCCCCCGAGCCGGAGTGACGCAAAGGGTCCGCCGCCCGGCGTACGATACGGGGCCGAT
>CAYTCV010000012.1:7351-15232 GCA_964436465.1 uncultured bacterium
GGGAGGAGACCGTGCCTCACTTCTGCGACGCATGGGGCCCCGACGCCTGTAATATAGAGATAGACCCCCCGAACCTCGACGTGCAGGGGGATTTCTTCGTCGTCCGGGGGCGGGCGGTCAACCGGCTGGGGAGCACTCTGCCCCATCTGCAGCTCCGGATGGTCATGCACTACAAAGATTCCGGCCACCCGCCGATGCGCCAGGGCATTTACCACATCACCGACCGCGCCCTGGAGCCCGGAGAATCCTGCCCCTTCAAAATCGAGGGGGAGTACGACGGGGGGATGGACCACGTGGAAATCGACGTCTGGCCCTCGAATCCCGCGGGAGGTCTCCACCCGTGAGGATGGCCCCCCTGCGCGCGACACCCGCCCTCTCGGAGCTGGACGAATGGCGGGAGGTTCTCTTCCTGGGCCCGTACAAGCACGCGGAAATCCACCGCGGCGACGTGGTCCTGGTGACCGACGAGGACGTGGACGACGTCGCCGAGGTGATGGGCGCCGTGGTGACCATGGTCACCCATTCGGTCTACTACCACGCCCTGGTCTACGACCACGCCTGGCGCATCATCCACGCCTTCGCCACCGAGGTATTCGACGACGATATCCGGGACTTCTACCTCAAGAAAACCAACGTCACCCTGACCTGGCTGCGACCGCGGCACGCCGACCCGGCTAAAACAATCGGAGCGCGGGAGACCTCCGCCGTGGTCGAGTTCGCCCGGAGGCAGGTCGGCAAGCCCTACGACCTGTGGGCCAACCTGGCCTTCCTCTTCCGCGCCGACGGCGTGAGTCGCGTCCCCGACTGGCTCCGCACCCTGTTCCAGAACCGCAACTGGCTCGAGGACCACGGTAAGTGGCACTGTTCCGAGCTCGCCGCCGCCGCCTGGTGGAGCGGCTGCGGGGTGCGCTTCGTAGACGACATGCAGAGCAAGACCTTCCTCTCGCCGGCCGACTTGAGCGACTCCATCTACGGGGACGTGGTCTGCTCGCTGAAGATAAAAAACGGCGGGTACCAGTTGCTCACCAAGCAGCGGGACGCCTGAGGTTTTTTTTAATAAACGCGATGCCGCGGGCGGACGGAGGTCCGCTTTTTTTTATTAGGGGCGGATTATTTTTTTGCCCGGGGAAAGGGAGGACGGCACCGAAGAATCGACTGCGGAGCATTTGTCAACCGCATACTCGTCCGCATTTTATACATTCCCGACTAACTATACCGTTTTATTGCATTATTCTTTCTTTCACCCTATAATCCATTTTGCCTATGGAATTACTCAAGTTATTTACCACATTCCCGGAAGATATTACCGGACATCCCGGCACCCTTAAAAAAAACGACAATTCCGCCGGCCCCGGGGCCTCTTCCCCGGGCCGCGGAGCAGGCACTCATCCCCCCGACTCGAGGAGGCGCCATGCTGACGCTGCCCGTCTGGGAACAGATTCTGCTTTTCGCCGGGGTCGGCATCGTCGCCCAGCTCATCGACGGCAGCCTGGGGATGGCCTACGGCGTAAGCTCCAACAGCCTGTTGATGGCCCTGGGGCTGCAACCCAAAATCGCCACCAGCTGCGTGAAGTACGCCGAGACCGGTACGACCCTGGTTTCGGGCATCTCGCACCTGGCGTTCAAGAACGTGGACAAGCGCCTGTTCCTGGGGCTGGTCTTCACCGGCGTGGCCAGCGGGGTGGTCGGCGCGTACCTGTTGACCGAGTTTCCCGGGGATTACGTCAAGCCGGTGGTCAGCCTGTACCTGTTGGTGATGGCGGTGCGCATCCTGTTGAAGGTACGCAACGGACGCCATGTGGCGGAAACGGAGAAGGAGGCCAGGCACTTCTCGAATCCCGTCCTGGCCGTTCTGGGGGCCATCGGCGGCTTCTTCGACGCCATCGGCGGCGGCGGCTGGGGGCCCATCGTCACCACCACCCTCGTCGGCGGCGGCCACGAGCCGCGCTACGCCATCGGCTCCGTCAACACCGCCGAATTCTTCGTCACCGTCGCCCAGGCGGTGACCTTCGTGTCCATCGTCGGCTTCACCGAGTTCTGGCCCGTCATCGTCGGCCTCCTGGGCGGCGGGGTCATTGCGGCCCCCTTCGCCGCCTGGGTTTGCAAGAAGGTCCCCCCCAAGGTGATGCTGATTCTGGTCGGCTGCCTCATCTTCATCACCTCGAGCTACAGCCTGTGGAAGGGGCTGGACAAGCTCTTCTCCGGGTAGCGTGCCCCCTCCCCCCTTTGGGGGGAAGCACGCTTACGGGCTAGGGAGGGGGGTGCAGCTATCCCCTCTCCCTTCCAGGGAGAGGGCTAGGGTGAGGGTACGGGTAGGGAACGTATAAAACGGCGGCCCGCGGAGGACTCGTCCTACGGGGCCGCCCTACGTCATCGCAAATACGGGTGCGTGTATAAAAAGCGCGGCGGGGATTGTATCTGCGACCGAAGGTAATCCCCGCCCTACGTCCATCCGCCACGAATCCAACCCGTAGGGGCGGCCCTCTGTGGCCGCCCGCGGGCGGGGACGAGGACTCGTCCCATGCCCCACCCCCACGAAAAAAACGGCCCGCACGGGGCCGTCTTTCACTCGCACAGCCTCCCGTAAAAATCCCGCCGGCGCCCGGCGAAGAGGTCGTTCCCCTGCACCGTCTTGTCCTCGGCCAGGGCGGTGTCGATTTCCACGGCGTAGAACCGCTCCTCGTTCTCACCGGCCCGCCCCAGCACCTCCCCCCGCGGGGTGACCACCTGGCTGCGTCCGATGAAGCGCATCGGCTCGCCCCGCCACTCCTCCACCCCCACCCGGTCGGCCGTCACGGCGTAAACCCGGTTCTCCAGGCAGCGGGTGACCATGGCCTCGGGGCAGTGCGGCAGCACGAGGTTCGCCGGGTGGCACAGGAGGGTCGCCCCCTTCAGGGCGAGAATCCGCGCCGTTTCGGGGTAAATCCAGTCGAAGCAAATCATGAGACCGATTTTGGTCCCCAGGAGCTCGACCGGCTCCGGCTCACGGTCGCCGGGGGTGAAAATCCCCGGCTCGAAGCCGAAGAGGTGCAGCTTACGGTAGCCGGCCACGGGGCCGTCGGGCCCGACGAGAAGGGCGCTGTTGAAGAGCCTTCCGCCGTCCAGCTCTGGCAGCCCGACGACGTAGTGGGCGCCGGTCTTTCGGGCCAGCTCCCGGAGCACACCGGCGGTCGGTCCGTCCAACGGCTCGGCCGCGGCCCGCATCGCCGCCGCCTCCAGGCAGTAGCCCGAGGTGGCCAGCTCCGGCAGGACCACGAGGTCGGCCCGGTGGGGGGAGAGGAGCTCGACCATCCGCCGCCGGTTGGACTCGGGCTCGCCGGGGCGGGGTTCTAACTGGAGGTAGCCGACGGTCAGCTTCATCGCAGAATCCGGTCGGTCCGGCGGAAACCCGCGCCTTTCATTGCAGGTAGCCGACGGCGCGGAGGTTCTCCAACTGGGCCGCCTGCTCCTCGGGGCTCAGGCCGCGCGCCCCCGGATTGTACTTGTCGCGCAGCTCGGCCTGCTCCGCGTCGTACTCCTCGATGCGCTTCAGAAGAAGGTCGCGGTTCTCGGGGAATTGAGCCCCGGCCTCGCGCTGCTGAGTCTCGTCCCAGGGCGTGAAGTAGGAGACATCGCCGGTGTCGCGGTCCAGGATGAGCGAGCCCTCCGGCGCGTGAACGGTGATTTGGTTGAACGGCCGACCTATTCGCACGAGATTCTGTTCGTTTCTCCGTTCGGAGAAGACCGCCCGCTCGGGGTCGGGGGGAAGTAACAGCGAGCGTCCGACGAGGGGCTTGGAATCGTACCCCACGCCGAGCACGTCCAGAACGGTGGGGAAGATGTCGGCGATACTCACCCGGTCGCCACGGACCGTCCCCCCGGGGAAGACCCCGGGCCAGCGGACGATGAGCGGTACCCGCACCACCTCTTCGTACATGGTCAGGCCGTGACCCCACCCGTCGTGGTCCCAGAGCTCCTCCCCATGGTCGGCCACGAAGAAAATCGCGGTGTTCGCCAGCGCCCCGCTCTCCTCCAGGGCGTCCAGCATCCGGCCGATGACCTCGTCCTCGTAGCGCACCTCGCCCCGGTAGAGCTCGATGACCCCCCGGCGGTCGTCACCCTGGACGGCTTCGGGACCGTACGCAATGATGTAGCCGGCTAAGTCGAGACCCAGGTTTTTACCCATCGGCACGTCGTACACCCAGTCGGGCACGAGGCGTTCCGGCGGGACGTAGGGCGCGTGGGGGTCGAAAAGATGGACGTAGGCGTAGGTTCCGCCTGCGGCCGTGAGCCTGGAGCTGAGCTCCACCGCCAGCTCCGGGGTGACGACCTTCGTCTGCTGCATGTCGCAGCGCAGGATGAGTTGGCCTAAATTGAAGGAAATCCAGGCGTAGAAGGGGCCGGTGGAGGAGGACACTATTCCCAGCAGCGGGGTGCGGAAGATGTCGTAGTTGACGTAGTCGTCGAAGCCCGCGTAGAGATTGGTGTACGGGAGGATGGCCGTGTTGCAGAACATGGCCCAGCAACGATACCCCTTCTGGGACAGAATCCCCTGCAGGTTCGGAAGGGCGTTGGGGAGCGGACGGAAACCGTCCACGCCGTGGACGGCGTGGGAGGTCCCGGTATAAATCGAGGCGACGGAGGGGATGGTCCAGTTGGAAGTCGAATAACACCGGTCGAAGCGCACGCCCTCCGCCGCCAGGCGGTCGAGGTTGGGCGTGGGCACATCGCCGCCGAAGGTGGCGGCCACGTCGGCCCGGTGGGCGTCTGAGAGAATGACGAGGATGTTGGGTCCCGGCGAGGCCGCGTTCTCTTCGCCGTAGGTGAAGCCTCCGAGGGCGAAGACGTAGAAGACGACGAAGAGGAGGGTCGCGGCGCCCAGGAGCCACCCGGCGGCGCTCCGGACCCGGCGCTCGAGCCTGGGCCATTTTATCGCCGCCAGGACCAGGGCCGCGCCCACGGCCAGGCCCATCGTGAAGCCCAACACGGTGCGGAGGTGAGTGAAAAGCGCCTCCAGTCCCACGGGCAATCCCAACACGCCGACCGTCACCGCCGCCACTGAGATGAGGCCGATGCGTTCCCGCCAGGTATCGGACAGCGGCCGAATATTTTCGGTCACGAGGGTGGCGACGAGCGCGATGACCAGGGACGCCGCGGCGCCGATGACGGGGAAGTAGAAGAGCGCCCCGACGATGAAGAGCAGCGTCTGGTGAAAACCGCCGCCGAGGAGGCCCCAGACAATGTTCCCGCCGCCCAGGATGAGCTGGGCGAGGAAGTAGTACGCCGTGTAGGCGTAGCTCACCAAAACGCCGAAGAGGGTCAGGCGCCAGGTCTTCGCCAGAATCGTCCTGAAGTTCACTTCACCCGGTCCTTGGAATGGCGTCGCCGCTGCGTGAGAATTATAGCAGATGGAATCCCCGATGACGGGTCCGGCGGGACCCCGTGAATGACTCCGCTCCCGCGGCTGTGCTAAAATTCCACCCCATGTACGACGGCCTCACCCTCTGTTCCTACATCTCCCGTTGGCGGCCCCTCCTCGAGGGCGCGAAGGTCATCGACGCCCTCATCCTGGACGCCGCGGACCGCGCGACAAATGCGGAGCTGGAGGACGCGCTGCGCGCGGGGGCGGCGGTTGTGCTCGTCCTGAGCGGGGGCGGGGAGGAACGGGAGCTGGTGTTCGTCAATCCCGGGGTCCGGTCCGGCGTGTTCCTCTGGAAGCGGACGGGACTTAGGTGGGCCAAACCCCGAAGCGTGCGACGGAAACAGGAGGCCGGCTTCCTTAAACGGCGGCTGGCCGGGGCGGTGGTCGGCGAGGTGCGGCAGCACGGACGGGACCGGCTGCTGCGCATGGACCTCCGGGGGAGCGACGAGTTGGGCGACCCCACCTCCCTGGCGCTCCATTTCAGCCTCACCGGGCGCCGGGCGAACCTCGTCCTCGAGGCGGAGCCGGGGGTCATCTACGCCTGGCGGTCCGGTCCCCGCTACGGGGAGCCGTTCCAGCCGCTTTCGGGAGGGGTCGGAACGGTGGGGGAATACATTGCAGGTCGGCGCGGCGGTAAGATTACACCCCGGCGCAAACGGAGCCTGGCGGGGGAGCTCGTCCTCGGCGTGGACGGCGTCTCTTCCACGGCTGTCACCGAGCTCTTCCGGCGGCTCAATCTGGCGCCCGACGTGGTTTTCGACCAGCTCGACGCGGGGACGCTCGACCGGCTGGCCGCGGAGGGGGACCGTCTCATCGCATCGGCGGACGAGGTGCGATTCTACCCCGCCGCGGGGGTCGTCTCCTCCCTGCCGCTCCTCGGCCTGGGCGATTCGCGCCCGGCGACGGAGGAGGACGAATCGGCGCTGGTCGCCCGTTTCGAGCGGGAGCACCGCCGCGCGCTCCTCGCCGTCCGGCTCCGGGGTGAGCTGGACCGCATCACCGGCCGTCGGCGGAAGGCCGACCGGGACAAGGCGGACGCCCTGGAGAAGGCGGCCGGCGCCGATGACCTCATGCACGCCGGCCAGATGCTGCTGACTTCAAATAACGTCCGGGGGGCCGCCCCCGCCGACATCACCCTGCCCGAGGGCCGCGTCGTCGGGCTGGACCCGGAGGCCAGCCGCCTGGTCAACGCCCAACGGCTCTTCGAGCGGGCGAAGAGGAACCGTCGCTCCCTGGAGCACGCCGGTATGCTGGACGACCTCATCGCGTCCCTCGACGCCGAGTACGACGAGCTCGCGGCGGCGCTGGCCCCCGACGCCCCCCTCGGAATTCTCACCGACCTCCACGCGCGGTACGTCGAGTCGGAGAAGCCCACGGAGAAAGGCGGACGCGCCCTCCCGGCCAAGGTGGGTCACCGGGAGCTGCCCGGGGGATTCACCCTCTACTGGGGTCGCGACGGGCACGCGAACCAGTACGTGACCTTCCGGCTGGCCCGGCCGGGCGACGTCTGGTTCCACGTCCAGCAGGGCTCCGGCGCCCACGTGGTCGTGCGCCGCCCGGACCGCGACGTCCCCCTGCCCTACGCCGTCATCGAGGAAGCGGCCGGGCTGGCCCTCAAGAACTCGTCCATGCGCACCGCCGCCCACGTGCCCGTCGTTTACACCGAGCGCAGGTACGTCCGCCACCGCCGGGGGGCGCCCGGCTCGGTGTTCTACGAGCGGGAGAAGGTGATTTACGTGGACGGAGGCACTTAAGGCCCGCGGGTTCAGGTGGAGCGACTATCCCCATCTGTGCAGCTTAAAGTAGACTAAATGCCTGGTTCCCGCCTCCACGTTGGAAATTTTTTTTCAGCCCGTATATAATACTTATGGATATTAAGCTTCGGACTTTATCCAGGTCTTTTTTTTCTTACGTAAAGGGTGGCGTTACAAGGAGTTAAATCGTCGCACACCGCATCGAGCCCGCAAACCGAGTTGCTCGCGGCGACTATCGTGCATCCGGAGGGGGCATGAACGAGAGTCGAGCGACGTTTCAGGGTGAGGTCGTCCACTGCAGGAAGACCTCCAAAAACGAGTTCGAGTTGCTCATCCCGCGAATTATGGTCGAGCGGGACCTCAAGCCCGAACAAGTGACCATAAACGATCACAAACCGAAGAAGCTGGTCTGGGAAAACACCGGCCCGGCGGGCACCCGGATTAAAGCCATAGTGTGACGGAAGGTTAAAGCTCTAACCGCGGCCAGTTCTTAGCCGCGATGACGTAGGGGCGGGTGTCCACACCCGCCCGATATTATTATCCACCGCAATGTGATTAAATGTAGGGTGGGGATTTCAGTCCCCGCCGTTTTCGTATCCCCCTCCCCAGCCCGTCGGCGCGCCGCCCCCAGAGGGGGGAGGGGGTGTAAAGCAGCCCTCCCCCCGGCCGTAAAAAAAGACGCCCCAGACGCGGGCCGTCATTAATAATCACACCTACGGTTAAAAC
>CAYTCV010000012.1:15332-38078 GCA_964436465.1 uncultured bacterium
ACGCTCTTGCCGGAGGCGAGGTCGGTCACTTCGCCCGAGTCCGTGTCCACCTCGATTTCATCCCCCTCGACCACGACGGCGGCTACGCCGGGGCACTCGAGCACCGGGTACCCCAGGTTCACCGCGTTGCGGTAGAAGATGCGCGAGAAGCTCTCGGCCACGATGCAGGCCACGCCGGCGTGCTTGAGGCACAGGACCGCGTGCTCCCGGGAGCTGCCGCAGCCGAAGTTCTTCCCCGTCACGAGGATGTCCCCGGCCTGGACCCGGTCGACGAAACCCTCCTTGCCCGGGACGAACTCCAGAGCGTGCTTCGCCATCTCGGCGGGGTCGGTCAGCGGCAGGTACTGGCCGTGGTAAATCTGGTCGGTGTCGATTTCGTCGCCGACGACCCAGGCGCGGCCCTTGAACTTCATCGGGTCTCCCGGTTTAAAGAATCGAGGGGTCGGTGATGACGCCGCGGGCGGCGCTGGCGGCGGCCGTGGCCGGACTCGCCAGGTAAATCTCCGCCCCCCGTCCCAGCTTGCCCTCGAAGTTGCGGTTCGAGGTGGAGACGAGCACGTCCCCCGGGCCCAGCACACCGTGGTGGCCGATGGTGCACAGCGAGCAGCCGGGGTTGGTCACCATGGCCCCGGCGCGCATGTACGTGTCGTAGAGCCCCTCCTCCAGCATCGCCAGGGCCACCTCGGCCGTGGAGGGGACCACGGTGAGCATCACGCCGGGGTGGACCTTTCCGCCGGCGCGGGTGAGCGCCTCGGCCCCGGCGCGGAAATCCTCTATTCGCCCGTTGGTGCAGCTTCCGATGAAGGCGCTCGTGATGCGCTTCCCGGCCACACCCTCGGCGCCCGCCGGCATCGCGTTGGTCGGGTAGTGGGGGAGGGCCACCAGGGGCCGAAGCCCCTCCACCGAGTAGCCGAGCTTGGCCCGGTAGCCCGCGTCGGGGTCGGCGGTGAGCGACTCCACCTTGCGCCCCAGGCGTCCCTCCAGCCAGGCGTCCACCCGCTTCGACGGCGGGAAGAAGGCGATTTTGGCGTTGATTTCGGTCATCAGGCTGGCCAGGGTCAGCCGCCCGGCGAGGTCCAGGTTTTCGATGGCCTCGCCGGAGAACTCGACGGCCCGGTAGTTGGCCAGGTCCGTGCCGAGCTTGTTGATGAGGAAGAGGGTGAGGTCCTTGGCCGAGGTGGGATAGGTGTACGCGCCGGTGACGACGACCTTGAGGGTGGGGGGGCACTTGAACCACAGGCGGCCGGTCTTCCAGGCGGCGACCACGTCCGTCGTCCCGCACCCCGTGGCGAAGCAGTTCACCGCGCCCAGAAGGTTCATGTGGCTGTCGGTGCCGATGACCACCTGGCCGGGGTATATGCGGCCGTCCTCCAGCAGCACGTGCTGGCCTATGCCCCGGTTGACGTCGTAGAGCGCCTGGATTCCGTGCTTCTGGGCGAACCTGCGGCAGATGCCCTGGTTCTCGGCGACCTTGGTCACCTTGGCCGGGGCCTGGTAGTCGAAGGTCAGGGCGATTTTCGTCGGGTCCGCGGGGCACTCGTCGCCGAAGTTTTTTTCGTACTCCAAAACGACGTTGGGGCCGCCGAAGTCACGCACCACCGCCAGGTCCACGTCCACCCACACGCGGTCCAGCGGCTCCACGTCGCGCCCCGCCGCGCGGGAGAGAATCTTCTCGATTACGGTCTTCCCGGCCATACCCCGTCCCAGCGTCGGTCGGCGCCGACTACTTGAACTCTTTCTTCAGCGCGTTGAACCAGGTGAAGTCCGCCTGGTGGATGATGATGGCCTCGGGCGTCCGCGGGGTCTTGTCCCCCTCGAAGGCGTGGGAGCCAATCATGTGGGCGATTTTCACCGGCAGCCCCACCGTCATCGCCAGCCAGACCCCGGTGATGGGGTGGCGCAGGTAGCGCCCTATTCGGCTCTTGACGAATCCGTCGTCGCCCTTGCCGAACTCCAGGAGCTTGCCCACGTCGTGCAGCAGCGCCCCGGCGATGACGTACTGGTGGTTCACCTTGAGGTCGTCCTGGGCCAACTGGTTGATGACCCCGGCCATGGCGTCGGCCAGCAGCGTCACCCCCCGGGTGTGCTCGACGAGGGTCACCTGGGTCTCGATTTGGAGGGTGAAGGGGACTTCCAGGGCCTCCTCGAAGGTCCACTCGCCCAGGTCAATCCCGCGCAGCCAGCATTCGAGGCACATCTCGCGCAGGCCGATGTCCTCGATGAGCTTGAATTCGGGAACGGCCTCCAGCAGCTTCTCGACCATCGCTAATCCCCCCGTTTCGGGTTAGTGTGCGGTGGGGTCGTATAAAAGGATGTACCCATCGCCGTCCAGGGCGAAGACAGGTCGGTCCATCGGTAGCGGTAAGTATACTTCGTTCCGTGCGACCTCGGCGTTCGGAATCAGATAGGCCTCAATCGGGGTGGTCTCGAAGATTTCGTGGTCGGAGCTCTGCCGCAGCGCTTCGTCCGTCCTACCCGCCCGGTAGCTCCACGCGTCGAGGTCATCCACCACGGTGTACGAGGCGGCCGAGTATCTGACGGGGAAACCGAGCGCTTGCCCCAGGCGCAACTCCATGCCCCAGGCGTAGTTGTAGATGTCGAGGGGCAGGGGATTCGCCCGCTCGGTGAAGTCACACGGCACGCTCATGAGCACCAGACCGCCGCAACGCTCAATTGTATCAGAATGGTCGAGGATATCGGCGGTCAACGCTTCGCCGGCTTCGGCGGCCCGCCGCCACCCAATACCGGCGTTCACCGACGCCGCTACATAGTAACCGAGAAAGAGGGCCGTGGCAAACCCGACTACCGTCCTGCGCCAATACCACAGGCGCCGTAGCAGCCAGACCGTCGCCAGAACCGCCGGGGGCAATAGGAAGTAAAAGTACCAGAGGTTGAACTTGAAGCTGACCGGGATTAAAGACAACACGAGCCAAACGAGGCATACTCCGGGAACGCCGGACGAGGCCGTTGCCATCCACCGCCGCCCCCCACGCCGTGCGGCGCGCCACACCGCCCACAGGAGCAGGGCGTAAAACGCCAGAGCCGGAACCAGCGCCGGAATGATACTCCCGAGTCCGTCCACCCCTTTGAGCAAGGGAAAACCCGGCAGGAGCAGCAGGTAGTACGCCAGGCGTTGGGGCAGCTCCGTCAGGTTTATCGGCAGACCTCCTCCCAATCCCCACAGCCAGCGCCAGAGTATTATCACGAGGATTGGAATCGCCGCGCCGACGGCGGCGATTATCACCCTGCTCCGGACGGTCGAACTCTCCGACGTTTCCCGCCGCGCTACCACCCAGACGAGAAAGGGAACCAGGGGAAGGGCGATGAGCCCCGTTTCCTTGGCCAGCAGACTCGCCAACAAGGCCAGGCCGCCGAGTAACGGCCAGAGCAGAGGGCGTTCACTCCGCTCGTCGGCGGAGCGGAGGAAGCAGAGGAGGGCGGCCAGAAACAGCGGCAAAGCCAGGGCGTCGGTGCGGTCTCCGACCCAGAGGACGGTGTGCGTGGCCAGCGGGTGCAGGACGAAAATAAAACCGGCCAGGCCGGCCCACAGGTCGTTCTTCAGCAGCCGGCGGCCGATACCAAAGAGGGCCAAACCGGCAGCCCAATGTAGCAGTATCTGCAACAGGCGGTGCGCCGGCGGCTCCTTCCCGAACAGGCGAACGGTCAGGTCCACGCTGAGGGCGGTCAGCGGGCGGTAGTACCCGCTGCCGGAGTAATTGACGATGAAGTGCCGGGCCAGGGGGTCCTGATGCGCCCCCGGATTGACCACCAGGCTGTAACCGTCGGAAACGAGCGCCGCGTTCAGGGAGGGTAGATAGACCAGAACGCAAGCGACCAGCATCGCCGCCGAAACGAGCAACGTCGTGTGCCCCTTGAACCATTCACCGAAGGTGGATTTCATGTTTCGCGTACGGGTCGGAGTACACGGAGGGGAGCGTTTATCCCCGCGGGGAAGTCAACGACCTGCGGGACACCGCGAGATGGGGCGATGTCGGTGTGGATGGAGTCAACTCCACGGCCCTGGTGGAGCCATACGGCGCGGTTTGGATTACATAGGTACGGACTTGATGGATGATTCACTCCGTGTCGGGACGGACGGTCTTTCCCATGGGGCCGCCGTACTCGCAGTCCTCGACGATGATTTTACGCATGGGCTTGAAGGCGGTGCGCTCCTCGTGGACGTGGGCGATGAGGCCGGGGAATCGGGCCAGGGCGAAGACGAGGTTGCCGACCTCGGGCATGAAGCCCAGCTCGCAGAGAACGGCGGCGATGGCGCCGTCCACGTTCAGGGGCATCTTGTGCCCCAGGTCCTCGGATAGCGCCTCGGCCAGGGCGAGGGCGTAGGCGCAGTAGCGGCCGTGGAATCCGTGCTCCCGGGCCAGGGACAGCAGGCGCTGGGTGCGCGGGTCCTTGTTGTGGTAACGGTGGCCGAAGCCGAAGAGGACGCGTTTCTCGGCGCGGGCCGCCTTCACCGCCGCCTTGGCCGCCTCCACGATTTCCCCCGCGTCCTCGGGTACGCCGGAGAAGGCGCGCATGGCGTTCTCGATGGCGCCGCCGTGGTAGTCGGAGATGGTGGCGATTCCGCCCGCCGCCGCCTGCACCAGGGGGACCCCCGTGGAGGCCATGGTGCGGGCCACCTGCGTCGAGGGCGGCGTGACGCCGTGGTCCACGGAACTGGCCAGCACGGCGTCGAAGAGCCGGGCCTCCGCCTCCACGGGCAGCCGGCCCATCACGGCCAGGAAGGCCACCGAGGTGAAGGGAACCGTCCCGATGAGCTCGTCGAGGGCGTACCCCCGCAGGGTCAGGTGGTTCGGCTCCACCCGGGTGATTTTGGTGACCCACTTCTCGCCCACGCGACCTCCGATTGGTGTTGAGAAAAACTCTAGCCGCCGACGCGGCCGCCCTCGATGACGTGGAGCTCGTTGGCGGGACCGATGCCCTGCTCGGCGAGGATGCGCGGTATGTCCTCGAAGGTCTTGGCTATTCGCGCCCCGGCGCCCTCGAGGGCCTCGATTTTACTCTCCGCCGTGCCCATGCGCCCCTCGACGATGGCCCCGGCGTGGCCCATGCGCTTGCCCGGCGGGGCGAAAATACCGCCAATCATGGCCACCACCGGCTTGGTCATCGCGCGGATGGCCGGAGCGGCCAGCTCCTCGTAAATCCCGCCGATTTCGCCGGTGATGACCACTGCGTCGGTCTCGTCATCGGCGTCGAAGAGTGGCAGCAGGTCGTTGTAGGTCGAGCCCAGCACCGGGTCTCCACCCATCCCCACGCAGGTCGACTCGCCGTACCCCGAGCGGGTCAGCGTGTCGGCGATGTAGTAGGTAATGGAGCCGGAGCGGGAAAGGGTGCCGACGCGACCGCGCTCGAAGGCCAGCGGCGGGATGATGCCCACGTTGCAGCGGCCCGGGGAGATGACCCCCGCGGTGTTGCCGCCCAGGACCCGCGTGCCGCTCTTTTCGCTCTCCTCGCGCAGGCGGAGCATGTCGTGGACCGGGATGTGCTCCGGGACGACGACGACCAGCCGGAGACCCGCGCGGCAGGCCTCCACGGCGGAGTCCAGCACGAAGCGGGCCGGGAGGAACAGGACGCTCACGTCGGCCCCGGTGGCCTCCACCGCCTCGGCCACGGTGTCGAAGACCGGCACGCCCTCGACCTCCCGGCCGCCCTTGCCGGGGGAGGTGCCGGCGACGACGCGGGTGCCGTAGGACAGCATCCGGGAGGCGTGGAAGCGGCCGGTCTTGCCGGTGACGCCCTGGACCAGGACGCGGGAGTTCTCGTCTATGAGGATGGCCACGGGGCTCCCCCTGGTTGAAATTGACGGCGGTGAAAGTAGCAGAGGTGGGCCTGCAAGTCAACCGCCCCCCTCCCGTCCCGGAATGCGGGCCGCGCGGATTTTCGCCGCGCGGGGCGCAGGTGCCCCCGGGCCGCGAAGACCTCCCGAAAAAAAGACGCCCGACGGGGCGTCTCGGGAATCCGGCGGCTCAGTACACGGAACAGACGGTACCCGGGACTATCGCAAAAAACCGAAGTCTCGTAAACACGACCCGGGGACCGGCCTCTACTCCTCCGGCTCCTCGGGGACGGCGATGGGCAGGGTGACCTCGGCCATGAGGCTCTCGGGCAGGCCCTCGGTGCCCCAGTTCAGGAAGTAGTCGCAGGCGGTGCCGGTGATTTCGAAGCCGGCCTTCTTCGCCCAGGCGGCAAGCTCCTCATGCTCCCAGGCGCGGGTGTCGGACCAGGGTCCGCTGGTCTCCAGATAGGCCACCAGGCGCTCGGGCATGTCCTGGGTCGTCAGGTCCCCCCAGGGCTTGACGTCGGGCGACACGCACACCCCGACCTGGTACCGGGTGTGACCGTCGTTCCCCTTCCCGAGGTAGTGGATGAAGGGGGGGCCGGCCGGGGCGACACCGTGGGCGGTGAGCTCGGTGTCCAGCCCGGCGAGGGCGTCCATGGCTTCGGAGCAATCCCCCGTCCGTTCCCGCAACAGGACGAAGGCCGGCTGAAGGTACATGGTGCTGAACTCGAGGACCGGCTCAACCGCGTCCGTCGTCGGCGTCTGCGGTTCCTCCGACTCGCACGCGCAGAGCGCCGCCAGAAAAACCGACGCCGCGACCGCTATGGGCCAAAGTGAGCGCAAAATTCCTCCTTATCCGCAAGGGTATGGTAGCGGGAGAGGCACCGGCTGTCAAGGGATGAAAGACCGGCCCGGCTGACCTTTTTTACAACGGCGGAGGCGACGGAGGGGAGACCGGAATGAAAAAAGGGGGCCCGCCGGTCCACGGTCGCCTTCAATGTATTCCACGCCTCACCGCGAAGCGGTGTAGGGCGGCTCTTCCACGAGCCGCCAAATCCCAATTCGCGGCGGGACGTGGAAGTCCCGCCCTACACGGACCGCCCCGTTCACACAAAAAGGCAGCCCGGCGGCGAATCGTAAAAAAACCGGGTGCGGCGCAAGTTTATGTATAAAAAGGCGGCCCGCCGGACCGCCTTGGAACATCCTTCTAAAAAAGCGCGGGCTAGTGGTCCTCGTAGGCGGACTTGATGAGGCCCCAGGTCTGCATGGCCACCCCGCCGCCCTCCCCCGCGGGCTCGGTCAGGAAGGGGACGAAATCCACCTCGCCCAAAACGCTGCGGTCGTTGAAGTCGAAGATTTTCTGGGCAATCGTCATCTCGTCCACGGAATCCCACCAGTTCTGGGTGGCGTCGATGTTGTAGATGGAGTCGTTGACCAGGTCGTAGGGGTAGTTGTCGAAGAGGTTGTTCTGGTTGATGGTGGCCGCGCAGTCCATGAGGTTGATTCCGCCCTGGTAGGGCATTCCGGAGCCGTTGCCCACGATGGTGCAGCCGTAGATGTCCGGCGGCGTGCCGCCCACGATGCCGATGCCGTGGACCGAGCAGTTGGTGATTTCGAGCCCGTTGACCGACGACGACATGGAGGCGCTGACGGTCATGTTCCACAGAAGCAGGCCCTCTTTGGCGTACTCGAGGCGGCAGTTCTCCAGAATCACCGGGTTGTCGCCCTCGACCACGATGGCGCCCCAGTCGCCGGGGAAGGGAATCTGCTCGTTGGAGGTGAAGACGATGGGCCAGCCGGGAGTTCCTTCGGCAATCAAAGAACCGTGGATGACGATGATTTCGGCGCCGTCCCAGCGGCCGCCGTCGTGGCTCACCTTATCGAAGCGGACGGTGACTCCGTCCTCGATGCGCAGCGTGGCCCCGTTGGTGACGTACAGGTTACCGTAGACCACGTACGGGGAGCCGGAGATGTCCCAAACGGTGTCCTCGGTGATGTCCTCCTGGAGGATGGCGGTGAATCCGGCCGCCGTCGACACGCATAGGGCGAACCCGAGGAGGACGATAATATACGCTCTGGGCACGACGAACACCACCCTTCACCCCGTCGGGGGCGAGCAGGTTGTGGAAAGCGCATTCAATGTAGCACTTCCAGAGCCTTCAGTCAAGCCCCCCGTGGCGCCGGAGCATTTCCAGGAGCGCCGACCACAGCTCCAGCCGCCCCGTGCCGGTGACTACCGAGAAGGGAATGGGCGTCTCCCCCAGCGCGCGGCGGTGCTCGTCGAGGGCCTGCCGGAGGCGGTTGCGGGACAGCTTGTCGGCCTTGGTCGCCGCAACCACGGTGGGGACCTCCAGCGCCCCCAGCCACTCCCGGGCGGCCACGTCGCTTTCCAGGCCGGGGTGACGGACGTCCACGATGAGCACCGTCCCGGCGCGCGACGGCCTGGAGCGGGCCAGGAGGGCGCACGCCAGTTCGTCGAAGCGTCCGCGCTCGGACCCGGACGCCCGGGCGTAGCCGTAACCCGGCGTGTCCACCAGGAGGAGCTCGGTGGAGCCCCGACCCGCGCTCACCCGGACCTGATAGAAATTCAAGAGCCGGGTCTTGCCCGGCATGGAGCTGGAGTAGGCCAGACGCTTCCGGCCCACCAGAGCGTTTATGAGGCTGGACTTGCCTACGTTGGAGCGGCCGAGGAGCGCGATTTCCGGCACGCCGGGTTCGGGGATACCGTCCGGCGAGGCCGCGCTGGTGACGAATTCGGCCCCGAGCACGCGGTGTTCAGTCATCCATCCCCCGACCCGCGGTCACCCGGGACCGGACCCAGGCGAACCACCGCCCGCCCGATTCATCCGGAGAAGCCGTCTCGATGCGAAGCGCGCCCGGTCGTTCCCCCGGACCCGCGTCCCTAATCCTGCTCCTCGAGCTCCTCTTCGGGAATCTCCGGCTCGCCCTCCACCGCCTCGGCCTCGGCCTCCTCCTCGTCGGGCTCGTCGGTGGACCCGTCGAAAACCTCGAACTGGAGGGCCGTTCCGCCGGGCGCCTTCTCCACCTCTTCCTGCGGCTCAGGGTAATTGACCTCCGCCGCCGCTTCGTAGATTTCCTCGGAGTGCAGACCGGTGCCGGCGGGAATCAGCCGCCCCACGAGCACGTTCTCCTTCAGGCCGCGCAGGAAGTCCCGCTTGCCCGAAACGGCGGCCTCGGCCAGGACGCGGGTCGTGTCCTGGAAGCTGGAGGCCGACAGGAAGCTCACCGTGGACAGGCTGGCCTTGGTGATTCCCTGCAGCACGGGATGGGCGGTGGCCGGTCTGCCACCCTCCTCGATGACGGCCCGGTTCTCGTCCCGGTAGGCGTGGCGGTCCACCAGTTCACCGGGAAGGAAGCGCGTATCGCCTATGTCGTCGATTTGCACGCGGCGGAGCATCTTGCGGACGATGACCTCCATGTGCTTGTCGTTGATGGAAACCCCCTGGAGCCGGTAAACCTCCTGAATCTGGTTGACCAGGTACTCCTGCACGATGGTCGAGCCCTTCACCGCCAACAGGTCGTGGGGATTGATGTCCCCCTCGGTCAGGGGGTCGCCGGCCTGGACCTCGTCACCCTCGAAAACGATGACGTGCTTGCCGAAGGGCACGAGATACTCCCGCTCATCGACCTCGTTGGTAGCCTTGATGGAACGCTTGCCCTTCTTGGGCTGACCGAAGGAGATGCGGCCGTCGATTTCGGTGATGGTGGCGGGGTTCTTGGGTTTGCGGGCCTCCAAAAGCTCAACTACGCGGGGCAGGCCGCCGGTGATGTCCGATGTCTTGCCCCACTCCAGCGGAATCTTGGCCAGCACGTCGCCGGCCTTGACCTGCTCGGTGTGGTGGGACAGGAGGTAGGCGCCGATGGGCACCGAGTAAACCTCCTCCTTGTCGTTCTCACCGTGGACGAGAATCTGGGGGTGGAGCTTTTTGTCCCTGTACTCGGTGATGACGCGCTGGATGCGTTCCGAGGACTCGTCGAGCTCCTCGGCCATGGTCACGCCGTCCACGATGTCCACGAATTCCACCACGCCTTCGATGGTGGAAAGAATCGGGCTGGTGTAGGGTTCCCAGGCCAACAGGATGTCGCCGCGCTTGACTTTCTGGTCATGGTCGACGCGGACCTCGGCCCCGTACGGCACGTCGTACTTGATGAGCTCGTTCCCTTCGTCGTCGTAGAGGACGATGTGCCCGTTGCGGCTGTTGGCCAGGCGCTGGCCCTCCTGGTTCACGAGGGTGTCCAGGTTGTGCAGCTCGACGCGGCCGGGCCGGCGGGCCTCGGCGTGGGTCTGCTGGATGATTCGGCTCGCGGTGCCGCCGATGTGGAAGGTGCGCAGGGTGAGCTGGGTGCCCGGCTCGCCGATGCTCTGAGCGGAGATGACGCCCACCGCCTCCCCGATGTCCACCAGCTTGCCCGTGGCCAGGTTCGCCCCGTAACACAGGGCGCACACCCCGTGCTCCGCCTCGCAGGTCAGCACCGAACGAATTTTTACGCGCTCCAGGCCGGAATCCTCGATGATAAGCGCTTTTTCCTCGCCGATGAGCTCGCCGGCGTGCGCGAGAACCTCGTTGGTAACCGGGTGGTAGATGTCGTCGAGGACCACCCGCCCGAGGATGCGGTCCGACAGGGGCTCGATGATTTCGTCGCCCTCGTGGAGGGCCTCGATGTCGATGCCCCGAATCGTCTCGCAGTCGTGGAGGGTGACGATGGTGTCCTGGGCCACGTCCACCAGCCGGCGGGTGAGGTAGCCGGCGTCGGCGGTCTTCAGGGCCGTATCGGCCAGCCCCTTCCGCGCGCCGTGGGTGGAGATGAAGTACTCCAGCACCGACAGGCCGTCGCGGAAGTTCGCCAGAATCGGCTCCTCGATGATTTCGCCGATGGAGCCGGTGACCTTCTTCTGGGGCTTGGCCATCAGGCCGCGCATCCCGGCGAGCTGCCGAATCTGCTGGCGGCTGCCCCGCGCCCCCGAGTCGGCCATCATGAAGATGGGGTTGTAGCCTCCGTGGTTGCGCGACAGGGTGAGGAACATCTGGTCGGCGACGTGGTCCGTGGCGTCGGTCCAGGCGTCTATGACCATGTTGTAGCGCTCGCCGTTGGAAATCTCGCCCTTCTTGTAATCCCGGGCCACCCGCTTCACCGCTTCCTCGGTCTGGTGGATGATGACGGGTTTCTCCTCGGGGATGACCATGTCGTCAATCCCCACGGTGAGACCCGACTGGGTGGCGAAGCGGAATCCGGCCCACTTGAGATTGTCCAGGAGCTCGACGGTGAGGTCCTCGCCGTAATGCTTGTAGCATTCACCGACGAGCTTCGTGACGGCGCTCTTTCTCATCAGCCGCGACTCCCAGCGCATCCGGGCCGGCAGAAGTTGGTTGAAGAGTACGACGCCCACGGTGGCGTAGACCCAGTCCTCGCCCGAAAGGTCCTCCGGGAGAAGCTGCCAGTCGGGGTCGCGCCGGATGAGAATGTCCTCGTGAAGGTCCAGCATCCCCAGGTCGTAGCCGAGCCTGACCGCGTCTATGGTCGGGAATCGGCGGCACTTCTCCGGCGGGGTTCGCTCCAGCTTCGGCTTCGTCATGTAATACACGCCCAGGACCATGTCCTTGGTGGGCGTGGCCAGGGCCGAGCCGTTGGCCGGGGAGAGGATGTTGTGCGTCGAGAGCATCAACAGGCGGCACTCGAGCTGACTCTCCACGGAAAGCGGCACGTGGACCGCCATCTGGTCGCCGTCGAAATCCGCGTTGAAGGCGGTGCACACCAGGGGGTGGATGCGAATCGCCTCCCCCTCCACCAGCACCGGCTGGAAGGCCTGGACGCCCAGGCGGTGCAGGGTCGGGGCGCGGTTGAGAATCACCGGGTGGTCCTGGATGATTTCCTCGAGGATGTCCCACACCTCGGGCGAGACCTGGTCCAGAAGCTTGCGGGCGCTCTTGACGGTGTGGACTATTCCCGCCTGTTCGAGGCGCATGATGACGAAGGGGCGGAAGAGCTCCAGGGCCATCCGCTTCGGGACGCCGCACTGGTGAAGCTTTAGCTCGGGGCCGACGACGATGACCGAGCGGCCGGAGTAGTCCACCCGCTTGCCCAGCAGGTTCTGGCGGAAGCGGCCCATCTTGCCCTTGACCGTGTGGGACAGGGACTTCAGGGGTCGGTTGCCGGAGCCGCGCACGGCGCGCCCGCGGCGGCCGTTGTCGAAGAGCGCGTCCACGGCCTCCTGCAGCATCCGCTTCTCGTTGCGCAGGATGACCGCGGGAGCCGAGAGCTCCTTCAGGCGCCGCAGACGGTTGTTGCGGTGGATGACCGAGCGGTAGAGGTCGTTCAGGTCGCTGGTGGCGAAGCGTCCCCCGTCCAGGGGAACCAGGGGCCGCAGCTCGGGCGGAATCACCGGGATGACGTCGAGTATCATCCACTCGGGCCGATTGCCGCTCTTGCGGAAGGCCTCGGAGATGGCCAGCCGCTTGAGTATGCTGTGCCTGGCCTGCTTGGAGGTAGCCGCCTCGAGCTCGGCCCGCAGGTCGGTCACCAGGTCCTCGAGGTCGATGGCGGTGAGCATCTCCCGGATGACCCCGGCCCCCATGTCGGCCTCGAAGTCGTAGCTGAAGGCCGCCCGCGCCTTCTGGTACTGCTCCTCGGTCAGGAGCTGCTTGTAGGTCAGGGGCGTCGTGCCCGGGTCGGTGACGATGTAGCTCTCGTAGTAGAGCACCCGCTCCAGGTCCCGGGTGGAGATGTTCAACAGGGTGGCCACCCGGCTCGGGGTACCCTTGACGTACCAGATATGGGCCACCGGCACCTCGAGCTCGATGTGCCCCAGCCGCTCCCGCCGGACCTTGGCCAGCGTCACCTCGACGCCGCAGCGGTCGCAGATGACCCCCTTGTTCTTCACCCGCTTGTACTTGCCGCAGAAGCACTCCCAGTCGCGGGTGGGCCCGAAGATGCGCTCGCAGAAGAGACCGTCCTTCTCCGCGCGCAGGGTGCGGTAGTTGATGGTCTCCGCCTTCTTCACCTCGCCGTTGGACCAGGAGCGGATGGTCTCCGGCGAGGCCATGGTGATGCGAATCTTGTTGAAACGGTTCGTCTTGGCCGGCTGAAAGGGCGATATGGCCGTGTAGCTCATCTATAAACCTCGGAGGGAACGAGGGATTGAAACCGTGTGCGGGGGGGGCGTCGGACGCCGCGTACTCGTCAGCGATTTATCGTATACGTTTGACACCTGAATTTATTTCTAAAACGAGCGCTCGTATTACCTCGACCGCCTTCGACGGCGTGGGCCGGCCTCAGGGTCTGCGGGAGAATCCGATTATCCGCTCGACCTCGTCGGGCCGCAATCCGACATCTTCCGCGAGCAGGTCCCGGAGCTCGGCGCCCGCGCTGGAGCACGTCCGCAGCTCCTGTTCCAGGGCCTCCTCCCGGGTCATCTGACGGTCGTTTATCATGTTGTGGTACCCGAAACAGTGCTTGCTGCACCCGAAGATGTTGTAGTACGAGAACGTGACCAGTCTATCCAGCTTGCAGTCTATGCGCCACGTCGAGACCGAATCGGCGGGCTTTTTCCACCCCAGCTCGCGGGTAATCGTCCGCTTGAGGAGCTCCCGGTTCCATGGCACATAATCGAAGAAGGCTATTTCCCGCGTACCAGCGCGTTTGAGCCGGGGGGGCAGCAGGGCCAGATTGCGCCAGAAATTCCCCGGGACCGGGAACTCGAGCCGCTGGCGGTACAGGTTCAACCGGTACAGGATACCGGCGCCGGTGAACTGCTTCTTTATCCTGGCGGCCGGCCCCTGCCGCAGTTGCGCGTCGGTCATGTGCTGGGTGTACTCGCCCGCGGATTCCCCCCAAAATATCAGGGGGACGTTGTACTTCCGTGCGGCGATGTAGCAGCAGGCCCGGTATCCGTAGGAGCACGCGTTGCAGAAGCAGTCCGCCATCGCTCGGATTCCGCCGTCCAGCGCGGCCCGGATGGCGTAGTGCACCGTTTTTCTGCCGGTGCCCCACCGCGAGCGGTACGTTACGAGCGGTACGTCCAGGATGTCGCACGCCGTCTGTACGTTCGCCTTCGCCTGGGGGGTCTGAAACTCGTTGTCGAAGTTGACGGCCAGGGCCCGCAGGTTGAAGTGCCGTTTCGCCATGTAAAGCACGTAGGTGCTGTCCCGCCCGCCGCTCAACGGCACGATGCAGTCGAAGGGAAACCTGCCCCTGACCCCCTCGATTATCCTCCCCAGTTCGTCCTCGCCGAGCACTTCCGGAGCTTTGTACGCCCGGCAGTAGTTGCACGTCCCGTCGGCGGAGAACGCCAGCCCCGGCAGGCTGTCGGGGAAGATGCAGCGGGTGCAGCGCCTCGTCGCCCGGTCGTCGGTCGTATCCGCGGCCGCTTCCACTACTCGTCCTCTCGCACACCGGTCGCGTTTGCCCCGTTGAATCCCGGTACGCGGCGCGTAACACGCGCGTCGAGAATTCCCGTGGACACCGCTCGTGTCCCTCACGCGCCCGACAACCTCACCACGCGTGTCGTGAATCCCCGGCCCGCGGAGGACTACTCCTCCAGTTGCATATCCAGGCAGAGCCCCATCAGCTCGCGCCGCAGCACATTGAAGCTCTCGGGTATGCCGGGCTCCGGCGTGTTCTCGCCCTTGACGATGGCCTCGTACATCTTCGACCGGCCCGGCACGTCGTCGGACTTGACGGTGAGAAGCTCCCGCAGGGTGTGGGCGGCGCCGTAGGCCTCGATGGCCCAGACCTCCATCTCGCCGAACCGCTGCCCGCCCATCTGCGCCCGGCCGCCCAGCGGCTGCTGGGTGACGAGGGAGTACGGGCCGATGGAGCGCGCGTGGATTTTCTCCTCGGCCAGGTGGGAGAGCTTCATCATGTACATGTAACCCACGGTGACGCGGGAATCGAAGGGCTCCCCATTCTTCCCGTCGTAGAGGACGCTCTTGCCGTCCTCGGGTAGACCGGCCTCCCGGAGCAGCTCCTTCACCTCTTCCTCGGTGGCCCCCTCGAAGACGGGCGTGGCCACGAACCGCTCGAGCTCGTGCGCCGCCCAGCCGAGATGGGTCTCCATAATCTGCCCCACGTTCATCCGAGAGGGCACGCCCAGAGGATTCAGCACCATCTGGATGGGAGTCCCGTCGGGCATGTACGGCATGTCCTCCTGGGGCACGACGATGGAGACGACGCCCTTGTTCCCGTGGCGCCCGGCCATCTTGTCGCCCACGGACAGCCGGCTTTTACGGGCCACGTAAACCTTGACGATGGAGTAGATGCCCGGAGGAAGCTCGTCGCCGCGCTCTATGCGGTCGATTTTTATCTTGGTCTGCAGGTCCACCCGGGCCTTCATCTCTTCGTACCGGTCCAGGGTGTCAACGATGCGCTCGGCGTAGTCGGCGTCCACCTCGATGAGCTCGTCCACTATGTCCTGAGCCTTGGCGCGGGCCTCGGTGGCTTTCGTCTTGGGCCACTTCTCGACGAGGAGGCGCTTGAGGGCGTACCCCTCCTCCTTCTCCAGGCGCGCCAGCTCCTCCTCCTTGTACCGCTTGTAATCCTCGATGGAGTCGAGCTCGTTCTCGGTGAGGTGGTCCGAGCGCTCCTTGGATTTGCGGGAGAAGGTCTTGACGCCGATGATTTTGCCCTCCAGCCCGGGAGGCGCCTTGAGGGAGGCGTCGCGGACGTCCTTGGCCTTCTCGCCGAAGATGGCCCGCAACAGGCTCTCCTCGGGGGTCAGCTCGGTCTCGCCCTTGGGAGCGACCTTGCCGACGAGGATGTCGCCCGGTTTCACGCTGGCGCCGACGCGGATTATTCCCACCTCGTCCAGGTTACGCAAGCTGTCGGCCGAGACGTTGGGGATGTCCGCGGTGATTTCCTCGCGGCCGAGATTGGTCTCCCGGCACTCGATTTCGTACTCCTCGATGTGGATGGAGGTGAAGTAGTCTTTCTGGACCAGCTCTTCGGAGATGATGATGGCGTCCTCGTAGTTGTAGCCGTACCAGGGAATGAAGGCGACCAGGACGTTGCATCCCAGGCCCAGCTCGCCGCCGGCCGTGGCCTGGCCGTCGGCCAACACGTCCCCCACCTTCACCTTCTGGCCCGTGGAAACGACGGGCTTCTGGTTGATGCAGGTGTCCTGGTTCGAGCGCACGTAACGCTTCAGCTCGTACGCGTCGCGCTCGAAGAGGCCGGTGTACTCGTCCACGTCCTTGGTCTCGACCTCGATGCGGGTGGCGGAGACGTAGGCCACGACGCCGGGCCGCCGCGTGAGGACCAGAACTCCGGAGTCCCGGGCGGCGATATCCTCCACGCCGGTGCCCACCAGGGGTGGCTCGGTGGTCATGAGGGGCACGGCCTGACGCTGCATGTTGGAACCCATAAGGGCCCGGTTGGCGTCGTCGTGCTCCAGGAACGGGATGAGGGAGGTGGAGATGCTGATGACCTGCTTCGGGCTCACGTCCATGTAGGTGACTTCGGTGGGCTTGACGCGGATGAACTCGCTCTGGAAACGGGCCAGTACCAAGCTGTCCGCGATTTTCCCCTTGTCGTCCACTTCCACGTTGGCCTGGGCGACGATGAGGTTCTCCTCCTCGTCCGCCGAGAGGTACTCGATTTCATCGCCCACAATACCGTTCACCACGCGTCGGTAGGGGGTCTCGATGAGACCGAAGGCGTTGATGCGGGCGTAGGTGGACAGGGAGCTGATGAGGCCGATGTTCGGCCCTTCCGGGGTCTCGATGGGGCACAGCCGCCCGTAGTGGGTGTAGTGGACGTCGCGGACCTCGAAAGTGGCGCGGTCGCGCGATAGACCACCGGGGCCCAGAGCCGAAACGCGCCGCTTGTGGGTCAGCTCGGAGAGCGGGTTGACCTGGTCCATGAACTGCGACAGGGCCGAGGAGCCGAAGAACTCCTTCACGGCCCCGGTAAGCGGCTTGGAGTTGATGAGGTCGCTGGGCATGCACCGGCCCGGTTCCTGGACGGCCATGCGGTCGCGGGCGACGCGCTCGAGACGGGCTATTCCCACGTGGCACACGTCCTCCAACAGCTCGCCCACGCTGAGCACGATGCGGTTCCCCAGATGGTCTATGTCGTCCGTGGATGCGTTCTGTTCCCCGCCCCGCAGCTTCAACAGGTAGCGGCAGGTCTCGATGATGTCGTCCCGGTCCAGCCGGTGCTCCTCCAGGGGCAGGCTCATCTTCAGCTTGTCGTTGAGCTTCTTGCGGCCCACGTTGCCCAGGTCGTAGCGACGCACGTTGAAGAACAGGGTGTTGAAGAACTTGACCGCCGCCTCGGTGTTGGGCGGCTCCCCCGGACGCAGCAGGGTGTATACGCGCAGCGCCGACTCCACCTTGGAGGGCATGGAATCCTTCTCCAGGGTGTTGCGGATGACGGAGAACCAAATTGTATCGGGTTCGGGGATGACCCGTACCGCCTCTATTCCCGCCTCGGCGAGCTGGGTGAAGATTTCCGGGGTAATTTCCCGGTCGGCCTCGACCAGAAGCTCGCCGGAGCTCATGTCGATGACGTCCTCGAGGGAGATGGCGCCCAGGAGCGAGGCGCTCGCGGTGATGGGCACCAGGTCCGGCAGCAGCCGGACGTGGCGGATTCCCAGCTCGACCAGGGTCCGATAGACCTCTTCGTCGATGAGCGTCCCGTACTCGTAGAGGACGTCGTCGGGGTTTTTGGACTGGGGGTCGAAGATTTTGGTGGCCAGGGCGCCGCCTTTAATCCGCTTCTTGTCCTCGACGGGGATTGGGTCGCCCGAGGCGAAAATCGCCAGGATTTCCGCGTTCGACGCGTACCCCAGCGCCCGCAGGAACGTGGTGATGAGCATCTTGCGCTTGCGGTCGATGGACAGGTACATCACGTCGTTGGCGTCGATGGAGAAATCCAGCCACGAGCCGCGGACGGGGATGATTCTGGAGGAGTAGAGCTTGCGGCCTCCGGGCTGCTGGTCCTCCTTGAAGAAGACGCCGGGTGAACGGTGGAGCTGGCTGACCACGACGCGCTCCGCGCCGTTGATGATGAACGTGCCCGAATCGGTCATCATCGGCAGCTCACCCAGGTAGAGCGTCTCCTCGCGCTTATCGATGAGCTGACGGTCTTCCTTGTGCTTGCGGTCGACGGAGTAGACGTCCAGGCGGAAGGTGACCTTCAGGGGGGCGCCGTAGGTCATGTCCCGGTCCTTGCACTCATCTACCTCGTACTTGGGCAGGTCGAGCTTGTAGCGCACGAATTCGAGCCGGAAAACGCCGGAGGGGTCCTCGATGGGGAACACGCGCTCGAAGGCGTACTGCAGGCCCTGACGGAGGCGTTTGGACGCCGGGACGCCCTGCTGCAGGAAGTTGTTGAAGCTGTCGCGCTGCACCTGGAGCAGGTTGGGGAGCTCCATCGCAACGGGGAGCTTGGCGTAGGTGGTGCGGTGGGTTCGGGGGTATTTCCCCTTCTTGCCGTGGTAAGCCTTGCCCTTCGGAAGCAGGTTGTCGTCGGTCGCGGGGGCGCCTGCGGGCGCGGCCTTTCCCTTGGGGCGAGATTTTCCCTTCGGACGTATATTCGGGGGCTTCTCGGGCATGGACTCTCCCAAGTTAGATGTGGGCGCGGGTGGGGCACGCGTGAGGGTTGGGGACTCTTACGGACACTGCGGGAAGGCGCGCGGAAGGCGGGCGTAAGCCCAAGCCCCGGATGCGGCGTAATGGTCAACTTACGTCACACATCCCGGGGCCTGGCGGTGTTCAGTCAGCCCGATGCATTAGACCCAAGGCGGCGGTATGGCTGGTCGGCCATCCCCCGTTACGCATAAGTCCCCAATCGGCCGACAGTTACATCAGCCGTACAAACTCCGGCGCGCCAACGAAGGCTCGCGGGCCGCGTCGGCGTTCCCCTTCCGCACAAGCGGTGTATTATACACAAATCTGGCCTCATTGACCAGATTTTTTGCATTATCTGTGCCTGAAAACATAAGTGAATGTTTTTCAAACCGTTGCGCAGAAAATTAAGGTGCGTAACGGCCAGCAGGCGCGCCCGGAGAACCGGACGCGCCCCACCTCCGGCCGTTACTTTATCTCGACGATGCCCCCGGCACCCTCGATTTGCTCCTTTAACTTGGCGGCCTCTTCCTTCTCCACGCCCTCCTTGATGGTCGAGGGTGCGCTCTCCACGAGCTCCTTGGCCGCCTGGAGTCCGAGACCGGTTATCGCCCGAACCTCCTTGATGACCTGGATTTTCTTGTCGCCGAAACTGGAGAGGATGACGTTGAATTCAGTCTTCTCCTCCTCTTCGGCGGCCGCGCCGGCCGCGGCGCCCGCAGCGGCTGCCACGGCGACGGGAGCGGCGGCGGAGACGCCCCACTCCTCCTCGAGCTCCTTGACCAATTCGGCGAGCTCGACGACGGTCATCTTGCCCAGGGCCTCTTTGATTTCCTCTTTGCTCATCTTTCGCTCCTTCGCAAAACAAAAGATTCTTTCACCGTCCGGCTTTTTTTCGCCGGAGCGTAACTTAGTCTCATCAGCCTTCCAGGGCGGCCTTGGCCGCGAGCAGGCGCACCAACTTGGCGGGAACCTGGTTCAAGAGGCTCAGGAAGTTCCCCATGGACGCCGTCAGGAGCCCCAGGGTCTTGGCGCGCATCTCGGGCAGGGGCGGGCACTTGGACAGCTCAACGACGCTCTTGAAGTCGAGGATTTTGTCGAAAAGCCAGCCGCCTCGGATTTGCAGCTTATCCTCGTATTCCTTGCTGAAACCGACCAGCACCCGGGAAAGCTCGACGGGGTGTGCCGTCGTGGCCAGGGCCGTGGGGCCGTCCAAAAGGTGGAGGGCCGCCTCGCGCCCGAGCGAGACCAGGGCCAGCTTGGTCAGCGTGTTCTTCACCTGCCGCAAACTTGAGTCGCTGCCGCGCACACGGCGCCGCAGCTCCGTCGACTCGGCCACCGTCTGGCCGACCATGTCGACGAAGAGGGCGCAATCGGCCGCCGAGAGCTTCTCGGTCAGCTCGGCAACGACTTGTGTCTTCTCCTCGCGGGTCACCTGCACTCCTTGCTCAAACGCGGATTTCCTCCACGCTGATTTTCGGGTCGACCTTCACGCTGGGACCCATGGTGCTCGAGACATGGATGCTCTTGATGTATCGGCCCTTCACCGAGGCCGGCCGCAGGCGGATGAGAGTCTCCAGCAGGCTCATCGCGTTGCGATACAGCGCGTCGGCGTCGAAGGAGACCTTGCCGACCTGGGCGTGCACTATGCCGGCCTTGTCCACGCGGAAGTTTATCTGGCCGGTTTTCAACAGGGCGATGGCCTCACTTATCTCGAAGGACACCGTTCCGTCTTTGGGTGAAGGCATGAGCTTCTTCGGACCGAGAACCCGTCCCAGCTTGGCCAGGGATTTCATCTGGTCCGGTGTGGCGACGACCTTGTCGAACTCGAGCCAGCCGTTCTGGATTTTCTCGATGATTTCCTCGTCGCCGATGATGTCGGCGCCGGCGTCTTTGGCCTCCTGTAGCTTCTCGCCGCCGACGAAGGCCAGCACCGTGACCTTGCGTCCCAATCCGGCCGGGGCCGGGCAGGAGCCGCGGATGTTCTCCTCGGCCTTGCGCGGGTCGACGCCCAGTCGAATAGCGATGTCGCAGGTGGCGTCGAACTTCTCGACCGCCATCTCCTTGACCAGCGCCAGGGCGTCCCTGAGCTGAACGGGTTCCGCGGGAACCTTCCGGCTCATCTCCCGCATCCTCTTACCGATTGCCATTCCATCTCCTAGAGCGGACTCCGAAGGTCGGGTCCGCGGAATCGTCGTTTCGGCCCGGACGGCATGCGCGCCGTCCACGCCCGAAGGGTTATCACCCCTCGATAGTTACCCCCATGGACCGCGCCGTGCCCGCCACCATCTCCATGCAGGCCTCGATGGTGTTGCAGTTCGAGTCGGGCATCTTGATTTCGGCAATTTTACGCAACTGGGCCTGGGTGAGCGCGCCGACCTTCTCGCGGTTCGGCTCGCCCGAGCCCTTGGCCAGCTTCACGTACTTTTTTATCAGGACGGCCGCGGGGGGGGTCTTGAGCTCAAAGGTGAAGCTCCGGTCGGCGTAGATGGTGATTAACGCGGGAATCACCAGGCCGGGCTGGTCGGCGGTCTGTGAGTTGAAGGCCTTGCAGAACTCGCCGATGTTGATGCCGTACTGGCCCAACGCCGGTCCGACCGGCGGCGCCGGAGTGGCCGCGCCGGCGGGACACTGGAGCTTAATCACCGCCAGAACCTTTTTCTTAGCCATGCCTTTTCACTTGAGGTTTCGGCCCGACACCGGAGCGTCCCCCGTCGTCAGGACCCGTTTGCCCCGGCGGCGGCGCGAGAGACGCCGTCCCGGAGACCCGTCGGGGATGACCCCGGCGGCTGGGGGATGCCAGACACACCCCCATGAATTTTAACGGCCCGCCTACGTCTTTACGAGATGGGCGATGTCTATTTCGATTTGGGTCGCCCGGCCGAAAACCGTGACGGCCACACGGACTTTGTGACGGTCCACCATGACCTCCTCGACGATTCCGTCGAAGTTGCCGAAGGGCCCGTCGGTGATTCGCACCTGGTCGCCTTTGGAGAAAGGAATGTCCTTGATGCGCTCGGTTTTCGACTCCTCGGTGTGGAGGATGCGCGCCACCTCGTCCGTATCCAGGGGGGCGGGGTCGCGCCGTCCGCCCACGAAGCCGCGCACGCCCGGCGTGCTGATGACCAGGTTGGTCACCGCGATGAAGTCGCGGTCGTCGGCCTTCTCCAGCTCGTGGTCCCGGCCGACCATCTGAAAGATGACGTAACCCGGGAAGTAGGGGCGCGAAGTCTTCGCGCTGCGGCCGGAACGCTGGACGAGCACATCCTCCGAGGGTACCACGACCTGCCCGAAGAGCTGGGGGATGTCGGAGAGCTCGATTCTGCGCCGGAGGTTGCCCAGCACCTTCTTCTCGTGGCCCGAGTACACGTAAACCGCGAACCAGAAGAGCTTCTTGCCCTCGGCGGTGTGCGTGGGCGGACCGGTCTCGACGGCGGCCTCTTCGGTCGCCTCGAGCGCGGTTTCACCCTCAACCGGTCTTTCGGCCTCGTCGGTCATATCGGTTAGCGTTGGCTCAGAATCCAGTCGATGAGCTTGGACATCCCGAAATCGAACACCCCGATGAGCACCGCCAGAAAGGCGCTCATGGCGATGATGATGAGGGTGGAGGAGAAGACCTCCCGCCGCGTAGGCCAGGTGACCTTGGAGAGCTCGACCCTCGTCTCGCGGATGAACCTTTTTATCCTGTCAAACATATCTCTCTCGGGCGCGGGGACGTTCCCCTCGGCGGGGGGCGTCCGGACTGGCAGGCCAGGAGGGACTCGAACCCCCAACTTGCGGATTTGGAGTCCGCCGCTCTACCATTAGAGCTACTGGCCTATCTGTTATGACTGCATCAATCGGACAACCAGAACCCGGCGGTCGGCGCACGAGCGGCTGACCGCACTCCACGGCGGAACCCGGAACGGATTAGGGCTTGGCCTCGCGGTGGACCGTCCGCTCACGGTCCCACGGGCAGTACTTGATAAGCTCCAGTTTGCCCTGGTGCTTTTTCTTGTTCTTCGTCAGGGTGTAGTTCTTCCGCTTGCACTTGGAGCAGGCTAAAGCGATGATGTCACGGTTCGAGACCATGCCGGTTTCCGACTGTTGCTGCATCCGGTCGGGGTTCCGACCGACGCAATAATGGAGCCCTCGACCAGATTTGAACTGGTGACCACCTGCTTACCATGCAGGTGCTCTACCGACTGAGCTACGAGGGCCTGGTATACCCGTCACCATCCCGGGGTCGACCCCGGCGGCCGGATATTATACTAAAGCCGTTCGCGCCCGCGCAAGTGGCGGTGCCACTTCCCGTTTCGCGCTTCACGGGCGGCGGCGTTCGAAGCCCCGTCCCCGCGGATTTCCGCCCGTTAAATTCTGGAGCGG
>CAYTCV010000013.1:0-15801 GCA_964436465.1 uncultured bacterium
TCCACGTCGAAGTACCAGTCCAGCTCCTCGGCCCAGTATTCCCCGCCCTGGTCGTCAACGGATTTAACGCGCCAGTAAATCCGCGCCCCGTCCTCGATGCCGCCCGATAACGTATACTCCGAATCGGTCAGCCCGGCGACCTCGTTATAGGTTACAAAGTCCGGGTCGGTCCCCCACCAAAGGGTGTACGAATCCAGGCCGGGTATCTCCTGATCCTGCCAGTCGAACGTTAGGGGAAAAGTGTATACTACCTCGCCTTTTTCGGGGCTCAGGAGGTGATAGACGGGGTCGTAGTCCAGGTAAACGGTGAAGTGCCAGTCCTGCTCCTCACCCCAGTACTCCCCTCCACCACCATCGATTGATTTCACCCGCCAGTAGATGGTGTCCCCATTGGCTATGCCGCTCGGTATCGTATATTTCGATTCGTGGATGCCCGTAACCTCGTTATAGGTGTTGAAGTCGGGGTCCTTTCCCCACCACAGGGTGTAACTCGCCAAGTCGGGGTTGTCGTCGTCGGACCAGTCCAGCGTGGGGGTGGACGTGGAAACGACCTCCCCCCGCCCCGGGCTCAACAAGTGGAAGTATATTTCATACCAGGCGTATTTAATGCCTATATCACCCCTATCTACACCATAGCCTATATAGCTTATATGAGGTTGGTCGTGCGAATCAACTCCGATGGAGTTGCGATAGCTGGGAGTATAGTAATCGGCATATTCGCACTGCCACCGCTCGCCGTCCCAGTGGGAGCAACGAGGCGCTTCGAAAATTTCGCTCGTTTCGTAATCCAGGATGTAGGGCAGGTCCATGGAATCCAATGCAATCGACGTAAAGCCTCCACACGTGGTATCGGCTTCGGGATCCACCGTGTCGATAATCCAAACAAAGCCGTCATTATAAGCGTATCTTGCGTCATGTCCGTTTCTGTAGGCTATGTGGGGTCGATCTTGAGAATCCACGGCGATGGAAGAATAGGATCCCGAGATACCCTCAGCGTCCACTGTCTCGACACGCCACAGCGATCCGTCCCAGTGGGCGTACTTGAGGTCGTTTGCGTCATCTTTTTTCTGATAGGAGATGTGGGGACGGTCGTTTGAATCTAGGGCCAGAGAAATGTAAGCAGGGGTATCGCCTCCGGTATCAACGTACTCGTAGAGCCACTCGTCGCCGTCCCAGCGGGCGTACTTCAAATCGCTGGAATCTCCATCATGTGCGTCTCTATAGGCTATACAGGGACGGTCAGACGAGTCCAGGGCGAGGGAGCAGTAAACGCCGACGTTGCCTTCACTGTCCACCGTCTCAATAATCCACTCGGTTCCCGTCCAACGGGCGTACTTAAGGTTACTTTCCGGATAATACTGGTAGTACGCTATGCAGGGTCGGTCCTGGCCGTCCAGCACCAGAGATACATAGAACCGAAACGGCCCTTCTTCGTCAACGGTTTCTATGCTCCAGTCTCCCCCTTCCCGGCTGGCGAGAAGCAGTCTATCCTGGTTAAAATAGGCTATGTAAGGCACATCGGAGCTATCCAATCCAATCGAGGTGTCGCTATAGTTGTCGGGCAGGCTGGGGTCCACATCTTCAACATGCCACTCACCGGCGATGGCGGCGGACGACAGGAACAGTAATATTACCCATGAGCGAGGCGCTTGCATGACGTTACCACCTCTTTTCCCTCTACCTTGATGTAACTAATTTATTCCCCAAAAAGCCGAGTGTCAAGGGTCGAAAGAAAAGAAATTGTAAAAAAGTCACATTTAGTCTTCGACTCAACCGTGACAGACATGAAGTTTTCGGCTACTTATAATCCAGGGTTCCTAAGAAAGTACAACCCAAGCCACAAAAGGAGAACGTGATGAAAACGCTATACATAGTGCTCCTCGCCATAGTAGCCGCCGGCGTCATCGCCCTGGTGGCATGCTCCGACGCCGTTTCCACGGATAACGAAGTGAGACCGCTGGCCGACGACGAGGATAAGGTGTGGGGAATAGTCACCAAGGGCGGTGACCCAGTGAATGAGGTGTGGGTACTGTTGTACAAACGGGAAGAATCAACCGACCCCTGGATCGAAATAGGTAGGGATCAAACAAGCAATCAAGGCTACTACGAGATCTACCCCGCGCTGGGCATCTGGCCCGCGGGTTGGGACGGCAAGGTTGACTGCACCAACGACGATATTACCGCAGAGAAAGATTTTTCCCCCTATCCTCCAGTTGGACCGGTCAGGGCGGATATTGAACTACCGGATTAGGGGCAAACCAAATCTACATGAGCATTTGTGGTAATAACGAGGCGGGGAACAACCCCGCCTTAAATATTTAATATATTTATATTTATCTTCTACTCGTACCGCAGAGCGTCGATGGGGTCGAGGCGGAATGGACTAGAACACCTCTTCGAGCCAGATGATTTGGTCGCGGCGCTGGCCCACGCTGATGGCCACCACCGGCACGCCGCAGCCCTGTTCGATGAAGCGCAGGTACGCCTGGGCTTTTTTCGGCAGGTCGTCCCAGGAGGTTATGCCCGAGGTGTCGGTCTTCCAACCGGGGAGGGTTTCGTACACCGGCTCCGCCTCGGCGATGAGCGCCACGGGGAGCGGCATCTCGGTGTAAATTTTCCCGCGGAGTTTATAAGCCGTGCAGACCGGAATTTCCTCCAGCTCGTCGAGGACGTCGAGCTTGGAGACAACGGCGCCGTGGAGGCCGTTGACCCGGGCGGCCAGGCGCAGCGGGACGAGGTCCAGCCAGCCGCAGCGCCGCGGTCGGCCCGTGGAGCGGCCGTACTCGTAGCCCCGCTCGCGCAGGTACTCGCCGGTGGAGTCGGTGAGCTCGGTGGGGAACGGGCCTTCGCCCACGCGGGTGAGGTAGGCCTTGACCACGCCCAGGGCGTAATCGAGCTGGTCCAGTCCCACGCCGGAGCCGATGGCGGCGAAGGGGGCCACCGGGTTGGAGCTGGTGACGAAGGGGTACGTGCCGAAGTCCACGTCCAAGAGGCTCCCCTGGGCGCCCTCGAAGAGGACGCTCTTCCCGTCGGCGATGTAGCCGTTGATTAAAAGCGACGTGTCCACGATGAAGGGAGCCAGGCGCTTGCCCTCCACGGCCAGTCTCGCGTAGACCTCCTCGAGCGGCGGGTAGTCTCCGGAGCCGGTCCAGCGGGCGCGGTAGGCGTAGGCCGCCTCGAGCTTGGCCCGGAGGTCGCGGTCGTCCAGGAGGTCCTCGACGCGGACGCCGTAGCGGGCGTACTTGTCGCAGTAAGCGGGGCCTATTCCCCGGCGGGTGGTGCCGATGGGGGCGGAGGACGAATCCTCGAGGGCGCCGTCGGCCGCCTTGTGGTGGGGCAGTACCAGGTGGGCGAAGCCGGAGATGAAGAGCCGGTCGGTGAGGTCTATGCCCCGCCGCCGGAGGTCGTCGTACTCGTCGAGGAGCAGCCCGGCGTCCACCACGCAGCCGTTGCCGATGACGCAGGCCGCCCCCTCCCGCACCGCCCCCGAGGGGACGAGGTGCAGCACGTACTCCTCCCGGGCGACGACGATGGTGTGGCCGGCGTTGGCGCCGCCGTTGAAGCGGACCACCATGTCGGCCCTGGCCGACAGGCAGTCCACCACCTTCCCCTTGCCCTCGTCGCCCCACTGGGCGCCCACGACTACGATAGTGGACATTTTTTACCTCGATGACCGGTCGTTGGTCCGTTTCTTGCTTTCCCCGATATACTCCGGACGGTGTTTGGCGCAAAACCGCGTAATCCTACCACGAAGCCTCCGGCAGGGCAAGGGTGGATTATCTCCGACCGCATCTGGTTAGAATTGCGCGACTTGGCTTCCCGCCGGACTTCCGGCGCCAAACGTGGTATAATATGTACAAGTTACTGGGCTGACGTGAGCCCCAATGTATTCAACATGAAACTATCCACGACAGTCGGGTGGGTAATGTTTCTGTGTACCGTTTTTACGGTACCGGTGTCCGCCGGAGTCGAAACGGAGGAGTTCTACGACCGGGGGCTTTTCAGCGTCACCGAGCTCCTGGCCACCCCCGAGGCGCTGCTAAACGCCGACTCCGAGGCGCTCTTCCTCCTCGGCTCGGCGGAGCTGGCCGAGGGCTCTCCCGAGCTGGCCACGCACCATCTGGAGCTTCTCATCCTCAACGACCCCACCGACCGCCGCCTGGAGCGGTCGCTCTTCTCGGTGGGGCAGGGTTACCGCGCCACGGGCAGTCACGCGCGGGCCGCGGCGAGCTTCCGCGGCGTCACGCATGTCACCACCGACGCGAGGACACGCCGCCTCTCCCTCTATTATCTGGGCGACAGCCTCTACGCCCTGGGCGACTACCCCGCGGCGCTCTCGGCCTACCGGGAAATCGAGCGCGAGTACGAGCCGTCGTGGAGGCTCTACTTCGCCCTGGCCCAGACCCAGCTTCAATTGGAAGATACGGCCGGGGCCGAGGAGAGCCTGGGCCGGGCCGGCGAGCTCTGCGACGAGCCCGCCTGGCGCGGACAAATCAGCTACTGGCGGGGCCGCACCCTCGTCGCCCTCGGGGACTACGCCGGGGCGGCGGCGGCCTTCAACCGGTCCCTCGCCGATTTGCCCCACGGCCTGGTGGCGGAGGTTCTCTACGAGCGCGGGCTGGTCCTCTGCACCCTGGGCGAGTACGCCGAGGCCGCGGACAACCTCCACGACGCCCTGGGCTGGAAGGAGTTCGAGCCCGAGAGGGACGCCGTCGCCCGGTACTATCTGGGTTACGCCTCGTACGAAGCCGGCGAGTACGCCGCCGCGGAAGCCGCGGCCGCCGGTCTGACGGGCGACCCCCGCTGGGGTGAGGCGGCCGACTGGCTGCTGGCCGAGGCCGCTTACGCCGGGGGGGATTACGCGGTGGGGGCCGACACCTTCGCCCGCATAGCCGGGAACGGCGACCGGGGGGCCGACACCGCCCGGTTCAAGGCCGGTCTGTGCCTCTACCGCCAGCGGGACTACCCCGCCGCCGAGGGGTGTTTCGCCGCCCTGGCCGGGACGGGGCTGGCCGGTCTGTCCACGTACTGGAACGGGATGGCGGTGCTGCGTCAGGGACGCTCCACGGAAGCCGCGGGGTTCCTGGAGACCGTCGCCGACGCCGACGGCAGCCTGGCCGACGACGCGCTGTTGGAACTGGCCCGGATGGATTACCGCTCGGGGGACGACGCCCGGGCCGTCGAGCGGTTCGGCGAGTTCCTCGAGCGCTTCCCCGACAGCGACCTCGCCCCGCTGGCTCTGTACGGGCGGGCTCAGGCCTACGTCGGGTCGGGTGAGCACGAGCGTGGGCAGCATGATTACGCCCAGCTTGTCCGGCTCTACCCCGCCGACGAGCTGGCCGACGACGCCCTGTACCTGGTGGCCAACGCCTACTTCGAGACCGGCCGCTACATCGAGGCGCTCCCCGAATTCGACCGCCTCCTCGCGGCCTATCCCGACTCGGGCTACTACGACTACGCCCGCCTGCGCGTCGCCGACTGCCGCTACGGCCTGGAGGAATACGACCGGGCCTACATCCTCTACTCCAACCTCGCGGCGGAGAGCCGGTTGACCGAGGTGGTGGACGACGCGGCCTACGGCGTGGAGCTGGCCGCCTGGCGGCGGGGAAGGTATCCCGACGTGGCGGCGGCGACGGAGGCTTACCTGGAGCACCGCCCCCGGAGCTACCTGGCCCCGGAGCTCACGCTGATGCTGGCCCGCAGCCACCGGGATTCGGGGGACATGGAGGGCGCCATCGGGCTCTACGGGCGCATCCTTTCGGACTACGCCGAATCCCCCGAGGTGACGGAGGCCACGCGGGAGCTGGCCCGGTGCTACCGCAAGACCGGCGAGCTGGATGAGGCGCTCGCCCTGTTGCTCGATGCGCTGTCCGCCGGCACGTCGGACTCGGTCCGCGCCGGGCTCCACTTCGAAATCGCCCAAATCGCCCGGGAGCTCGGCGACTACGACCGCGCCATCCTCCACTATTCGAGCGTCGTCAACGGCTACCCCGGGAGCTCGAGCTACGTCCCGGCCCTCTACGAGCTGGCCTCGTGCTACAAGGAAATCCGCCGCCTCTCCTCGGCTCGCGACGCCCTGGACCGGCTTCTGGCCCTGGATTCGATTGACGGATACCGGGACCGGGCCTGCCTGTTGCGCGCCTTCGTGGAGCAGATGGACGGCCGCGAGGCCCGGGCTATCGAGTACTACCTCCGGGCCGCGGCGAGCACCAACCCCGAGGTTTCCGTCCAGGCCTCTTTCTGGCTCGGCGAGTGCTACTTCGGGGTCGGGCAGCTCGACGATGCGCTCCGGACCTTCCAGCGGGTCATAGACGACTACTCGGACCGTTACCCCTCCTACGCCGCGCGCGCCCTCCTGCGCCGGGGTCAAATCTACGAGCGCCGGCACCAGCCGGTCGCCGCCCGGCGGCAGTACGTCATTCTAATCCGCGGCGACTTCCCCCAGAGCTACCGCCGGGAGGCCGAGAACCGCCTCGCCGAGCTGCGTTGAGCCGCCCCCTTATCGCACTCATTCCCCTCCTCCTGACGCTCCCCGCCGTCGCCCTCACCCGTTCAGAGCAAGCGGCCCTCGCAGAGACCGAGGGGCTTCTCGGCGAGCACGGTTCCCCGGACCCCCGCACCGAGGCCCTGGCGCGCCGGGTGCTCGTCGCCGGGGAGCGGTTCACCGACGACCCCGGCGTCCTGGAGACCGACCCGGTCGGGGAAGCGTTCCACTCCGAGCCGCGCACCCAGTTCTTCCGCTTCGACGGCTCTCTGGACTCCAACGTCAACGGCAAAGCGGGCGTTCTCCACGCCCTGGAGCTCGGGCGTTTCGCCTATTCCCTCGACGGGTCGTACGGTGTCCGGGACCGAACGGCGGGGGTGAGGGAGGAGCTCGAGGGCCGGTTGTCCGCCGGATGGCTGGACCCCCGCGGTCACCGGCTCATACTCCGGTCGGGTTACGACCGCTGGGGTCACGCCCTGGAGGAGGGCTACCAGGAGCAGAACGCCTGGACGGCGTCCCTTCTCGGCGTCTGGCGGCCCGAGGACGAAATCACCACCTTCGCCGAGGCCGGGGTGGGCTCTCTCGAACAGCGCGGCCCGGAGGGATTCGACGTTTTGGACGCGCACTCCGCCGTGGGCGCCAGGCTCTTCATCGGCTCCAGTGATTTCCTCGCCGCCGACCTCGCCTACCGCTACTCCGACGCCGTCGCCTCGCGGCACGGCGCGCGCCTGTACCTCTCCAACACCTTCACCTCGGACAGGGTCCTCTTCGTTTCCACCGGCCTGGGCCTGACCTTCGCCCCGGAGCCTATTTTCGAGTACGGTGGAGCGGTGCGTCTACTCTTCGGCCCGCTCTCCCTCGTCAGCCTGGTCGGACGGCGCCGGGCCGAAATTCCCCAGCCGGACCGGGTGTGGCTGCGCATCGAGGGGCTGAACCGACCGGAGCCGATGGAGGTCCGCGTCACCGAGGACTACTACCTGGAGTACTCCCTGCACCTGTCGGAGTCCTCGGTGGCCGGCGTGCGGGGCGGGTACCGCCGGGTCGTTGACCCCCCCGAGTACGCCCTGGACCCGGAGGGCGGCATAGACTTCTCCAACGGGCCGGCGCGGGAGCTTTTAGTTTTCGACGCCTACTGCGATTACCAGATTTCCGCCGATTTCTGCAAGGGTCGTCTGCGGGTGGACTACGAGCTGGCCGACGCCACGCCGCCCTGGGGACCGGCGGACGCGCTGCCGCCGCCCCACTTCGCCCTGCACCGCCTGGACGTCGCTCTTGAGCTCTCACCGCTGGACTGGTTGACCGGCTCGGTCAGCCTGGGGTATACGAGCCGCCGCCGGGACGGTCTCGGCGGGGAGCTGCCCGGGGCGGTGGACCTCGGTCTGGAGGTCGGCTTCACCCTGAGCGAGGTAGCCCGCCTGACCCTTTCCGGGACGAACATCCTGAACCAGCCGCTCTTCGCCTACGCCGACGCTCCGCGTGACCCGCCGGCGCTGGGGCTGGGATTGACGCTCGCCTGGTAGCTTGCCCCCGTCCATAAGTGGTGGTATAGTTTTTTTCGCGAAGGGGGTTCAACCGGGGAAGGCATGAGCGAAGAGTCCCGCGTCAATGTGCGCGCCATCGGCCGTCGCATCTGGAATTTTCTGGTGTCGGTGCGCGTTTTATTTTGGCTTCTCGTGGCGCTGGCCCTCGTGAGCCTGGCGGGAGCCTTTATCCTCCAGAACGGCCCGCCCTGGGCCTACACGACGCTCTACGGGGAGGGCGGCGCCGGCTTCATCTTCGCCGTGGGTGCCGACGACGTCTTCCACACCTTCTACTTCATCGCCCTGGAAGCCTGGGCGGCCCTCGCTCTCATCGCCTGCGCCATAAACCGTTTCCGCGCCCTCGGCGGTCACCGGGCCGAGGACGGCCGCGACTTCCCCGCCCAGCGGACGCTCGTTCTCCCCGGCGAGCCGCGACAGTTCCTTCAAGGGATTGGTGTTCGTCTGAAACGGGCCGGCTGGCGGGTGAAGAGCCTCGACGGGGGGGCGCTCTACGCCGACCAGGGGAGGTGGGCCTGGTGGGCCTCGCCGACGCTCCACCTCGGGCTCGTTCTTTTCCTCCTGGCCGGGCTGGTGAAGCTCGTCTCCGGCCAGAGCGCCTACCTGGTGCTCTTCGAGGACCAGACCCAGCTCCTCCCCCCGCGCCTCGGGGCCGAGCTGGCGGTCACCGCCACCGGTTTCGACACCGTGGTGGACCCCAACTCCTCCCGCGTGCTCACCTACTACACCGAACTTTCCGTGGACGGCCCCGGCGGCCGTGAGACCCCGCGCATCGAGGTCAACGAGCCGTACAGCCGGGACGGGGTGACGTTCTACCAGAGTTTCGTCGACGAGCTGGAGCCGGCGCTCCTCCTCATCGGCGCTCGTCGGGACATCGCGTCCTACGCGAGGAGCCTGGGGTCCTACGAGGGCGCGCCCCTGGTCATCGAATCGCTGGAGCTCCGCCTGACGCCCCTGGAAGATGTAGGGCGGGGATTCCCATCCCCGCCGACCACCGCCCCGGCGACCGACTTCGTCACGCTGGAGCTTTCCGACGAACCGACCCCTTTCCCCGGCACGCCCTGGTCCGTGGCGGTGCGCGGCTACTACCCGAACCACCTTCTCGAAACGGGGACGGGGGCGGATACGAACGCCAATCCCGAGCCGAATCCCGCGGTGCGGATGGACGTCTACCTCGGGAACGAGCCGGTGGCGGAGGGCGTGCTGGTTTACCGGCTGCACCCGGAGTACCTCGACCCGAAGCTGGTCGCCGCCGGGGTGAGGATTGAGCTGGGCAGCGTTCGCTGGAGCCACCAGCCGGAGCCCGAGCTGCCCGGGGACGTTCTCGCCCTCCGGCTCTTCCCCGGGGAGCCGTCCGAGGGTCTGGAAGGGGCCTGGTTCAGCCTGCCCGACGGGACACCCGCCCTCCTCGAGGTGGACCCCCCCCGCGGATTGAAGCTGACCACCCGGGGGGGAGAGCTGATTCTTCCGGCGCCCGTGACCGCCGACGGGGGGAACATCCTCGATTTGGGGGACGGGTCCGCCGTCGGTTACCTGAACGCGGGAACGGAGCCGATAACGGGGCTGGAGGTCAAGCGCGACCCGGGTCTGTTCCTCTTCTGGGCGGCGGCGGCCCTCGTCGCCCTGGGCGGCTGCCTGGTGTTCGCCTTTCCCTGGCGGCGTCTCTGGCTGCGCGTGGAGGAGAAGTCCCTGGCGCTCAAGACCCGCCGCCTGCCGGAGAGCGAGTTGCGCAAGCTGCTCAATCCGGAGGGGGGTGAACCGCTGTGAGACGTCTCCTGCCCGTCATCCTCCTGGTGACTCTCGCATCCGCCATGCCGCCCGGCGACACTCCCCGTCTGCCGGACCGCGACCCCGGCGCCGACAGCCCCCGTCTGTGGCTCGAGGTCTCCCTGCCCCCGGAGCTCGAGGAACTGGGTCTCAAGGCCACCGGCAACGAGGAGGTCGTTCTCTCCTTCGCCCGGTACATTCAGGGACTGCTCCTCGACGGGTACGTCCCGGACCATCCGGCGGCGGAGCTCGACGCGGTGCGTTTTACTCTGTGGTTTTTAACCGGCGGCGCCGACTCCGAGCCGGTGTTTCATCTTTCACCCCTCCCGAACCTGGACGCCCGGACCGCCGACCGGCTTGCGGGATTGGGGCTTTCCGGCTTCGGGGGCTTCGTCGGCCCGGTGGAGGCCCAGGGGGTTCTCGACGCGCTCGGGGGGCTCGACGCGGCCGATGATGACGACGCCCTGCGCGGCTATGTCCGCGACCTGCGCCGGCGTGTTCGCGGGCTGGCCGAATCCGCGACCCTCGTGCAGTTGTACTGGCTCGCCCCGATTTCCGCCCACGACTACGTCTGGTTCAATCTGGAGCGCGGCGCCGACGCGACGCTCATGGACGCCTCCCGCTTCTCCCTCGAGGAGTCCCTCTCGTCGGGGGACGACGAGTTCGTGCGGGCGGTGGACACGGCCCAGGCGAACCTGGAAGACCAGGCCGCCCTCTACGGCCTGGCGCGGGAGCTCGGGGCGGCGGCGCGGACCGGGGACCCGAAGCTGACCCGGGAGGCCCTGGATGCCTTTACGGCCCGGCTGGAGCAGGCCAACGCCTGGCGCGGGGGTTACCCCGACGAGGACTACCGCTCCATCTACGCCACCTTCCACCGGCTGCCGCTCTACGACTGGGCGCACTACGCCTACGCCTTCGCCGCCCTCTTGTTCGTCCTGGCCCTGGCCTTCAAGCGGCCGCGCATAGCCTGGCTCGGAATCGGCGCGGCGGGACTGGGGTTCGTGGCGCACACCGTCTATCTGGTCCTGCGCTGGTTCGTCGCCGGGCACTCCCCCACCTCGGGCATGTTCGAGTTCCTGGCCCTGTTGTCCTGGTGCGTGGTCGCGGCGTTCATGGTCTACGCCCTCCGGCGCGACGCCCACTACACCGGCCTGGGGGCCATGGCCCTGGTCTTCGGCCTGCTGGCGCTCACCTCCATCGCCGACGATAGAATAGTCCAGCAGCTCATGCCGGCGCTGAAGTCCGTCTGGATGACCATCCACGTCGGGCTGACGGCCGTGGGCGAGGGGTTCCTGGGGCTGGGCTTCCTCTTCGCCTTCTGCTACCTCGCCAAGTCGTACACCGCCAATCCCGAGATGCCGGGGCGCCTGCCACCCCTCGGCGTCCTCGAGGAGCGGATATACCGCAGCCTGCTGGCCGCCTTCCCCTTCTACACCGCGGGGGGGCTGGTGGCGGGGATGGTCTGGGCCGAGGAGGCCTGGGGCGCCTGGTGGAGTTGGGACCCCAAGGAGACGCTGGCCCTCTTCGTCTGGCTCATCCTGGTGCTCTTCCTCCACGGGCGGCTGGTGAAGGGCTGGAAGGGCCGGCCCATGGCATGGCTGGCGCTGGCCCCCTTCCTGGCGGCGGTCTTCAACCTGCTCTCCAACCTCTTCATCTCCGGCCTGCACTCCTACGCCTGAACGCCGCCGGTGGAGGCTCATCTTTGGTACAATAACCGGACACGGGCGGACGGTCCTTTTTTAACCCGGGGAACGGACATGTCGTTTAGGTGCTCGATGATACTCGTATTTCTTATGCTATCCGCCGTTCCGGCGGTCCTCGGAGCGACCCCCCTGGGCGTGGACGAGGCGGTGGAGCTGGCGCTGGCCGCCGACCGGCGGGTGTCCGAGGCCGAGTCCTCCTACGAGGCGGCCGACGCGGCGACCCTCGCCGCCTGGGGGGCCTACATGCCGCTCCTCGGCATCACCGGGGGATACTCGCGGGGCTGGACCGGGCCCAGCACCATGTCCTTCTCCGACCCGGACCTGGGGCTGGACTACGAACTCCAGATTCCGGAGTCGGTGGACAACAGCCTGAGCCTGGGCGCCAACGCCACGCTGTACCTCTTCCGGGGCGGAGCGAACTACGGCGGAATCGCCGCCGCCGGCCATGCCCGGTCCGCGGCCGCCGCCAACGTGGACGCCGTCCGGGCCCAGGTGGTCTACGACGCCCGCGGCGCCTACGTGAATCTCTACCGGGCCGAGGCGCTGTTAGCCTCCGCCGAGCGCTCGATGGATTCGGCCGATGAGCAGCTCCGCTTCTCCCGCGCCCTGGCCGCGGTGGGCTCCATCTCCGACGCCGATGCGCTGAAGGCCCAGGCCGCCGCCGACGCCGCCGCCCTGCGGGTCATCGAGGCCCGCAACGCCGCCCGCGTGGCCGCCGCCAACCTGGCCTTCATCTGCGGTCTCGCGGTTTCCGAGGAAATCGAAATCGCCGAGTCCCTGGAGGTCTCGCCCCGCGCGGAGAGTCTCGATGAGGCGCTGGAGCTGTCCCGGAGCGGCTCGCCCGAGCTGCGGATGGCCGAGGAGGGTGCAGCCGAGGCCGCGGCCCGCGCCGATACCGCCGCGTCAAACTACTGGCCCCAGCTCGCCCTCCGGGGTTCCTACTCCTGGTCCGAGGATACGCCGCTCCCCGAGGACCCCTTCGACGAGAGTTACAATTACTCCCTCGGCGCGTACCTGACCTGGACGCCCTTCGACAACTTCGCCACCGAGGCCCGGCGGGCATCGGCGAGGCTGGACGACCTCCGAGCCCGCCTGGCGCGGCGCGACACGGAACGGCAGCTCGAATTGCAGCTCCGGCTGGCCCTGTTGGAAATCGACGCCGACCGGGAGAGCGTCGACGTGGCGGGAACGAGCTACGAGAGGGCGAAGAGCGACCTGGAGCTGGCCCAGCGCAAGCTCGAGCTCGGTTCCGGGACGGTGCTGGCCGCCCTCGAGGCCGAGGCCAACCTGTCCGCCGCCGAGACGGCCCTGGCCGACGCCCGGGCGAAGTACGCCCTGGCCTGCTACAATCTGGACCGACTCCTGGGCGTGGCCCCCTGAACGTACGGGGCCGGTGGGTCAATTTCGAGGATTCAGGCCGGAACGGGTTAAAACCCGTCTGTGTGCAACTGCTACTCATTAGATAGGCGCCGCGTAAAAAATATGACCCCGACGTACCGCGACAGGCTGCTGCAGGCCGTCGGCGAGAAGAAAAGCCGCGTCTGCGTGGGGCTCGACCCCCGCTACGACCGTCTCCCGGAAGAGCTCCGCCGGTCGGTGGAGGAACGGACGGGCGACGCCCCCACCATCGCCCGGGCCGAGGCCTTCCGTCTCTTCTGCCGCGGCGTCATCGAGGCGGTCGCCCCCCACGCCGTGGCGGTCAAGCCGCAGCTCGCCTTCTTCGAGGAGGCCGGCCCCGCCGCCCTGGCCGCCCTGGTGGACGTCGTACACCACGCCCGCCGGCTCGGGCTTATGGTCATCGGCGACGCCAAGCGCGGCGACATCGGCTCCACCGCCCGGGCCTACGCCGGAGCCTTCCTCGGCCCCGAGGCCCCCTGGCCCGTGGACGCCCTGACCGTCAACCCTTACCTGGGGTCCGACGCCGTGGAGCCGTTCCTGAAGGAAGCGGCCGCCGGGGGGAGGGGGATTTACCTCCTCGTGCGTACCAGCAACCCCGGGGCTCGCGACGTGCAGGATTTGGAGTTGAAGACCGGCGGGCCGGTCTGGCGGGGCGTCGCCGGGCTCGTGGCCCGCTGGGGCGCCGAGTACCCCGGAACCGTGGGCGCGGTCTTCGGCGCCACCTACCCCAACGAGCTGCGCGCCGGGATGGAGCTCCTCCCCGACGCGCCGCTGCTCTTGCCGGGTTACGGGGCCCAGGGAGCGCAGGCCGCGGACATCGCACCAGCCCTCACCGGGGTGAACCTCGTCAACTCCAGCCGGGGCGTTATCTTCGCCTTCGAGAAGGCCGGGGGCGACTGGCGCGAGGCCGCCGCCGACGCGGCCCGGACGATGAAGGACGAGCTGAACTCCGCCTCGGGTTCTTAAAATCCCCAAGCCTTTCCGGCGGACGGAGGATAAATGCGAGCGACCATTTTCCTGACCCTTACGTGCGTGTCCCTGGCCTCGGCGGGAGGGCCCGATTTCTCGGCGGATTTTTACGCCCTTTTCGGCTCCGACTTCACCCGGGGCCAACTGGATTACGCCGATTACGCGGGCGACGGCGACGGTCTCTTCTTCGGCGACCTCCACCTCCGGCCCTCCATGGTCTGGGAGGATATTGGCGACCTGCGGGCCATCCTCACCGTGGACCTGGACGACGTGACCGACCCCGAAGTCGAGTTGGGGTTCTACGAGGTGACCGCCGGGGCGGAGCTGCCGCTGGTGGGCGAGCTGCGGGCCGGGGCGCTTTTCATCGCCCTCGGCGACGGGGGACGGTACAACGCCGAGCTCGGCGGGCTGTATCCCGAGGCGCGCATTTACGGCGTCCGGCCGCTGGGGTTGAGCCTGGGGCGCGACTTCGGCGGTCTCTACTACCGCTTCTGTGCCGGGGTGGGACGCACGGACGAGCTCTCCGACGACTCCCTCTTCGCCCTGACCCTGGGCTATACCGACGAGACGATAAATGTGGCGCTCCACGCGGCGGCGGATTCCAAGCCCTACGACGTGCGCAACCTCTTCTTCGCCCAGTACGCCTCCCGGGCCCCCGGCGTGCGCTTGAACTACGAGCCCGGCACCTGGAAGCTCCGCGAGTTGCAGCTCGACTACAATCCGGTGACCCGCCACGACCCCCTTCAGACCCTGGCGCTGGGGATGACCCTGGACGGGGGGCAGGATGAGCCGCTCGGCTATCACCTGACCCTGGCCTACGCCTCCTACGCCGACGCGGACCCGGGGGCCACTCAGTTCAACCTGACCGGCGGAAGCCACCTCTTCCTCTACCCGGAGCTCGTGTTCCGCGTCGGATGGTTCGAGGCCTACGTGGCCGGTCTGGTGGATTACTGGAAGTCCAACGACATCGACGGCATCGACGTTCTGGACGCCTACGGCGTCGGGGAGCTCATCTCCTCGACCCTGGCCTACGAGATTTACGCCGAGGGCGATTTCCAGGTCACGGACAACCTGCGGCTCGCGCTGGGCGGCGGCTACACCGAACCCTCCACCTCGGGGCAGAACATCTCCACGACCGCCGGCGACGACACCTTCGACGTCTCCATCTTCGCCACCCCCCGGGTCATCTGGTCCGTGGATTCGGAACCGGTGGCGCTCGAGTTCACCCTGGGCGGGACGTACCGGCAGTGGGCGGTGGCGCTCTACGATATCAGCGGCGGCGACCTGGACGAGAGCCGGGAAATCACCGGCTGGCTCCGGGCCGAGGCGAGCTTCTGACCCGTCGGGAACCGCCCCCCCGAATTCCACGTTTCCTGAGTGGGATTTAGATGAATCCCACAACGCGGACAACGCCATGATTGAGACCGGTCGTGTGCTGAAGCGTCTCGACGGGGGCCGGGTCGAGGTGGAGGTCGTCCGCGGGGAGGACTGCGGCGATTGCAAAATCTGCGCGGGCCTCGCCGATGGCAGGCCGAACACCCTCGTCGCCGATAACCCCGTCGGCGCGGACGAGGGGGAGTGCGTCCGAATCGAAATCGAGCCGAAGAGGATGGTCGGCATCTCCGCCCTGGTGTTTCTCCTCCCCGTACTCGCCTTCGTCGTCGGTTACGCCCTCGTCGCGATTTTCGTCGGCCAGGGGACCGCCGGGCAGACCGCCCTCGGTGTCGCGGGCGGGGCCGTGCTGCTGGTCCTTTCCTTCTTTCCGGCGATTCGCATCGCCCGCAACTCCAAGACCCCCCTCGTGCGGGTCGTAGAGCGCGTGGAGCCGCCCGCTTGACGGAGCCATTCCGGTCCGCGCCGGACACCGGGTCCACGGAGGTGCGGCCGTCCGCCTGTTTCTGCAAAGAATCTGCGGCCGAAGGCATATCTGCGGCCGAAGGCA
>CAYTCV010000013.1:15901-19518 GCA_964436465.1 uncultured bacterium
TTCCTCATCCTCCTCTTTTTCACCCTTCACCCCGCGGGGGCGACGGAGCTGGCCGAGAGCTACGAGGCCCTGCCCCGGGTGCAGGTGGAGCTCATCGCCGACGGGATGAGCGCCCGATTCCGGCTTCCCCACCGGCTCATCATGGCCGGAAGCGAGAGGGTGCTGCGCGACGGTGCAACCCTCGAGCCCCTCGCCGATTACCGGCTGGACTACACCGCGGGGGTCCTGGTAATCCTCGCCGGACCACCCCGGGCCGGGACCGTCCTCACCGTCTCCTACCGCTACCTGCCCCTCGGCGAGGCTGCGATTTCCACCGAGCCGCGGAACCTCTTCGAGCGGCCGGCCGACTACGTGGGCGCCGGCGACCGCGTGAACATCTCCGGCTCCAAGGGGGTCGGCCTCCGGCTCACCAGCGGCCAGGGGCTGGGCGTCGTCCAGTCCCTCGACGTGGCGCTCTCCGGGGAGCTCGCCTCCGGGCTGTATTTGGAAGGCGTTCTCTCCGATTCCGACCTCCCGGTGAGCGTGGAGGGTACCAGCGCCGAGCTGGAGGAGCTGGACGAGGTGCGGCTCTCGGCCTGGACCGACAACGTGCGGCTCGACCTGGGCGACTACTACACGAGCGGCGGGAGCTTGACGGGGGCGGACCGGTACGGTCCCGGCGAGCGCCGTCTCGAGGGCGCCCAGCTCAACCTGGACTACGCCGGGTGGGGCCTGTGGGGAGCGGTGAGCCGGGCCAAGGGCCAGACCGCCGCCAACCGGTTCACCCCCACCCCCGGCGTGTGCGGTCCCTACCAGCTTCGGGGTGAGGAGGGCGAGACGAATCTGGTGCTCCTGGCCGGGAGCGAGGAGGTGTACCTCAACGGGGTGCGCCTTTCGCGCGGTTTCGGCGCGGACTACACCGTGGACTACTCCCTGGGCACGCTGACCTTCAATCCCGCCCTGGCCCTCCACGCCTCGGACGAGGTCCTGGTCCGCTTCAGCTACTCCTCCCTCGGCTACCGGCGCGATTTCTACGGCGGGCGCTTCCGCCTGGGAATCGGCCCCGGCGATATGACGCTGGCCTACTACAACGAGGGCGACGACCCCTCGGCCGACCTGTGGGGCCTCACCGACGCCGACCGCGACATGCTCTCCCGGGCGGGGGATAGTCCGGTGAGCCGCCCCCTCACGGGTCCCAATGCCTTCGAGTATGTGGGCGAGGGGAATGGCGACTACGACCTGATTTACGACCCACTGACCGGCCAGTACTCATTCCGGCCCTCGCCGGGCGGGGCATACCGGCGTCGGGTCTGGACCATCCCCGCCCCGAGCCTTCACCGGCTGGCGGTCCTGGGCGGGGATATACTGAAGCTGGAGGACTTCCGCCTGACCGGGGAGGTGGCCCTCTCGGACTACGACCGGAACCTCTTCTCCTCCAAAGACGACGAGGACAATGCGGCCCTGGCCGGGCACACCGAGGTCGAGTGGCGGCTGCCCCTGGGTCCCGACGCCCTGACGCTGGGCCTGGGTGGGGAGCGCCGCGAGCCGGGCTTCCGGGCGCTCACCGCGGCCGAGGATGACCCCGAGCTGCACCGGCGCTGGGGCTACGACCCCGATGGGCGATACCTGCGCGAGGGGGTGTCGGGTGAGGCGGCCTACGGTTTCGGTTGGGGGCCGACGCTGTCGGTGGGCGGCTCCGGGCTGTGGCTGACCGGCGAGGCGGAGGAGCGCGATAGCACCAAGCCGGGACTGGCCGCGTCGCGGGGATGGTGGCGCCGGTTGTGGGAGGTGGAAACCGGCGTGGACTGGCCCGACCCCGTGGGGCTCTCCTACACCTACCGCCGGCAGGGGGGGCGGGCGTCGGTGGAGCCGCCGGACGCCTTCGGGCCGGGGGACTCGACCGCCGACGAGGTGGCGGTGGGGGCCCGTGTCCACGACGGGCTGCTATCCCCCGATTTCGGCTGGATTCACCCCCGCGCGTCGGTTTACACCGAGGACCGCACCGGCTCGCCGGATTACGCCCGGCGGGAGCTGGGCGGCGGTTTCACCCTCTACCCCACGCCCGCCCTCACCCTGGACTACGACCTGGGCTGGGGCCGCGAACTGGGAACCCTGGAGGAGGGGCGGCCCGAGCTGGCCGGCTGGCTGGACCACCTGGGACAAATCGCCTGGCGGGAGAATGACTGGCGGCTGTCTTTGCGTTACAGCCACGAGGACGCCTTCGATAACCGCGCGGGGGAGCTCAATCCCGGGGAGAGCGATTCGGGGCGGCTGGAGGGCGGGCTCAGCACCTGGTCCGGGGCGCTGACCGTGGACGCCGCCTACGAGCTGGCCCGCCGCTGGAGCTATCCCCTGGTCGAGCAGTTCATCTACGCCTCCGACGGGGAGGGGAGTTACCGTCGCGAGCCGGACCCCGACGACCCCGACGGCTGGATTTACATCTTCGACCCCGGCGACCCCGAGGCGTACTACGACCGGGAGCTGCTGCCGGCCGGGGAGCCGGTGCGGGCGTTGAGCGTGTCGGGGGGCCTTTCGGTCGGTCTGGCCCCCTGGCGGATACTCGACGACGACTGGGCCAGGCTCTTCGAGCTGGAGCTCGCGGCGCAGGCCGCCGACGAGGGGGAGGGGGGAAGCACCCTGGACCGGGCGCTCTTCGGCGGGCTCCTGGGCGGGGATACGCTCAACGGCTCGGCGTCCGCCCGGGCGGGGCTGACACTTTTCCCCACCGCGGCCCTGGGGCGGCTCAAGGCGACCTATTCCTGGCGCGAGGGGCGCGACCGGAGGGTCATCCCCCGCGATGAGCGCTACGGCGCCCGGGGACTGGACCTCACCGGCCAGGTGAACCCGCTGGCCTGGCTGCGGTTCTGGGGCGGGGGGAGCCTGGAATGGGAATGGCGGCGGGGCTCGCTGTCCTACTTCGGCGCGGGGGATTCCGACCGGGACGTGAATAGCTGGCGGGCGTGGCTGGAGCCGCGGTTCATTCTGGGGGCGTGGCGGCCGCGGATTCGGGCGGCGCGCGAGGTAAGTGTGCAGACCGCCTACGCGGGAGAGTCGGAGCTGGCGAGTTGGGAGCTGACCCCGGCCCTCGATTTGAGAATCGGCGGCGTGGGGGATTTGAGTCTGTCCTACCGCTGGCGGTCGAACGCATTGACCGGTCCGCCCACCACCGAGTCGCTGGTCTACCGGCGGCCCGGGGTGGACCACTACTGGCAGGCCTCGCTGCGCATCAGCATCGAGCACTACGCGTCGGTCACGTTCTCCTACACCGGGGAGGCCGAGCCGGGGCGGGAGACGGTCCACCGGGGGGAAATTTCGGCGAAGGTGTTTTTCTAGTAGGGGACTCGCGTCTCGTTGCGATTGCGTAGGGGCGGGGCTCCGTCCCCGCCCGCGGGCAACGAGGTTATTGCAAATCGTAATACGACTCGTAGGGGCGTACCTTTAGGTGCGCCCGTTCAAATGTAGGGCGGGGACTTTAGTCCCCGCCGCTTTAGGAACCCCCCTCCCCAACCCTCCCCCCAAAGGGGGGAGGGGGCCATCGCAGCCCTCACCCTTGATTGCACTGACGTAGGGGCGGGTGTCCACACCCGCCCGCGGGCAACGAGGTTATTGCAAATCGTAATACGACTCGTAGGGGCGTA
>CAYTCV010000013.1:19618-35950 GCA_964436465.1 uncultured bacterium
GCGGGGACTTTAGTCCCCGCCGCTTTAGGAACCCCCCTCCCCAACCCTCCCCCCAGAGGGGAGAGGTGGCTTCGGCTACCGCGGTTCCTTCAACTGCGGCCGGCCGTCGAGCCAGACCTGGGCCACCTTGTCCCGCAGGTCCAGCGGGTCGCCGGCCACCAAGAGCAAATCCGCCCGCTTCCCCACCTCGATACTCCCCAACTCCTTATCCAGCCCCAAAAGCTCCGCGGGGTTCAGCGTCATGGCCCGGAGCGCGGCTTCGGCGGGCAGGCCGTGGCGCACGCACAGCGCGGCGCTGTTGGCCAGCCACTGCACGCCCCAGGTGGCGTCGGTCTGGAGGCAGACCTTGACGCCGGCGGCGTGGAGAATGGCGGCGTTGGCCGGATTCACGCCCATGAGTTCGGCCTTGTAGCGCATCTCGATGAAGTGCGGCCCGAGGACGCAGAATACGCCCGCCTCGGCGAGGTCACCCGCCACCTTGTACCCCTCGGTGCAGTGTTCGAGGGACATGTCCAGGCCGAATTCGTCGCGTATGCGCAGGGCGGTGAGGATGTCGTCGGCGCGGTGGCAGTGGCAGCGGGCGATGAGTTTGCCCTCGAGCACCGGCAGCAGCGCTTCGAGCTTCAGGTCCACCTCGAAAGGGGCCACCGGCTCGCGCTTCTCGGCGGATTTCTTCTCCTGGGTCATAATCTGGGCGCCGTGGTGGAGCTTCTTGGCGGCGTAATTCCGGGTGGCCTGGAGCGCCCCGCGCAGGACGGCGGCGTTGGCCATGCGCGTCGCCGGGCGCTTCTTCTGCTCCCCGCCGTACACCGACTTGGGGTTGTAGCCGAGCGCCATCTTCATCCCCACGGGGTAGGCGCGGATTAGCGCGTCCACCGTGGCGCCCTTGGTGCGGATGGCGGCAACGGTGCCGCCGATGACGTTGGCCGACCCGGGCATGGTGGCCACGGTGGTCACCCCGGCGGCCAGAACGTCGGGGAAGGCCACGGCGTCCGGATTCAGAGCGTCGATGACCCGCAGCTCCGAGGTCACCGGGTCGGTCATCTCGTTGCCGTCCCAGTTGTCCTCGCCCTGGGCCTCGTTGAAGACGCCGATGTGGGCGTGGGCGTCGATGAGGCCGGGGACGAGGGTCATCCCCCGCGCCTGGATTCTCGTCGCGCCCTCGGGGACCTTCACCTTTTTTTCGGGTCCCACGGCCACGATTTTTTCTCCCGCGATTACCACGGTCCCCGGCTCGTGGACCGGGCCGGATACGGTGTGCACCCGGGCGCCGACGACGGCGGTGACTTTCTCCGCCATTTCTCCTCCTTGAACGGTTCCGTGCGGACGGTCGCTCTCGCCCGCCCCGACAGGTTATTTATCAGTCCAGAACGCGGCGGACGAGCGGCCGGGCCCCCGGCGGTTCGTCGCCCACGGTCACGCCGCCCGACAGCTCCACCAGCGCCGCCCGCAGCCCGTCCTCGGTGGAGGCGTGGACGACGAGGAGCGGTTCGCCCGCCGTCACCCTCTCCCCCGGCTTGGCGAAGAGCTCCACCCCGGCCTCGGGGTCCACCCGGTCCTCGATAGTGGTACGCCCGGCCCCGGCGAGACGGGCCGCCCGGCCCACGCAGCGGGCGTCCAGGCGGCGCAGCCAACCCGAGCGCGGCGCCTTCAGCTCCCCGATGTGGGCCCCGCCCCGCTTTCTCCGGGCGAAGGCCTCCAGGTCGCCGCCCTGAGCCCGGACCATCCGGCCAAAAACCTCGCGCGCCGAACCGTCGTCGAGTTTCCGTTCGGCTGTATCCCGGGCCTCCACGACTCCGCCCGCCATCCCCGCCGCCTTCAGCCCTCGGGTGACGAGCTCCAGCGACAGCTTCCGCACCTCGGGGATGTCCCGCCCCTCCAGAACCGTCAGCGCCTCTTCGACTTCGAGGGCGTTTCCGACCTTGCGGCCCAGGGGCGCGCCCATCTCGGTCAACAGGCAGACGCAGCGCTTCCCGGCCGTCTCCGCCGCCCGCTTAATCCACCGCGCCAGACGCAGGGCCTGCGGTTGGCTCGGGAAGAGCGCCCCCCGGCCGGTCTTTACGTCGATGATAAACGTGTCCGCCCCGGCGGCCAGCTTCTTGCCCACGATGCTCGCCACCACCAACGGGATGGAGTCCACCGTGGCGGTCACGTCGCGCAGGTGGTAGAGGCGGGCGTCGGCGGGGGCTATGGCCTCCGAATGACCGGCGATGAAGCAGCCCGTGTCGGCGAGGATTTTCCTGAGCTCGTCGAGGCCGAGGTCGGTCCGGTAACCGGGGAGCGCTTCGAGCTTGTCCAGGGTGCCGCCGGTGTGCCCCAGGGCGCGGCCGGAGAGCTTGGGCACCGCGGCCCCGCACGCTGCCAAAAGCGGAACTATAACCAGGGAGAGGTTGTCCCCCACGCCCCCCGTGGAGTGCTTGTCCACCACCGGGCGCCCGGCGTCCGGCCACACCAGTCTCTCGCCTGAATCGGCGACGGCCCCGGTGAGGGCGAGTGTCTCCCGGAAATCCATCCCCCGGAAGTAGACGGCCATCAACAGCGCGGCCGTCTGGTAATCGGGGATGTCTCCCCGGGTCACCGCCCGGGTAAATGCTTGCCAGTCGTCCGTTCCGAGCCGCCTACCGTCGCGCTTGGCGGTGATGAGCCGCTGGATGTCCAAGGTCTATTCCCCGGCCCCGGAGGATTCCTCCTCCGTTTTGGGCGGCGGCGGAGGGGCAGGGGGCGGCTTGACGGAGAAATGTCCCTCTATGCGCCGGAGCTCCGGGACGAAGAGCTCACGCGCGTCGGCGAAACAGTAGCCGGTGAAGATGTGGGCCTCGCCCCCGACCACGAGCAGGGTGGCCTCGTTGTAGGCCGGCTCCTCGCTCCCCTCGGAGCCGCGCTTGAGGTCGTGGTACGCCAGGGTGGCCGAGGGGTAGCCGTTCAGGCTCGGCAGCGCCTGGTCGGAAAAGATTGGATTCACGGCGTGGTCTTCGATGAGCTCCCGCAGGTCCTCGGTCATGGCCGCGGTCGGGTCCTCGCCCGCGGCGAGGGCGGCCTGAGTCCGCTCGGGGAGGTCGGGCAGGCGGTATGCCTCCACGTAGCCCAGCTCGGATTCGTGGGCCGGGTCGTCCAGCCGGACCAGGAAGAGGCTGCCGGCCAGGGAGCGGTTCAGCCAGGCGCCGTTGGGGGTGACCGTCGAGTAGGGGTCCTCCTCGACGATTCTTCCCGGCCCGTAGAGCGCGGCGAAGTCCGTCTCCTCGGTGACCGCCGACGATTTACCTTCGGTCGCAGATACCTGGGGCTTCCCGTCGGCGTGGTCCTCCGCGAGCAGGCGGACCAGCGGGTCTTCCTTCTTCGTGTCGCCGCAGCCCGCGGTCAGTAGCAGGACCACCAGAGGCGGCAGGAGCAGTCTCATACGCGGGAGGTCAGTGTTCATCGTGGTGTCTAAGGTTGGGGTTATGGTGTAGTTCATGGCGCTCCGCCGGAAAATACCCGGCGGCCGTCAATGGTCAGGCTTCCCTTCAGCGCCTCGTACTCGGGAACCAGTTTCTCGGCCAGGTCCTCGTAACAGTAGAAGGCCACGAGGTGCACCTCGTCGCCGACCAGAACGAGGGACATCTCGTTGTACGTCTTCGCCGGTGTGTCGGCGTGGAGCTGCTCCTTGAAGTCGAGGAACCGCCGGGAGACGCTGAGCGCCGGGTCGGTCGCGGTGACCGGTTCCGTGCCGACCCATTCCAGGTCCGGGCTGAGCCGGGTCAGGTCCAGCCGGAGCAGGTCGGCCAGGTCGGCCAGCACCCGTTCCTCGGCCCCGACGGAGCGAATCCAGTCCTCGGAGTCCAGGTAGCGGTCGTAGTACAGGCACTCCACGTAGGCCAGCTCGTCGGAGCCCCCGGCGGAATTGCGGCGGACGAAGATGGCCGAATCGCCGTCCCCCGAATCCCCCACGCTCCAAGCGTCGTTGGGAGCTTCTACGGCGTACCTCCCGGCAACCAGGGGTCCGCCCGGTCCGAGCTCCGGGGCGCAGGCGCACGCCAGCACCACCGGAATAAACGCCAGACAACGCCGGACGGATGTTACATTCCCGCGCACGACCCCCCTTTACAGGTTCCAGCCCTGGGGCATCTCGGTCAGGGATTCCAGCTCCTCCTCGCTCATCTCCTCGGTGGAGCCGTCCGCGGAGCCGCCCTGGTCGCCTTCGTGGAACCGGGGGAACACTATTCCGGCCACGAGGGCCTCGATTTCGGGGCGGACGACCTCCTCCTCCTCGGCCAGGCAGCCCGTGTCCAGGAACCAGTAGCGGCCCTCCACGAAGTACAGCCGGTCGAGGTGGAACTGGGCCTCGCCCGCGGTCTCGTCGTGGTAGGTGTACTGCACGGCCAGATACGGGTCGGAATAGAGCGTCGGCTGGCCTTCCTCCAGGGCGGCCCGGGGCGAAATCCGGTCGATTTGCTCGCGCAACAGGTCGGAGGTCGACTCGAGGAACCGGGACTCGGTGCCCGAGGAACGGATGACGTACTCGTCCTCGAAGCCCTCCCCGGCGTAGTAGAGCTTGAATTCGCCCAGGAGGCTCGAGCGGTAGTAGCGGCGCAGGTACAGGGCGTCCTCGGCGGGGACGCCTACCCACTCGGCGTTGGGCGTGGTGGCCTGGACCAGGCCCCAGGCCACCGTCTCACCGCCGGGGAGCGGCTCGGCGGCGCACCCGCACAACAGGAGCGCCGCCAACACCGCCGGGATTGTCGCGAAAAATCCCCTCATCGGCTCACGCTATTCTCCGCCGTCCGGCTCCACGGGCGTTTCCTCGTCGTAGTCCCCCATGAAGTCCCACATGTCGTCGTAGGTGCCGGCGCCCGGCTCGATGACCGTGCCCTCGGCCATTTTTTCCACCACGGGGGCCATCCGGGCCTCGTAGGCCGCCGGAACCACGGCCTCGATGTAGTAAGACTGGCCCTCGATGATTTGCTGGGCGTCGTAGTGGTACTCGTCACCCAGGCCCATGTCCACGTGGTAGGCCCAGGCGGCGTAGGGGGATTCACCCTCGCGGGCGAAGCCGTCGCCGATGTAGTTCACCTCGAACCCGGTGAAATACTCGTCCAGGAACACCCGGAGCTCGTCCTTGAGCGTCGCGGCCGTTTTCACGCCTTCGACGGGCTCGTTCACCCAGTAGAGCAGCAGGTTGGCCATCTGGTCGAAGCCGTCGTAGGCGGTCAGGCTGGCGCCGCCGTAGTCCTGCACGGCAATCCAGGGCCCGTCGCTCATGGTGACGGTGAACCCGCCCAGGTCGGCGACCTCCCCGTCGGAGTACTTTTCGGCCTCCCACGCGGGCAGTTCCACGCCGGTCAGAATCTCCGGCATCATCGCCTTGACCGCGTCGGCCTTCTCCAGGACGGTGTAGAAGTTGGCGGCGAAGATGTGGTCCCCTCGCAGGTAGAACGCGTCGAGGTTGTAGAACTGCTGCGCGTCCTCACCATCCTCGTCCCCCCAGCCGAAGGCCTCGTCGGTGTAGTACCGGCCGACCATCAGGTACGGCTCGGTCTGTCGGATGGCGTCGCCCAACTCGATGACCAGGTAGTTGTCCTGGATGTTCTGGTCGAGGAGCGCGGCCAGGGCGTCCATGGTGTCCGCGAGGTCGGCGCGGCCCTCGGTCTCGGAGACCGGCGACACCTGGAAGGTGTACACACTCAGGCTGCCGTAGTCGAAGTCGGGGTCGTCGGGGTTCGGCCACCAGGCGTACAGCTCGCTCCCGTAATCCTCGTACTGCCACTCCGGTCCGGGAAGGTTGAACTTGACTTCGCCCTCCCCGACCCTGTCCCCCAGCGCGAGGGTGAGGGTAGCCAGCACGAGCGCTAACAGCGTCACGACACGGGTCATTTGTCCTCCCTTGGTACTACCGAGTTTACGAGTTCGGTCAGCTCATCCAACAACCGGTCCGGCGAGTCCGCGGGACAGCCGGCGTCGATGAAATAGTAATCCTCGTCCACGGCCACGACGGCGTCGCGGCGCCATTCCATCCGGCCCGAGATTTCCCCCCGGTAACTCACGGCGGCGTAGGGGACCGGCGTCCGGCGGACCTCCACCGGGCCGATATATTCCACCTCGCCGTAGAGGGCCTCGATTTCACCCTTGAGCCCCTCGGAGAGGTCGGAGCCCTCGGCTCCACCGGAGGCGGGACGGCGCATATAGACGTCCACCAGGGGGAGGCCGTCCCGGGAGAGCAGCAGCTCCTCGGAGGTCCGGGCGGCGGTCCACCCCTCGCCGGAGACGATGAGGGTGATTTTCTCGAAATCCAGCTTCTGCCCCGGTTTCAATTTATCGACCGTCGGCTTTTCCGGCTCGATACGGGCCGTGTCCAGCATGGCCTCGAGCTCGCCGGTCAGCTTCTCCTCCCGGTCGGCGTAGCAGGATAGGTCCAGGAAGACGTAGCGGTCGCCCACGTAGAAGACCGTGTCCAGGTTGTAGTAGCGGTCCGCCCCCACCTCGGAGTAATAGGCGTAGGTCGCGGCGAGGTACGGGTCTCGCCGGTAATCCGGGCCGGAGATGAACTCCGCGTCGGACCCGGCGGTGAGCTCGATTTGGTCCCGCAGGCCCCGCGCCAGCTCCTCGAGGAACGATTCCAGCTCGGCGGGCTTGGCCCGCAGACGCCCCTCGTCGTCGGTGCCGCGGCCGTTGAAGTAGAACCGGGCCACGGCCGCGGGCGCCGCCTCTCCCCGCTTGAGGGTGAGCATGCTCGAGAGCTCGTCGTCGCGGTGCCAGAGCTTTGAGGGCGGCGTCAGTGAGAGCGCCCCCAGGGTTTCCACCCGCGGGCCCGTTCCCTCTTCTCGGGCCGGTTTCTCCGCCGGTTTTTCACCCTCGGCCGGCTCCCCGCCGCAACCGGCGGCGAGGACGGCCAACAGGACGAGGATTGGCGGTAAGCGTTTTGCGTTCGTCATCATTATTCTACCGGAAGCAGAGCTCCCCGACCAGCCGGTCCAGCTCCGCCCCCAGACTCCAGGCGACCTCCGGGGCGCAGGCCAGGTACAGGAGGTACACGCCGTCCCCGGTCAAAAATGCGTAAGCCCGGACCCACCGCTCGCCGTCGGAATCGCGGGTGGCGAAGATGAGGGCCGCGGCCGGCTCCGCTCCGACGGCGTCGAGTCGCTCCAGCCCGAAGACCTGGCCGTAGCGCGTCCGGCACTCCCCGGCCAGAAAGCGGACCAACTCCTCCCGGATTACATCCGGTTCCCCGGCGGCGACGGCCTCGGCCAGTCCCGCGTCGGGCGCCCGGAGGAGGAGGTTCCCGGTGACGTAGCCCGCGTCCGAGCGGCCGTAGAGCGCCACCGCGTCCTCACCCTCGTTGACCGTCCAGCAGGTCGAGGGGGCGAAGAAGGTCAGCCCCTTCCAGGTAAAGGCCTCTCCACTTCGGAGCTCGACCGCGGCGCCGACCGCCCCCGTAAAAACCAGCAACCAAATAAGCATCCACCGAATACGGAGCGACACCCCGGCGGACCTCAAAGCTCCACGCCCTCCCCGTCGACCGGGACGGATTCGAATCGGCCCTTCTCGTTCTTCCGCAGGCGGAAGAGCGGCTGGTCGGGGTCGTGGCCGGCAATCATCACCCAGCCCAGCTTCCACCCCTGCTCGATGTAGGTGTTCTTCTGGTGCATGGCCCGGACCGGGTCCAGGTCGTAGGCCATCACCCAGGGACCGGGGATGTGGGCCCGGGTGGGGCACTCGTCGCCCAGATGGCAGGCCACCCCCTCGCGCCCCTCGAGAATAACGACCTGGTGTCCCGTGCTGTGACCGCCGGAGAACCGGCAGCGGACCCCCTCCACCACCCGGACCTCGCCCTCGATGAGGTCCACCAGTCCGTGCTCCTGCAGGGGGAGGAAGTTCTCCGGGCGGTAGCTGGCGCGGTTGCGGTCGTTGGGGTGGAGGGCGGCCTGCCACTCGCGCTTCTGGACGATATGGCGGGCGTTGGGGAAGGTGGGGACGAGCTTTCCGTCCGCGTCGCGCCGCGTGGCCCCGCCGGCGTGGTCGAAGTGGAGATGGGTCAGAATCACGTAATCGATTTCTTCCGGTGACAGCCCCCGCTCGGCCAGGGAGCTTATCAGGGTCGGCGGCTGCTCCACGGCGAACATCTCCGCCTCGGCGCCTTTCCACTTGTCCCCCATCCCGGTCTCGATGAGGATGTTCTTCCCCCGGGTGCGGACCAGGGTGGAGGTGGCGGCCAGGCGGATGCGGTTGGAGTCGTCGGCCGGCGCCGCGCGGGACCAGAGCACCTTGGGCACCACGCCGAACATGGCGCCGCCGTCCAGCCGAAAGCGGCCGTCGGAAAGAATGGTCAGTTCCACGGTCCTGCTCCAGAGGCGGATTTTGGAAGGGCTGACGTAATCCAGGATTCGCACATTCGACTTCCGGGTCTTGCGAGTAGGTGAACCGAGTGCAGCGAGCTATGCCCCTGGTAAACCGAGCAAAGCGAGCTATGCCCCCCGGCAAATTGTAGCCGGAGCGGGGGCGGTAGTCAAACCCGGCTTTTCCCAACGCCGTCCCCGACGACGGTTGACCGGCCGGCCGTCCTTTTATACACTTCAACCCCGTGAGAGAGGACGTTTTACCACCGTTGAACGACTCCCGGCTCGACGGCCGCGTCGGGGCGAAGCCCCTGGGGCTCTACCCGCGAATCGGCCTCATCGCGCTCGGGGTGGCGCTCTACGTCCTGAGCTTCCCCAAGGCCGGGATTTACGGCCTGGCCTGGTTCGCCCTGGTCCCGCTCTTCGTCGCCTCCCGGGACCTGACGCCGGGGCAGGGCTTCCGCCACTGGTTCGTCTTCAGCTTCCTGGTCAACGTCTTCGGCTTCTACTGGCTGGCGCCCATCACCGTGCCGGGCTTCTTCCTGAGCGCGGTGCTGATGGCGCTTTACTCGGGCCTGGGCGGGATAGTCCTGTCGCTGGTCCGGCGGAACGCCCCGCGGGTGCCGTACTGGGTCATGGCGGCCCTGGCCTGGGGCGCCACGGAGTACGTCAAGTGCCTCGGCTTCTACGCCTTCCCCTGGCTCGCCCTCGGCTACTCCCAGGCGCGCAACCTTCTGGCGGTGCAGACCGCGGCGCTCTTCGGGGTGTACGGCGTCTCGGCCGTAATCATCGCGTTCAACGCCCTGGCGGCGGAGGCGGTGGACCGGCTGCGGCGGCGGGACGTGGAAGTCCCGCCCTACACCGGCGGAACGCGGAGGGCCCTTCTACCCTGGGGCGCCGCGGCGCTGGGGCTGGCGGCGGCGGTGCACCTGGGCGGGCTGGCGACCCTCGGCGAGCCGACCTATCCCGAGCGGCCCGTGCACGCGGCGATTCTCCAGGGCGGCATCCCCCAGGACCTGAAGTGGGCCCCGTACTTCATCACCTCCGGCGAGGGCTACCGCATTTACGAGCACCAGGTGGAGCGGGCCATAGAGAAGTCGGGGTCGGAGCCCCTGGACCTAGTCATCTGGCCCGAGTCCTCGGCCAACTGCTACCTCGAGCGCACGCCGATGTGGTACACCCGGGTGCGGGGGATGGTGAACCGCTCGGGCTGCCGGCACCTGGTGGGGACTCAGGCGCTGGACTTCGAAGGCGAGGACGGCGCCCAGCGCCACTTCAACGCCGCCGTCCTCCTGGAGCCGGGGAATCCCAAGGCCCTGGAGCGCTACTATAAAATCCACCTCGTCCCCTTCTCCGAGACCATCCCCTTCGGCCGGGATTCGGAGCTGTTGAAAGACCTCCTGGAGCGGGCGAGCAACTTCAACTTCGGCCGGCGGATGCCGCTGTTCGAGGTGACGCCCGGCCGGGGACCGGCGTCCCTCCCCGTGCCGGACCCCTCGGTCTTCGACGACGACCCGACGACCTATTCCCTCGCCGAGCGCCCCGAGCTGACCGCCGAGCTCCTCCCGGTGCCGCCTCTGGAAGAGGGGCCCGTCATAGCCCGCTTCGGCCTTTTAATCTGCTTCGAGAGCATCTACCCCGAGATGGGGCTGGAGTACACCCGGCGGGGGGCCGACTTCCTGGTGGTCATCACCAACGACGCCTGGTGGCGCCAGAGCTCGGCTCCGTACCAGCACGCCGAGGTCTCCATCCTGCGCGCCGTGGAGAGCCGGGTCCCCGTTCTGCGGTCGGCCAACGCCGGGGTGAGCCTGTGGGTGGACCCCTGGGGCCGCCCCCACGATGAAACCCTCCTGGACACCGAGGACGTAGTATTGGTGAAAGTCCCCCGGGCCGAGGGGCCGACCCCCTACATGTTCTGGGGGGACGCCCTCCCGTGGGCCGAGTTGGGCGCCTTCGTCCTCCTCGCCCTGTACGCCGCCGTGGAGAGCTACCGGCGGCGTGGGAAGAAGCGGCGCGCGTGAACGTCACGGCGGCTTTATGATAATATCGGGACGTGCGACCATCCGTAACATAGCGGCGTGGTCCCTCGGCGTCCTCGCGGTCGCGGCCGGATTTTTCGCGGCCGGATGCGGCGAGATGGACGACGAGACGTACATCTCCGTCATGGTCGACAGCCTGCGCCTGGAGGCCGAGGAGGGGTTGGCGCATGGAGAAGCGCTGGCCGAGGCCGCCCGGCTCCACGGCACCACCGCCCAAGCGGTTTACGAGCACTCGCGGTGGCTCTTCCGCGACCGGGACACCGACGTCGAGGTGGCCGAAGAGATTGCGCGCCGGGCCGAACCGTACCTGCGCGTTCCACGGGAAGGATTGTCCAAACCCCATGAGCCGTAGCCTCATCTTCGCCCTCGCTCTCGCCGCCCTGACCCTCGGCGGGTGCGCCAAGTCGGTGGACGACGACCTCTTCGTCGCGGTCTCCATAGACCAGCTCCGAATAATGTTCGACGACGGGCTGACCTCGGACGAAGCCCTCGAGCGCGCCGCCGAAAAAAACGACACCTCGGTCGAGGACATCCGGGCGTACCAGACACAGCTCGAGGGGGACCCCGACCACCTCCGCGCGGTGCAGGACCGAATCAACCGGGAGACCGAGGAGCTATTCACCCCGACCCTTCTGGATTGACCGGCCCGGCCGGTCGAACGCCCACGGGAGACCCAAGATGCGCACGCCCCTAGTCCTTCTGCCGCTCCTGTTGCTGCTTCTCGCCGGGTGCGGCTCCGACATGGACGACGAGACCTATGTCGCCGTCATCCTGGCCAAGACCACCTACATGCTCGAGGACGAGCTGCCGGTGGACGAGGCGCTGGCGAAGGCGGCGGCCGAAAACGGCGTCACCCCGGACGACGTCTACAAGTTCGAGGACACCCTGGCCAACGACCCCGAGCGCCTGTCGGCCGTCGTCGAGATGATAATGAACCGGAGCGGGGAGCTGCGGGAGCAGTTCGCCGAGCTTTACTCCCAGGCGCTGCCTGAAACACCGACCCCGGCGGAGCCGACCCCGTCCGTGGAGCCGACACCGCCGGTGGAATCGACACCGTCCGAGGAGACCCCATGAGAACCGCGTCAATCCTGACCGCCGCGCTGGCCCTCCTGCTCACCCTGGGCTGCGGCGGGGGCGAAATCACCGAGGAGCAGTACGTCGAGCTCATGAAGGACCTCGCGTTGGCCGAGGCCCAGGGTGAGCCGCTCCAGCCGGTGTACGAGAGCCACGGAATAGACCCGGAGCAGGTCCGCGACTTCGAGGCCGCCCGGACTCCCGAGGAGCTGGCCGAGCTCACCGGCAGCCTCCACGCCGCGGAAAGTTCCGCCACGCCCCGCATGGACGAGGCGACCTACATCGACATCTCGGTCCTCACCGTCAAACTGGCCGGCGAGGGGCTGGACGAGGATAAAATCCAGAAACGGGTCGAGGACGAGGTGTCCTCCCGCGGCTTCACCATGAACGACATGGACGCCTTCGCCACCTACGTGGCCGAGAACGCCGAGGTGCAGGAGCGGGTGGAGAAGGCCATCTCCGACGCCCTGGACGCCATGGGCAGCGGGGCCGCCGGCACCGCGCGCCAGGGCCTCGAGGGGCTGGCCCCCGGCGATGGCCGTTAGAATCCTGCCCGTCCTTCTCCTGCTCCTCCTCGTCTCCTGTGAGGGTGGCTTGACCGTGGACACCTACGCCGAGCTCCTCGCCGCCCGGCTGGAGGCCGCCTCCCTCGGAGAAAAAACGGACGCGGTCCTGCGGGATGTGGACGTTGAAAAAGAAGACTACGAGCGGTTCGAGCGGGATGTTTTCGCCGACCGCGACCTGGCCGCCCGGGTTCTGGAAAATCTGCGCCGCGACCACCCGGAGCTCTTCCCGCCCGCCGATGATAAATAGGACCATCACCCTCGCGGCCCTTCTAGCCGCGTTATTCGTCCCCCTGGGTTGCGCCGGCGGTAGTTTCGACGACGGCGACTACGTCAAGCTCACCGTGGACCTGACCCTGGTGGGCACGCGGCAGGGCCCCGGCGGCTCCATCCCCTCCGACCCGGCCCTTCGGGCGCACTGGCGCGAGGACCAGGTGCAGAAGCTCCTGGACTCCTACGGCGTCACCGAGGACGAGTACATCGCCTACTCGTTGAAACTGCACGAGAACGGGGAGCGGTACTCCCGGGTGCTCAACGACATCGCCCGGGAGCTCCAGAAGCGCAACCAGAGCCTGCGCGACGAGGAGGCCCCCGAGGAGGTCAAGCCGCCGCCCGGCTCCTTCGGGTAGGCAGTCGAGTCGTCGCCGGACGCTTGTCTGTAGGGCGGGATTTAATATCCCCGCCGTTTTTTTTAGGAAGCCCTCACCCTTTGTCCCTCTCCCACAGGGAGAGGGAGACCGTGTATTGCAGATTGTGATGACGTAGGGGTGGGTGTCCACACCCGCCCGCGGGCGACCGTGGACGGTCGCCCCTACGGGGGAAACCGCACGATTCGATATGTAGGGCGGGGGATTTTCTTCCCCGCCTTTTTTCAAATTTCCGCCCGCTCGCCAACGGGGCCCCCCGTATCATAAAATCCCCCTCGTTCAACTCCTTCCCCGGAACGCCCGTGACCGACGCCGAACATACCTTGTGGCGGGACGACCCCCGCGCCGGATTCTGGTGGTCCCTGGCCGGCGTGGCGGTGCCCGCCGCCGTGTACCTCATGCTCCCCGCGCTCACCGCCGAGCTGGGGGTGCTGGGGACGGCCGCCATCTGGATGAGCGCGGCGGTGGGCTTCTACGTCATCCTGGCCCTCGTCCTGGGCCGGTTCAAAAAGCTCGCCGTCCCCCGGGGCTCGCGGCTTCAGGTGGCCCTTTTAGCCCTGGTGCAGGCCGTCGGCACCGGGCTCTTCTTCACCGCCCTCCACCTGGCCGACCCCAACCTGGTCGCCTTCGCGGGCAACGCCACCCCGCTGTTCACCGTCATCGGCAGCCGGCTCATCTACCGCGAGCGCTTCACGGCCCGGCAGCTTCTGGGCGGGGCCCTCGTCGTCACCGGGGCCCTGGTCATCACCTACACCGACGAGGGCGGCTTCGCGGCCGGCATCCTGGTGATGGTCGCGGCGTCGCTCTTCTACGCCGTGCACACCCTCCTGGGGCGGCACCTGACCAAGCGGGTGGACCCGCTGGCGCTGGGATTCTGGCGGACTCTGCTCATGGCGGCGGGCTTCGTCGGCGTCGCCTGGGTCACAGGGAACCTCCACCAGCCCACGACGGGCGGGCAATGGCTGATGCTCCTGGCCGGCGGCCTCATCGGTCCCGTGGTGAGCATCGTCACCTACTACATGGCGCTCGCCCGCTGGGACGCGGGGAAGGTGGACCTGGTCCGTTCGAGCATGTCGCTGTGGGTGCTGGTCTGGACCGTGTCCTTCACCGGGCGGCTGCCGGGGTGGGTCCAGCTCGCGGGCGGGGCGCTGACCCTCGTGGGGGTGGCGCTGCTGCTCGCCCGCCGGAAGGGGGCGCAGGACGGCGGGTCCTCGGGTAATTTGACCCTGCACCGGTCGAGCGACCGGACGCCGGATTAAGCTCTGTAACGCAGCTTTTCCCTGTAAAATATTCCCCGCCCTGTCGGGGCTTTTTTTATTCGTCGCCGATGGCGGCCCGGATACGGGTGGCCCCCAATTTCCGCAGCACGGCTGGATTTACTGGTGCAGACTATACTAGTCATTCTTGCCGATAGGATTGACGATATTTGGCGGGTTTGGTACTATAAAAGTATCGTGCAGGTTCGGGAATATTTCAAAGGTCAAAAAAGTGACGCCGGAATATACACAGCAGGACCAGCGGCTCGTTCTCACCCTCTGCATCTGCAGCTCGTGCCCGAGCTGGGTCGAGTGCGGCGAGCGCGGCGGCTACTGTTCCGCGAACATCGGCCGGAGCCGGAAGATTAAAAAGGAGCGGGGCTGCATCTGTGGCGGGTGCCCGGTGGCGGAGAAGATGGGGCTCGTGCGGGATTATTTTTGCACCCGTGGCTCCGAGAAGAAGCAGATGGGCCGGTAGGGTTGGTGGTGAGGAATAGACTGGAACACGGACGGTCCGGAGAGGCCTTTTTTTTACTTTTTTCCGTCGTTTCCGCGGTAACTCCGCTTCGAATTGACACATAACGGCTTGCGGGGGTAAAATCCCCTGAACCGCGCCGGTTCCACGCTGGACGCGGGACTTTACCGGGAGCGCAGTTGCCCGAGCTTTACCGGGTCAAGCGGGAAATAACCGAGGTCGGGCGGCGCATGTACGCCCGGGGGATGGTGGCCGCCAACGACGGCAACATCTCCGTGCGGCTAGGCGGGGGACTCTTCGCCGTCACCGCCGCCGGGGTGAGCAAGGGCTTCCTCACGCCCGACGACATCGTCGTCGTGGACGAGTCCGGCCGGAAAATCGAGGGCGCGAGCCGTCCCACCAGCGAGGCCAAGCTGCACCTCTTCGCCTACTCCCGGCGGCCCGACGTGGCCGCCGTCTGCCACGCCCACCCCCCCTTCGCCACCGCCTTCGCCGTCAGCGGGCGCGAGCTGCCGCCGAACATCCTCCCCGAAATCATCCTCGCCGTGGGCGGCGGGATTCCGCTCACCCCCTACGCCACGCCCTCCACCGAGGAGCTGGCCCGCTCCATCGAGGAGCATCTCGGCGGGGCCGACGCCTTCCTCCTGGCCAACCACGGCGTCCTGACCCTGGGCGCGGACCTGACCCAGGCCTACCACCGCCTGGAGACGGTGGAGCACTACGCGAGAATCGCGTGGCTGGCGCTGTCTTTGGGCGGGGCGACGCCGCTGCCCGAGGGTGAGCTGGACCGGCTGTGGTGCATCTCGAAGGGCCTGGCGCCCGACTGCCGCGAACCGGGCGGGGAATCGTCGAAGGAGTAGTCATGCCGAGGCTGTACTGTATACGTGCCGAGGGCGGTGAATTCACCGAGGCCTTCATTAAGGGCGGCTACGCGGCCATCGGCTTCGATTCGCCCGACCTGACTCCGTACATCGAGGCGGAAGACAAGGAAGTTCTGCGACGTGACTTCGCTGCTGCCCACCCGGAGATGAGCATTTACTTGGTTGCTAATAACATTGGCCAGCTCTGGCGATTCGCCGTTGAAATTCAGAGAGGAGACTTGGTTCTGACACCGGAACGGGAGACTGAGCGGCTCCGTGTGGGTGTAATTTCAAGTGATTATTATTTTGAAGATAAAGATCCAAAATGCGTCATGCCTCACCGCCGGAAGGTAGCATGGGAAGGGCTAGTTCTATTGCGCTCCACCCTCCCGGTTCCCATGCAGAACACCCTCCGCACAGGTTCAACTATCTACACCGTCTTGGACGAAGTTGAGCCGATAAAATTACGCGAAATTCTTAAGGACCCGGATAAAGCCACTCTATTAGGGGCGGAGAAGCCGAGCGAAGTTCAAACGCTGGACGGGCTCTACGAGGCGGTGCTGGACCGAATCCTGGAGCTCGACCCCGAGGACTTCGAGATTCTGGTCACCGCGCTTCTGTCCACCCTGGGTTTCGAGGCCCAGCACGTGGGACGCACCGGCGACGGGGGTATCGATGCCGTGGGGACCCTGGACGTCTACGGCATGGCCCGGGTCGAGCTGATGGTCCAGTGCAAGCGCTACAAGCGCGATTCACGCATCAACGCCAAACAGATACGCGATTTCCGCGGCGCCGTGCCGCAGAACTCCCAGGCCTGCTTCATCACCACCGCCGGTTACGTGAAAAAAAGTTGGGAGGAGGCCACGCGGGAGGGCTATAAACGTATCGGCCTCATCAACGGCCGCCAGCTCGTGGACATCCTTACCGAGAAGTACCACGAATTACCGACCGAGCTCAAGGACCGCCTGAACCTGCGCCTCGCACTCTTCCCCGAATGACGGTTGTCCGGGGGGATGGATGCGCGTAATACCGGCTTTTCTTTTACTGACGATTTTCGCGCCGGTCCTGGCCGACGGGGCCGGGACGCCGGGGGAGGAATTCATGGCCGA
>CAYTCV010000014.1:0-25233 GCA_964436465.1 uncultured bacterium
CAACCCTCCCCCCAAAGGGGGGAGGGGACAGAAGGTAGCCCTCACCCCGGCCCGTAAGCGCGCTTCCCCCCAAAGGGGGGAGGGGACAGAAGGTAGCCCTCACCTTTAATCCCGTCGGCGCGATGCTCTCCGGAAGAGGGAAATTTTTGGGGGGACTAGCCGACCACGAGACGGGGTATATCGGACGGCAGTTGGGTCAACAGCTCGTAGTTCACGTAGCTGGACATCTCGGAAAAGGAGGCGACGGATATATGCTGGTGGCCCTGCTTTCCGATGAGTACCACCTCGTCCCCCCTCTTCACCCCGGGAACATGGGTCACGTTCACCATGAACATACTCATGTTCACCACCCCCACCACCCGGCACTTGCAACCCCCGATGAGCACGTGGCCGAGGTTGCTCAGGCTCCGGCTGAAGCCGTGGAAGTACCCCACGGGGATGACCGCCAGCTTCATATCGTTGGAAGTCATAAAGGAGGTGCCGTACCCCACGAACTTCCCCCGGCCCACCGACTTGACGGCCATCACCCGGCTCTTCCACGACAGCACCTGGTGCAGCGGGTCCACCTTGAAGGTCGTGTCGTCGGAGAGGAGGTTGTACATCCGGGTCTCTTTACTGGGCCAGAATCCGTACTGGGCGATGCCGAAGCGGACCATGTCCATGATGGTCTGGGGGTAGGTGAGTGCGGCGGCCGAGCAGGCGGTGTGGCGGTATTCGGGCCGGATGCCGCGGTCGGCAAACCACTTGACCCTCTTCTTGAACAGGCCGTACTGGTCGATTATCCGCCGGTAATTGGCCACGTTCTCGGCGCCGGCGTAGTGGGTGCAGAGGCCGTCCACCCGGACGGTGTCGGGATTCCTCCCGACGAGGTCGGCCACCTCCTCCAGCTCGTACTCTTCGAATCCCGTGCGGTTCAGGCCGGTCTCGACCTCGAGGTGGACGCGCCCCGGTCGGCCCACACTCTTCGCCGCCCGGACCGCGCCCCGGAGGCGGTCCATGTCGAAGACGAAGAAGGAAATGTCGTTCTCGACGGCCCACTCCAGGTGGTGGTCGTCGAGCATGGCCATTATCATCACGTGGCTTCCGGGCCGCTTCACCTTTAGAACCCTCTCGGCCTCGCAGGCGTCGGCCACGGCGAAGAAGTCCACCCCGCACTCCTCGACGAGGGGCAGGAATTCCTCGATACCGTGACCGTAGGCATCGCCCTTGACGACCGAGCAGAAGCGGGCCGGTTCGATTCGCTTTTGCAGGTATTTGACGTTCTTGCGGAGGGCACCGCGGTCGAGCTCGATGTACGACGTGCTTTTCACGGTTTATCCCCCCTGAGGACGCCGGTGAGGATTCCGGCGAACATCTCCACGCCCCGGGGAATTATCCCGTCGGGGAAGTCGTAGCCGGGGCTGTGGAGCTGTGGATGGTCCTCGCCCGCCCCCAGGCCGAAGAAGGCGCCCGGGATTTTTCCGAGGAAATACGAAAAATCCTCGGTCCAGGGGAAGGGGGAGGCGGGGCGGATTATCTCTGCTCCCATTTTTTGTGCCGCCCGCTCGACGACGCCCACGCAGCCGTCGTCGTTGACCAGGGCCGGGAATTCCTCCACCCACTCGGTCCCGCACCCCAGGCCGTGGGTCCGGGCGATTTCCCCGGCCAGCTCCTCGGCGCGGCGGGCCATGGTCCCAAGCTCCTCGTCACTGTGGGAGCGGAGGGTGGCCATCACCTCGGCGTAGCCGGGGGAGGTGCCGAAGGCTATTTCACCGAGCCTGGCGTGGATGACGGTCACCAGCGCCCCGCGCCCTGGGGAGGCGTACCGGCGGGGCAGGTCCATGAGCGCGTGGATGAGCGAGGTCATGGCCAGGACCGGTGATATCCCGTGCTGCGGCTCTCCGGCGTGAGAGGTGCGGCCCGTGAGCCGGACGATGAAGCCTCGGGAAGCCGCGGCGAATATACCCTGGCGCACGATTACCGAGCCCTCGGGGAAGCCGGGCAGGTTGTGCAGGCCGAAGACGTAATCCGGCTTGAGCTCGGTGAACTTCTCGTCGGCCAGGACCGCCTCGGCCCCCCGGGCCGTTTCCTCGGCGGGCTGAAAGAGCAGAACGACCCGGCCCGTTAGTCGGGGCAGCATCTCCGGCAGCCTCGCCGCCACCCCGACCAGGATGGCCGCGTGGCCGTCGTGACCGCACATGTGGCCCACGCCCGGAATCCGGCTCCGGTAATCGAGGTCGGCGGTCTCCGCGATGGGCAGAGCGTCCAGCTCGGCGCGCAGCATCACAGTCGGCCCCTCTCGACCGGAATCGAAAACACCGGCCAGGCCGTGGCCGCCGAGCCCGGTTATCACCCGCGTCGGCATGAATCGTTTCAGGGCCTCGGCGACGGTACGGGCGGTCTCCACCTCTTCCCCGGAGAGCTCGGGCCGGCGGTGGAGCGCCCGGCGCAGTCGGATGAGCTGGTCGTGGTTTTCGGCCATGCGAGGTGACGGGTCTCAAGCCCGCTTCTGTATTGCCAGTTACCGATGCGAATCCCGGGGCGTCGGCTTCGAAGGAGGCCGGGCCGGCGGGTTACGGGACCGCTATCTCTCGATTTCCCCCAGCGCCTTGTCGAAGGCCGCCAGGACCGTTTCCACCTGCTCCTCGGTGATTACCAGCGGCGGCAGCCAGCGCATGGTCCTCCCGGTGGAGAGGGAGGAGTGGGCGCCGTGCCCCTGCATCCGCCTCTGGACCTCGGCCACCCGTTCGTGGCTGTCCAGGTCAATGCCGAGCATCAGCCCCACGACGCGGATTTCACCGACGACGTCGTGTTTTTTCCTTATCGATTCCAACCCGTCCCTGAACCGGGCGGAGAGTTCCACCACGCGTGCGGGCAGGTTCAGGCTGCGCATCTGCCGGGTGGCGATTAACGCGGCGGTCATGGCCATGGGGTTGCCGCCGAAGGTGGAGCCGTCGTATCCGGGCTTCATCGCCTCGGCGATTTCCCCGCCGGTCACCACGGCGGTGACGGGGTAGCCGCCGCCGAAGGACTTGCCGATGGTGATGATGTCGGGGACGATGCCGTAGCGGTGGGAGGCGAACCACTGGCCCTCTCCGGCGGCCACACGGGCGAAGCCGGTCTGCACCTCGTCGGCGATTAACACCGCGTCGCGCGCGTCGCAGAGCTCGCGCAGGCCCCGGGCGAACTCCGGGGTCGCCGGGCGGATGCCGGCCTCCTCGCCCTGAACCAGCTCCAGGATGACGATGCGGGCCTTCCCCGCGTCGAGCAGCCTTTCCACGGCCGCCAGGTCCCCCCACTCGGCGAAGTGGACCCAGTCCTCCTCGTGGAGGCCGAAGGGCCGGCGGTAGGCCTCGTTGTGGGTGACGGCCACGGCGCCGTGGGTCCGGCCGTGGAATCCCCCCGTAAAGGCCACCACGCCGCGCTGGCCGGTGTAGGCCTTGGCGATTTTCAGGGCCTTGTCCACCGCCTCGCCGCCCGAGTTCTGCCAGTAGAAGTGGTGGAGGTCGCCGGGCATCATCGGCATGATTTCCCGCAGGAAGCGGGCCCGGGCCACGCCTATGCGGTCTTCCTTCTGCGAGATTAAAAGGCCGGCCTGATTGTAGAGCCCCCGGGCGACGGCCTCGTTGGCGTTGCCCAGGTTGGTCGCGCTGTAGTTGGCGTCCAGGTCCACGTACTCCCGGCCCCGGGAGTCCCAGACCAGCGCCCCCTCGCCCCGGGTCGGCAGCAGGTCGTCCTCCAGGTGGGAGACCGGAATCTTGTACGCGCGGTGCAGGCGGATGACCTCGTCGGTGGCTATTTCCGATAGCCGGAGAAGCTCGGCGACCCGCTCCAGCCGGGTTTCGTCCAGCTCCTCGACCAGGGCCGCCGCCGCCCGCAGGCCCGCGGCGTCGGAGAGCGGCGCGTTCTCGTCGGGCACGGGTCCGGTCGCCTGGGTACACTTAGTATAAACGCGCCCGGCTTCGGCCTCGTCCTTGCACACCAGACCCAGCGCCTCCCGGATGCGCGCCGGGGATGCGTTGGAGCGCTCGGGGCTCCACACCGGGTCGGCGACCAGCGCCCCGACCAGGTCGTTCAGGGTGGAATCTTCGTAACCGTTCATCGCCTTCCTTTTATTAGCGGTTCATCCCCGCTCGACCTCCTCCACCTCGTCGTACCAGCGGAGGCGGTCGCCGAAGATGCTCCTTACGCGCCACCCCAGGCCCTTCGGCCGCCCGTCGATGAGCTCCCGCAGCCTGTTCAGACGCTGCCGGACCCTCGGCCGCTCGGCGGGCTCCAGGTACTGCTCGCTGAAATTTTTCAGCTTATCCAGGTTCATCGTCGCCGTGCGCCACCAGCCCCAGTTCCCGGCGCACAGCTTCGCCAGACGGGCGCCGTCCACCGCGCCGGCCCCGTCGGTCACCTCGTGCTGGGATAAAAGCACCAGCACGTCCACCAGGTCCTTCTCGTTGATTTCGACAATCTGCAGCTTCTCCAGCAGGAGGTCGGCCGGGGTGATGGTGGGCGAGTCCAGCTCCAGCCGCCCCCGGAAGTCGATTTCGTGGCAGAAGCGCAGCCTGTCCAGGAAGACGTCGGAGTGCACCGGCTCGGTGGGATGGTAGAAGATGCGACGCTTGTTCCCGAAGAGGCGCAGCACCGTCTGGTTCTCCTCCCAGCCCAGCTCCCAGAAGGCGTCCTGCACCCGGTCCACCTGCTTCGAGTAGGCCACGAAGTCCACGTCGGTCAGGTAGCGCCGGTTGGCGTAGAAAACGCGCCTGTAGTCCGGGCACTTGATGCGGAAGGCCAGGGAGCCGATGACCCGCATCACCGCGCCGTGCCTCTGTGCCGCGGCGGTAAGCTCCTCCAGGAGCTCCATGAACCGCCGCTCCTGCTCGGCCAGGACATCCCCGGTCAGCTCGGCGCCCTCGGGGACGAAGGGGATGGGGTGTTGTGTAACGACGCGAGCCTCCTTTTCGTGTGGAGCGCGGGTTCTCCAACCCGCGACAAACGGATTAGAGAGTCCGTTCTCCACGCCAGTGAATTAAATCAATTCCACCCGTGGAGCGCGGGTTCTCCAACCCGCGACAAACGGACTGGAGAGTCCGTTCTCCACGTCTGGAGAATCCGTTCTCCACGCCAGTGAATTAAATCAATTCCTCCCGTGGAGCGCGGGTTCTCCAACCCGCGCCGAACGGATTAGAGAATCCGTTCTCCACGTCTGGAGAATCCGTTCTCCATTCGCTATCCCTCCACCTTCCAGTGGTTCGTCACGGTCCCGCCCTCGATTTCGATGATGTACCCCCGCAGGATGCCCTCGCCGTACTCGCTCCCCGGATTGACCACCGGCGTTTTCCCTATTTTATCGTGGCCGTAGGACTCGTGGATATGCCCGTGTAATCCCAGGAGCGGCTGGTGCCTCTCGATGGCCTCGTAAACGGCCGCCGAGCCTACGTGGACGAAGTTGACCTGCCCGGCCACGGTGACCGGCTTGCGGCTGGCGTCCAGCTCCGGGGCGAGGTCCAGCATCGTGTCCTTGGGCGGCGCGTGGAAGTTGAAGATGGAGCGCGACGGGTCGTCGAGCTTCTTCACCAGCCGGTCGATGCGCTTGGCCAGGCCGCGCTCGGAATCCTCCCGCGGCGTGTCCCAGGGAGTGGGGTTGACGTAGTCCAGGCTGACCATGGGGATGCCCAGCAGGTCCACCGGCCCGTCCAGGCACCACACGACCCCCCGGTCGCCGAAGGATTTTATCACCTCGTCCACGCCGAAGTCGTCGTCGTTGCCCGGCATGACGATGACGTCCACCCGGCCGAGGTCTATTTTCTCGACCAGCATCTCCAGCCAACGCTCCATCCGGTCGAGGATTTTCCCCGTGTGAATCCCCTCGACGCGGGTCGGGTCCTCCTGGAGCTCGGCCACCTCGTCGGCGGTGCACCGCAGGGTGTAGGCGCCGGCGTCGTTGATGCGGCGCTCCATCTCGTCGGTTTCCGAGCCGGCCGCCAGGTTCCAGTTCTTGCCGAAGTAAAAGGCGTCGAAGGTTCCGTCGGGCTGCTCGATGATGGGCACCAGCGCCTTGCCGGTCAGGTCGCCGCACAACAGCAGCGCGTCGGCGTCGTAGAGCTCGGGCACGCGCAGCCACTTGCGCCAGACGCTCTCGGCGCCGTGGACGTCCACGGAGAAGAAGACACGGGACATGCGGTCGGTTCACCTCTGTCGAAGGGGCGGGTACCGGGTCCCGCCCCTGTTCGTAACGGTTGCGGGCGGAGCGGCGCCTACTCGGGGGGAATCTCCGAGTAGATTTTGTTCACGTCCACGCCCTCCCGTTTGTTCTTGGCCTGCTGAACGAGGTACATCACCAGGCCGGCCACCATGACCCCGATGAAACAGAACATGACCAGCGGGTCGAAGTTGCGCAGGGCCAGGTAGATGAAGAACCAGCCCGCGATGAATGTGAAGCCGCCCAGGATGGACAGCACCGGTATGCCGAAGAGCTCGCGCTTCACCGGAGAGCGCTCGTAGATGTGCGGCTTGTGGTAGGGCAGGAGCATCGTGGACAGGCCGAAGGTCCAGAAGATGAAGAAGGTGGTCAGCGTGAGAATAGAGAGGATGACCTTCACCTCCAGGAGCATCAGGAAGACCCCGGCCAGGCAGAAGAAGGCGTTGAAATGCACGGCGTTGGTCGGCGACCCCGTGCGCCGGTTGACCTTGGAGAGCGCCTTGGGGAAGCTCTTGTCCATGCTCAAGGCAAAGGCCAGGCGCGAGTTGGCCAGGAAACCGGGCAGGATGGAGTTGGCGAACCAAATCATGATGCTCACCGCGACGACGAGTCCCAGCCAGACGTTGGGCACCAGGCTCATGAAGTAGAAGGGCACCGAGGGCTGGACGGCGTCGCCCATGATGCCGGTGAGCACTGCGGGGTGGTTGTCGTAGAGGAAGTCGTAGCTGCCGATGAAATCGCCGAAGGAGCTGTAGGCCGCGAGCACGATGACCACGTAGAAGAGGCCCACGAAGAGGGTGCCGAAGGTGAAACCCCGGAGCATGCTTTTCTTGGGCGTTTTCACCTCGCCGCCGGCGTAGTTGATGATGGTGATGCTGGCGTAGGCCCAGACCACGACCACCAGGCTACGGAATGTGCTGGCGGCGGAGAAGCCTTCGGGCGGATTCCAGCCGAGTGCCGCGGCCTTGGCCTGGATGGCCTGGAAGGCGCCCTCGCCCCAGGTGGCGTTGAACGCCCCGGCGACGCTCTCGATTCCCCCGGCGGTGAAGAACCAAACCACGGCCACCACCGTGCCGACGAGCGGGATGAAGAACGCCACCCGCATGATGTTCTTCACCTTGCGGATGCCGGTGTAGGCTATCCACCAGAAGAGGGCCACCCACAGCACGCCGCCCACCGTCTGCCAGAGCGGGGTCTGCATGGCGGCGCCGAGCCGGGCCAGCCAGCCGATTCCCGACGAAAGCGCCGCCGTGGAGAAGGCCGAGCCCAGCAGGCCCACGAAGATGAACCCCAGCACGCCCGAGGAGATGCCGTAGCCGATGAACAACAGCCAGGCGGATAGGAAGCCGGTCGTGGGGCCGAGGACGCGGCTCACGGTGATGTAGAGCCCGCCCGAGCGCGGCATGGTCGCCGAGTTGAAGGCTACCAACAGGGTGATGGGGAAGAAGATGGCCAGGCCGATGATGAAAGCGATGGGGATGTTGGCCGCCGGGAAGTCGGCCGCCGTGGAGACGGAGTAGAAGACGACCCCCGAGGCCGCCGGCCCGGCGACGACAAAGATGAAGACGTCGAACCAGGACAGCTCGCGGACCAGTCCCGACGCCCGGCGGGTGAAGATAACGCCCTTCCTGTCGGCCATGCCGTTCCTTTCCGGAAAAGGTGTAAGTCATTGAAAATTATATTTTAACATATCATGCATGAAAATGCAAAACCGTTACACGGCATCCGGCGCCGCTTTCCACCCTCCAGGCTGCGCGATGTGAAGCGGTGTGCAAGTCCCCTGCGCCCCTCCGCCGGTCAATTGCCGTAGGACGGGGAATCGAGCTATGCGAAGCAAATCCTTTCCCCGCCGCTTCAACGTGCATACCCCGAACCCCACCCTAGCCCGTAGGCGAGCCTCTCCCTGAAAGGGAGAGAGGGGGCAAGGCCGGCACCATCCAATGTGGGGGGGGGAATTCGCGCGATGGATGGGCTTCTGTGAAAAAAATCTCGTTTCAGGGCTGGCATTACTTTACATCAGAATATGAGAATGGTAAAATAAACGCGCTGACGAGATAAAATTTCGTTAGCCTTACCAAATTCCGTTCCCCTTAATACACCGGGTTTATTTTCAGTTCGGGTACGTGCGCAATCACGTGGTCCTTTGTCGTACGCCGTCAACTCAAGGAGGAGTAAGTGGCTAAGATGCTGGTTTTTTGCGGGTCCGACGACCCCCAGAAAGCGTTCCCCCCGTTCATGCTGGGCTCGGGCGCCCTGGCCGTGGAGATGGAACTGACCCTGTTCTTCACCATGAGCGGCCTGAACATCATCAAGAAGGGCGGAGCGGAGAAAATCAAGCTCTCGGGCGCGCCCAAGACGCTCCCCGAGTTCATCAAGGTATTGCAGGACGGCGGGGCCAAGTTCATCGCCTGCTCGGCGGCCTTCCCCATCGTCGGCGTCACCAAGGACGATTTCATCCCCGGCGTCGAGTTCGGCGGCGTGGCGACCTTCGTCAGCGATGCCGAGGAAGCGGACGTCGTACTCACGTTCTAACTCGCACCGCCCATTCGGCAAGGAGTTTTCATGGATGCCGGCGAGCTTAAAAACCTGAAAGTGGATAAAGAGGTCGACGCGCGCGGGACCGCGTGCCCCGGACCCTTGTTGGAAGCCAAGCGGGCCATCCCCTCGGTGCCCATGGGGGGCGTGATGGAGGTTCTTTCGTCCGACGAGAGCACCAACAATGACCTCCCGCTCTGGGCGAAAAAGGTCGGTCACGAGTACCTGGGGACCATCGAGGATGGCGGTTTCTGGCGCATCTACGTCCGTCGGGGTAAGTAGTGACCGCGGAAGCCGACAAAGGCGCCGGACCGCGGATTCTGGTCTTCTCCACCGTCAACATCTCCGACCCGGGAATAGACCTGGCGGGCGGCTCCCACATGCACTACCCCGCCGAGGTAACGGTGCTGAACGTCCCCTGCTCCAGCGGCATCCGGCCGGATTGGGTGATTTACGCCGTCGAGACCGGTTTCGACGGCGTTTTCATCGCCGCCGACGGAACGGACTGCACCTTCGTCACCGACTGCACCAACCGCACGGCCAACGTCTTCTCCACGGCTCAGGAGCTTTTAAAGAAGAAGGGGTACGACCCCCGGCGCCTGAAGATGGCGGCCATCTGCAGCGTCTGCGCCGAGTCCTTCGTTTCGCACATCGAGAATTTCGCCAAGGTCCTGAACGCCCTGGAAAGCGTATAGGGAATCCGATGGATTACGACATCCTGATAGTCGGCGCGGGAATTGCGGGGATGGAATCCGCCCTCACCCTGGGGGATATGGGGTACAAGGTGCTGGTGGTGGAGAAGGAGTCCAGCATCGGCGGGAAGATGGTCCTGTTGAGCAAGGTCTTCCCCACCCTGGACTGCGCCAGCTGCATTTCCACGCCCAAGATGGCCGCCACGGCGCACCACCCCAACGTCACCCTGGCCACGTACAGCCGGGTCGAGGAAATCGTCCCCTCCGGCGACGGCCGCTTCCTGGCCCGCCTGTACCACAAGTCCACCTTCGTGGACCAGGACGCCTGCACCGGCTGCGGAGAGTGCGCGGCGGCCTGCACGGTTTCCATCCCGGACGAGTTCAACTTCGGCCTGGCGACACGGCGGGCGGCGTACATCCCCTACCCCCAGGCGGTGCCGAAGAAGGCCGTCATAGACCGCCGCGGATTGTCGCCCTGCACCTATACCTGCCCCGCGGGGGTCAAGGCGCACGGTTACGTCTCGTTGGTCCGCGCCGGGAGATACGACGAGGCTTTCCATCTGCACATGGAGGACGCCCCGCTGCCGGGTAGCCTGTCGCGCGCCTGCTACTCGCCCTGCGAGACGGCGTGCTCCCGCGGCGGGTATGAGGGCCCGGTTCCCATCCGGGCCATCAAGCGCTTCATGGTGGACCGTTACTACGCCGCCCACCCGGAGCCGGAGTACGGACCGCCGGAGGAGATGCAGAAAGAGAAGGTGGCGGTCATCGGTTCCGGCCCGGCCGGGCTCACCGCGGCGTACCACCTGGCCCGGGCGGGCTACCGCGTCACCATCTTCGAGGCCGAGGAACAGACCGGCGGCATGCTCCGTTACGCCATCCCGACCTACCGGCTGTCCAAGGAGGTCCTGGACCGGGACATCAAGAACATCACCGCCCTCGGCGTGGAAATCAAGACCGGCCATCGCGTGGATTCCCCTGCGTCGTTGAAGAAAAAGGGGTACGACGCCGTGTTCGTGGCCGTGGGCGCCGGCACGCCGAACATGATAGGCATCGAGGGGGAGGAGTTCGTCAACGTCCTGGACTGCATGAGCTTCCTGCGTCAGGCGGCCTCCGGCGAGCGGCCGGAGGTGGGGCGCCAGGTCGTCGTCGTCGGCGGCGGAAACGTGGCGATGGACGTGGCCCGGACGGCGCTGCGCCTCGGGGCGGTTCAGGTGTCCACGGTCTGCCTGGAACCCCGCGGGAGGATGCCGGCCCACGCCTGGGAGGTCAGCGAGGCGGAAGCCGACGGCGTCAAGGTCTACCCGTCCACGGCGATTAACCGTGTCGTCACCCTGGAAAAAGGCGGCCTGGGGCTGGAATGCCTGAAGGTGGATTCCATCCAGTTCAACCCCCGGGGGGGCGTGGCCGGCTACACTACCGACGAAAACCAAAAGACAGTGATTCCCATCGACATGGCGGTGCTCGCGGTCCTCTCCGTCGGGCTCTCCCCCAACACGACGCCCTTCGCCGGGGAACTGGTCCTGAATCCCGACAAGACGGTCCGGGTGAACCGCCGCACCCTGCAGACGGGCGAGCCCTATATCTTCGCCGGCGGCGATGCGGTCAACGGCCCTTCCATGATAAACGAGGCGATGGGGCAGGGCCGGAGAGCGGCCTTCTACATCGCCCGCTACCTGCGCGGGGAGTCCCTGGACGTGCCCTTCGACACCCGGCTGCCGGTGGTGGAAAGCTCCGTGGTGCTGCGCCGCACGGCGGGGGTGTCGCGGCGGGACCCGGTTCCCGACCCCGAGCTGAGCACCGCCGAGCGGGTCAAAACCTTCGAGGAATTCCAGAAAACCTTCACCGAGGACGAGGCCCGGTACAGCGCCAACCGCTGCCTGGACTGCGGCGGCTGCAGCGAGTGCCGGGAGTGCGTCAACGCCTGCCCGGCCGACGCCGTGGACCTCTCCCGCCCGGGGAGGCTGGAGACCCTCGAGGTGGGCTCGGTCATCGTCTCCACCGGTTTCGACCTCTACGACCCCCACCGCAAGCTCACCTACGGCTTCGGGAAACATCCGAACGTCATCACCGCCATGCAGATGGACCGCCTGCTGTCGCCCACCCGGCCCTTCAACCACGTGGTCCGTCCCTCCGACGGCAAGCAGCCCGACAACATCGCCTTCGTGATGTGCACCGGCTCGCGGGACCGCCAGGAGGGAACGCCGCTGTGCTCCCGCGTCTGCTGCATGTACTCGCTCAAGCAGGCCCAGCTCATCATGGGGGCCCTCCCCCTGGCCGACATCACCATCTACTACATAGACATCCGCGCCTTCGGCAAAGGCTACGACGAATTCTACGAGCAGGCGCGAGGGATGGGGGTGTACTTCGTCAAGGGCAAGGTGGGCCGCATAGAGCCCCTGGACGAGGGGAACCTGAAGCTCTTCTACGAGGACTTCACCACCGGTGCCGGGGGCACGAAAACGGCGGAGCACGACCTCGTCGTTCTCTCGGTGGGACTCCTGCCCAATCCCGAGGCGCTGACCCTCTTCAAGGAGGGGAGCCTGGAGGCGGACGACTACGCCTTCGTCCGAGAGGTGGAGGCGGAGCTGGAGCCCGGCCGGACGAGCGTCGAAGGCGTGTACGTGGCCGGCGCCGCTTCGACGCCGCGCGACATACCCGACAGCATTCTCCATGCCGGCGCGGCATCGGCCCTGGCCGCCGCCCACGTGGAACACCTGCGGAAGAAGCGATGAGCCGTAAAGAGAGAAGAATCGGCGTTTACGTCTGCTACTGCGGCGGCAACATCTCCGACTATGTGGACGTGGAGAGGGTGCGCGAGGCCGTGGCGAGCGAGCCCGGGGTCGCGGTCGCCCGGACCCACATGTTCACCTGCTCCGACGCCGCCCAGCAGGAAATCATCGAGGACATCCAGAACGAGAAGCTCGACGGCCTGGTCATCGCCTCCTGCTCGCCCAAGCTCCACACCTACACGTTTCAGGCCATGGCCCGGCGCGCGGGGCTCAACCCCTACTGCTACACCCAGGTCAACCTGCGGGAGCAGGACTCCTGGGTCCACCGCGGCGACCGCGAGGCGGCCACGGAAAAGGGCATCCGGCTGGTCCGCGCCGGAATCGTCCACACCCTCTACAGCCGGCCCCTGGAGCCCCTGCGCATCGAAACGCGGCCCCGGGTGCTGGTTGTCGGGGCCGGGGTGGCGGGTCTGCGCGCGGCGACGCTCCTGTCCGACCTGGGGCTTGAGGTGTTCCTCGTCGAGCGCGAGCGGGAGCCGGGGGGCTGGACCGCCCATTGGGGGGCCATGTCCCCCAACGACCGGGACGGCCGCGAGCTCATCGACGAGCTGGTGGACGGAGTGAAAAAGCGGGAGAATGTGACCCTCTTCACCGATGCCGAGCTCGTCGAGAAGGGCGGCACCCTGGGGGATTTCACGGTCAAGGTGCGCGCCGGCGGGGAGACGTTGACCCTGAACGTCGGGGCCGTTATCGTGACGACCGGCTTCGACCCCTACCCGCCCCGCGACGGCGAGTTCGGGTACGGCTCGCCCGGGGTGGTCACCCTGCCGGAGCTGGAGGAGCGGCTGGCCGACCCGGCGGCGGAGGTTACCGCCGGGGACGTCGTCTTCATCCACTGTGTCGGCAGCCGGCAGAAGGCCACCGAGGAACTGCCGAACCCCCACACCTACTGCTCGCGCTACTGCTGCACCGCGGCGGTCCACACCTCGCTGAAGCTGGGCGGGCGGAAGCCCGGAATCCGCCGCTACCACCTCTTCCGCGACATGCGCACTTATGGTAAATACGAGACTCTGTACGAGGAGGCCCGGCGGCAGGGGGTCGTCTTCCTCCGCTACGACGACGCGGAGCCGCCGACGGTGGAGCCCGACGGCGGAAGGCTGCGGGTGAAGGTCCGCGACCAACTCACCGGGGGCGAGGAGTTGGAAATCACCGCCGACATGGTGGTGCTGGTCACCGGAATGGTTCCGCGCGCCAACGACGGGCTGGTGAACGCCCTCAAGCTCCCCGTGGGCCGCGAGGGATTCTTCAACGAAATTCACCCCAAGCTGCGCCCGGTGGAAACGCTGGTGGACGGCGTCTTCATCGCGGGGACCGCCCAGGGACCGAAGAACCTGCCGGAGAGCACCGCCTCCTCCCTGGCGGCGGTGTCCAAGGCCGGCGGCCTGTTGATGAAGGGCTACGTGGACCTCCAGCCGCTGGTGGCGGTGGTGGACGCCGAGAAGTGCACGTGGTGCGGCAAATGCGCCGAGGTGTGCCCCTACGACGCCATCGAGCGGGTCACCTGTGAGGGCCGCGAGGTGGCCCACATCGTCGCGGCGCTGTGCAAAGGCGGCGGTCCCTGCGTGCCCGTCTGCCCCGAGGGCGCCATCGACATCGAGGGCTTCACCGACCGGCAGATTCGGGCGTCCATCGAGGCCCTGGCCCGGGAGGTCGTCGGATGAGCGACCGCATCACGCGCAATCCCGCCGAGGTCATGCGCGACGAGATGGCGATTCGAGACCGCATCCTCGAGCTGCTTTCGGCGGAGCCGCTCACCATCCCCGAAATCGCGGAAAAACTGGGCTATCCCACCCACGAGGTGGTCCGCTGGGTGATGGCGATGTGGAGCTACAAGCTCGTCGAGGAGACCGGAAAAGCTGGCCAGGACGGTTACTACCGGTATCGGGTGAAGGTCAAGCCGGAGAGCGGGGAGTAGCTCTCCATCGAGATTTTGGTGTGGTCGGGCCGCGGGGCGGTTACCGAGAATTTCTGCGGTTGAAAGCGAGAGGGCGGCATGGCAAGAGTCAGCGCGGAGTTCATCGAAGAGGTCCGGTCGGCCGACTTCAACGCCGGGGACTGCATGAACTGCGGCGTCTGCACCGCGGTGTGTCCCGTCGGCCTGGGGCTGTTACCCCGTGCGATTTTCCGCTACGTCGTCGTCGGGCTCGAATCCAAGGTGCGGGAGAACGCCGAGACCGTCTTCAGCTGCCTGCTGTGCCGGATGTGCGAGGCGAACTGCCCGGCCGAGGTCCGCATCACCGAGAACGTCAAGGCCCTGCGCGCCTATCTCAACCGGAAGGTCTTCAAGCTCACGAGGAACTGACCATGGCGCTGCCCACGGGTGCGATAATCGGTATTTTGGTGGACAACCTCCGCCTGCGGGGGAGCGTCATTCCGCTGTCGAGGCGGAAGATGACCGGTTGGGCGGAGGGGCTGGAGCTTCCCCGGGGCGGCGAGACGGTGCTCTACACCGGCCTGATGTACCAGCTCATGCCGTCCATCGTGGCCCTGGCGAACTTGATGGGCCGGTTCGAAACCTCCTGGCTCCGCCACCTCATGGGCCTGGGGCGGGTGGCCAATAAGGTCGTCAACCTGTCCTTCTTCATCGCCCGCGGCCGCCCCGAGCTCCGCCGGGCCTACGACGAGCGGTTGCGCACGATTGCGGAGCTCCTGCTGGAATCGGGGGCGGAGTTCGGCTACCTCGCCGACGAGGAGCTCTACTCCGGGGCGCTCGTCTACGACAACGGCATGATGGAAGCCTTCCGGCGCCACGCCCGGCGCGTCCACGATTCACTCAAGCGCCGCGGCGTCCGGCGGGTCATCACCGTGGACCCCCACACGCTGAACATGTTCCGCGACGTGTATCCGAAGTTCGTCGAGGGCTTCGACATCGAGGCCGAGAGCTATCTCGAGGTCCTCGCCCGGCGCGGGATTAAAACGAACGGCTCGTCGGGTGGAACGGTCGTCGTTCACGACTCCTGCGTCTACGCGCGGTACGAGGACGTAATCGAACAGCCCCGGGAGCTGTTGAGGGCCGCCGGCGTCGAGGTGCTCGAGCCGGATTATTCCCGCACCATCACCCTGTGCTGCGGCGGGCCCATCGAATCCCTCTTCCCGTCGCGGTCCGGGGAGGTCGCCCGGGAGCGAATCGGACAGTTGGCGGCCTGCGGGTCGGAGGTGGCCGTCATGTGCCCCATCTGCCTGTTCAACCTCACCGAGGCCGCCGAGGCCGCCGGGGCCGATGTCCGCGTCCGCGACATCAGCGAGTACCTGAGTGAGGCCCGTCCCTCGTAGCTCCTGGGCCGGAGCCCCAAGGCGCGGAGTTGTTCGTAATGTGCGTAGGGCGGGGTTTCCCAACCCCGCCGTTTTACTATACCCCTACCCTCACCCTAACCCTCTCCCTGGAAGGGAGAGGGGACCGCTGCAATCCCAATCCACGCTGCGATGATGTAGGGGCCGACCTTCAGGTCGGCCCGTTCATCGAGGTAGCCTCACCCGGTCCGTTGGCGCGCCGCTCCCACGGGGAGAGGGAGACTGCGGGCGACCGTGGACGGTCGCCCCTATATAGTTCAATTACTGTAGGGCGGGGATTTGCCTTCGGCCGCAGATACCCATCCCCGCCGGTTTAATTAAAATCCCCGCAGGCGCTCGACGACCTCCTCGATTATCCAGTCCGGGGTGCTGGCGCCCGCGGTGACCCCGACCCGCGACATCCCGGCGAACCACGCCGGCTCGAGCTCATCCGCCGTCTCGATGTGCCACGCCCTGCCTCCCCGCTCGCGGCAGCGCTCGAAGAGGCGGGTGGTGTTGGCCGAGTTGCGGCCGCCGATGACGACCATTCCGTCCACCGTGTCCAGCAGCTCCAGCATGGCGGCCTGGCGCCGGGCGGTGGCGTCGCAGATGGTGTTGTGGGCCTTCAGCTCGTTCGTGATTTTCAACAGCTCGCCCACGAGCCGGACGTAATCCTCCTCGAGTTGCGTGGTCTGGGCCACGACGCCTATTCTCTGCCCGTGCTTCAGCCGGGCGACGTCGGCGGCGGACTGGACCACCACGGCCCCCTCGGCCCCCTCGCGGCGGCCCGAGTCGGCCCAGGCGACCAGCGCGGCGACCTCGGGGTGCTCCGGCTCGCCGATTACCACCACCCGGTACCCCTCGGCGGCGAGCCCTTGGGCCAGTTTCTGCGCCCGCTGGACCAGGGGGCAGGTGGCGTCCACGACCTCGAACCCCCGGTCCCGCAGTTTTTCAAAAACCTCGGGCGGGACGCCGTGGCTGCGGATGAGCACCGTCCCGACCCGGGCGGCGTCGAGGTTCTCGATGACCCCGAGCCCCGCCTCGGCCAGACGGGCCACCATCTGCGGGTTGTGGATGATGGGGCCCAGGCTGGACACGCCGCCGGGGTGGGTCTGGACGGCCTCGAAGGCCACCTGGCAGGCGCGCTTCACCCCGTAGCAGAATCCGGCGGCCCGGGCGAGGGTTACCTCCACGTTGACTAAATCCTTTCCAGGGGGTAGGTGTAGCCGTCGCGCAGCTTCTCGGGGGCGTCGAGATGGCGCCGGAGGAGCTGGCCGCAGTTCGAGCCTATACGGTCCTCCTCGGGCTCCCCGATGCTCAACAGCACCCGGTAACCGGCTTCTGCCAGGCGGTCGAGAATTTCGTACCGCTTCCCCGGCTCGTCCGGCTCGATGTAGGAGGCGAGGCCGTGCCGCCGCGCGCCGTAGGTCGGGTTGAGCGGCGTGAACTTCAGGAGGAAGAGCTCCGGGTCGAGGTTGTCCAGCATCACCGCGGGGTCCACCGGCGCCTCCCGGCCGAGGGCGAAGCACAGGGTCACGCGGCGGTCGCCCTCCCGGAGAAAGGATTCCGCGTACCGGGCGATTTCGGAGAAATCCCACTTCTTCACGGGAATCAGCCGGTCGCGCAGCGCGGCGTCGGTGGTGTGGATGGAGAACTGGAGCTGGAAGCGGCCACCCGAGTACAGGTCGTCCTTGATTTCGGCCAGCCGCTCGAAGAAACCTTCCGTCCCGCGCGGGGCCACGGTGGAGACCGAGGGCAGGAGCCCCGGCGCCTCGTGCCTCCCCGGCAGCCCGCGCAGTACGTCGAGCACGGCCGGGTTGAGCGCCGGCTCGCCCACGCGGGCGAACTGGACCTTGAACTTCTTCGCCGGGACCCGGCCGTCGGGAAAACGCCGGCGGATTAAAAAATCAATCTGGGAAAAAATCTCGTCGGCGGTGAGCCCGCCCCCGTAGTCGCCCCCGGCGTCGCACATCGGGCAGCCCACCGGACAGCCTAAAAGCGTGGAGACCAGCAGGACCCACTTCTCGTCGCGGGGCAGCGGCGGCTGGACGGATTCCACGAACTCGACGAGCCTTCCCGCGCCCAGGTCCGCCAGATAGACCCGGGCCGGCTCGTCCGCTCCGCTGGTGGTAATTACCCTCATCACGATTCGTCCAAATCGAAGGCGATGGTCATCGCCGCCCGGACGCCGTCCCCCACGGCGATGGCCGCCTGGCGGCACCTTCCGCCCGCGGCGTCGCCGACGATGTGCAGTCCCGGGATTGGCCGCCGGTCACCATCCAGGAGGCCGCCGGTGAGTAGACCTAACTCCGGCTCCCGGCCCACGGCCAGGAGGAGACGGTCGGCCTCGAGGTCCACGGCTCCGCCTCCCGCGGTGCATTGTACCAGAAGGCGGCCGTCGGCACCGGCGGTGATGCGGCTCACGGCGGCGTTCGGACGATAGTTTACTCGCGGTTCCCGTGACGTCCGGCGCTCCAGTAGCGGGAGGCAGCGGGTCCGCGGGCCGCGATTCAATATCGTCACGTCGTTGGCTCCGGCCAGGGACAGGGCATAGTCGAAAGCGGCGTCGCCCGCGCCGATGATTACGACCTTCCGCCCGGTGAGGCCGCGGAGGGGATGGACCTCGGTGTGGACCCGAGCGGCGCACTCCGGCGGGACCGTGGGTCCGTCCCAGGGCCTGGGGCGGGTGCCGGTCGCCAGCACCACGTGCGTCGCCCCGCACACCCCGTCGGCGGTCCGAAGCGCAAAACCGCCGGCGCTCCGCTCAAGCCCGGAAACCTCCCCGGAAATCGGGGCGATTCCGCCCTCGCCGAGCTGGCGCAGGAATTTTTCCACCAGGTCCGGGCCGGGGATGCCCCCGGGGAAGCCGGGATAATTCTCGACCAGGTGGGCGTTCCACAAGAGGCCCCCCGGCCGCGCCCGCTCGAAGAGGGCGAATTCGACGCCGTGCCGGGCCAGTTGAATCGCGGCGGCGATGCCCGCCGGTCCGCACCCCACGATGGCCGCCCGGACGTTTTTCATCCGTCCGCCTCCAGCCGCCGGAGGAGGTCCGCCGTCAACAGCGGGACCGCGAAGCCGTGCGACAGCGTCAGGAGGCTGGCGCGGTGGAGCGCCTCGGTGTAGGTGGCGGTGGCGTCCACGGGGAGGTAGACGTCGAAGCCCCTGACGAAGGCCGAGCGGGCGGTAGTCTCGCAGCACAGGTGGGTCATCACCCCGCAGACGACGACGGCTTTTACATCCCGCTCCCGGAGAATTTTCTCCAGGTCCGTCCCGTAAAATGCGTCGTACTGGGTTTTTACTAAAATTTCCCCCTGTGCGTTCAGCCGGGGGTCCAAACCGCCCATGAGGTCGCCGTATTCGATGGTGTCCCGCCACCAGCGGCCCATGGCGCCCGCGTTTTCCCGCGTGTTGGCGTGCCGGGTGCGGATGACGTTTTTCATCGAGGCGGCCAGCGCGTTGATTTGCGGAATTACGGCCGGGGCGCTCGGAACGAAGGCATGGGAGCCCTCCTCCAGAAAACAGCGCTGCATATCGAGAATCACGAGGGCGGTCTCGTCGGCCGCAATCCGGGGTGGAGGCTCCCGCCGGTAGCCGTCGGCGGACCGGAGCAGGGCGGCGACCCTCTCGCCGATATTTTCCGGGGTGAAGTACGCTTCCTTCACGGGCTCCTTCAGCGAAAAGGGGAACGGCGGCGCCGTCCCCCCCTTTTACGAGTTCCGGCCGCCCTACCGCATCGTCATCGCCATCACGGCCTTCTGGGCGTGCAGGCGGTTCTCCGCCTGGTCGAAAATGGCCGAGTTGGGCAGGCGGCTCACGTCGTAGGTGAGCTCCTCCGAGTAGACGGCCGGCAGGCAGTGCAGGATGACGGCGTCGGGCTTGGCCAGGCGGAAGAGCTCGGCGTTGAGTTGGAAGGGACGGAAGAGGTCCTTGGTCTTCGTGCCCTTCTCGCCCATGGATTCCCAGACGTCGGTGTAGACCACGTCGGCGTCCTGGACGGCGTCCCGGGGCCGGTTGCAGATGGTCAGCACGGCGCCGTGCTTCGGGCCGTTTTCCATCGCCCACTCGACGACCTCGTCGTACTCGTCGGGCGGCTTTTCGTCCAGAATCTCCGAGGGGCAGGCGATTTGGACGTTCACCCCGAGCTGCAGGCCGCCGAAAATCAGGCTGCGGGCCACGTTGTTGAAGTCGCCCAGGAAGACGAGATTCAACCCCGCGAAGCGCCGCTTCTTCTCCCACACGGTCAGTAAGTCTCCCAGCACCTGGCACGGATGAGCCCACTGCGAGAGGCCGTTGATGACGGGAACTCCGGCGTGCAGGGCCAGGCCGTTCACGATTTCGTGGCCGAAGACGCGGGCCATGATGCCGTCCACATACCGGGAGAGGACCAGCGCGATGTCCTCGGTGGTCTCCCGCTTCCCGAGCTGGATATCGTCGGGGCCGAGGTAAATGGCCCGTCCGCCGAGCTGCGCCATGCCGACCTCAAAGCTGACCCGGGTCCGCAGTGACGGCTTCTGGAATATCATGGCCAGGGTCTTGCCGCCCAGGAGCGGGTGGGGCTGCCCCCGGAGGTGCTCCAGCTTGAGCTGATACCCGGTCTCGACGAGCTGGAAAATCTCTTCGGGGGTGAGGTCCCGAAGGGCCAGGATGTGCCGACCGCGCAGGTCTACGGCCAAGGTGAACCTCCCGTCGTGCTCTGGGGTCGAGGGCAGTATAGAGAGGGGAAGGCGGCCTGTCAACACCGCGGTGCGGCGTGGAAAGCGGACCGATTCTCTGGTACACTAAAAATTCAACGAGGTGTACGGCGGACCTCTAAACGATTCGGGGTAGGGGTGGAGCGACGGAACTCCCTCGCCGCCGCTCGGAGCCGCATGGTCGAGCGGCAGCTCCGCGTCCGGGACATCCGGAACGAGCGGGTTCTCGCCGCGATGGGCGAGGTGCCCCGGGAGCTCTTCGTCCCGAAGCAGGAGCTCTGGGCGGCGTACGACGACCGTCCCCTGAGCATCGGCCACGGCCAGACCATCAGCCAGCCCTATATCGTGGCATTGATGACCGAGCTCGTGGAGCCGGGACCGGGAAAGAGAATTCTGGAAATCGGCACCGGCTCCGGCTATCAGGCGGCCGTTCTGGCGGAGTGCGGGGCGGAGGTGTTTTCCGTCGAGGTGGTTCCCCAGCTCCACCGCTGGTCCCGGGTGAACCTGGAGACCGCCGGATACGCCGACGCGGTCCGCCAGAGGCTGGGGAACGGCTACGCCGGCTGGCCCGAGGAGGCGCCCTTCGACGCGGCTCTGTTGACCTGCTCCCCCCCCCGGCTGCCTCCGGCCATTGCAGGGCAGGTCGCCCCGGGCGGGGGCATAGTGGCTCCCATCGGCGGCTACCCCTTTCAGGACCTCGTCTTCTTCAGGGTCACCGGGAGCGGACTGTCCGAGCGCCGGGTCACCGGCGTCCTCTTCGTGCCCATGGTGGATACCGACCCGAACACTTAACAGGTGAGGTGGGGCTTGTTCAAGAAAATCCTCATCGCGACCGACGGCAGTGAGTACGCCGTCCGCGCCGCCGAGGTCGCCCTCGACCTGGCGAAAAAGACCGGTGCCCGGGCCCTCGTGCTCTCGGTAATCGACGCGGGCGTCCTGGGCGATTTCAGCGGCGAATCGGAGAAGGAGCGCGCGCGGGTGGAGCGTGATATGCGCCTGGCCACCGAGGGGAACGTGGAATACGTCCTGAGGCTCGGGGCGGAGGCCGGCGTGGAGGCGACGGGTTACGTGCTCACCGGCCGGCCCAACATCGAAATCGTCAACCTGACCAACACCGAGGGGGTGGACCTCATCGTCCTCGGAAGGCACCGGCGGCGGAGCATCGGCCGTATGATGAAGAGCGACCTGGCCGTCCGGCTCATGGAGGACCTGGACTGCTCCGTGCTGGTGGTGGTCTGATGCGGGCGGTCGGGCTCGTTATCCTGGCCTGCCTCCTGCCGGCGGGCGCGAATCCACTCCCGGTGCCGGATGAGTTCAGGCACCCCGAACCGCCGCCCCCGGAGGTCTCCACCTTCGAAACCGACACCGTTTTCGAGGACTGCGGCTACTACCGCGTGGATGCCGTCCGGGAGGAGGCGGACCCCCTAAACCGCTTCGGCGTCCTGGAGCTGGCCTACATCGACGACAGCCTCTCGCCGGGGGTGGACTGGCACCTGCAGGACACCTACGACGTGTGGGTCTACGACCCCGCGGGGCGGAAGGAGCCGCTGGGCTACGACGCCCGCTTCGAGGACACCGACGGCGACGGCCGGCCGGAATGCGTCGTCACCCTCCGGCGGGTCGAGACCACGGGCAACGACGAGGTGGTTCTGGGATTCGGCCTCGACGGCTTCTCCGTGGTCCGGGGGCTCGACGAGGACCTCATCTCCCTCCACCTCGAGCTGGACGGCGACGGCTACGCGGTCGAGGCGCAGCGGCGGCGGTTCGGGTGGTTCGCCCCTTTCGGAGAGGTCCGTCTGTACCGACTGGGGGAGGGTGCGGGGGAGGACCGCGTGCTGGTGGACGCCTACCGCGGCTCCGCCGAGGAAGACTTCTACGGGGAGAGCCTGGAGCTGGAGGACTTCACCGGCGACGGCCGCCCCGAGGTGGTGGTCTACACCAACACGGGCGGGAACGACCCGCTCATCTGCTGCGGCCTGGCCGTCCTGGAGCCGACGCCCGACGGACTGACGGAGCTTTACTACGAACCTCTGTCGGCCCCCTTCGCCGTGGACGCCGACTCCGACGGTGTCACCGAAATCTTCACCTTCAGCGCCTACCAGCCCGGCTTCGTCACCGCGCGGGCCTACCGGGCGAGCTTCATCGACCGGGTGTTCGTCTACGACGGCGGACGCTACGTCCCCGGCGAACTCTCAGATTACCGGGACTACCTCCTGGGGCGCGTGGCCGGGGAAGAGGGGTACTACTCGGAGAGCCTGTCCGGTGACTACCCCGAGGCGGTCCTGTGCAGCGGCCAGACCGTGCTGGCCCAACTGGCGGCGGCCGGGCTGGACGCCGAGTACGCCCGCTGGTGGGAGGGGCACCGGGAGGAGCTGCGCGGGGCGACCCTTTCAATCCGTGACGGCGACTGGGCCGAGGTCGAGCGTATATTTTCCGCGCCGGAGGCCCTCCGCGACGAGTGGGCCATTGCGCGTTGACCGAACTAAATCCACGATGACGGAGGCTCGATGACCGACAGCGCCTGCACGCCCGATTTATTGGCTTACCCTGCCACGGTGGCCGAGCTGGTGGACCACCGCGGGGAGAGCTACCCCGACGCGGATTTCCTCCTGGGCTACTCCGACGGCGGGCTGCAATCCGTCGTCGGCCGCGAGTTCAAGCGGCGGGTCCTGGCGGCCAACGCCCATCTGCGGGGGCTCGGCGTGGGGCAGGGCGACCGCGTGGCGCTCCTGTCGAACAACAAGCCGGGCTGGGGCATAGCCTACTGCGGCGTGGTCCTGTCGGGCGCCGTGGTCGTGCCCATCGACCCGCTGCTGACGCCCTCGGAGTACGGCCACATCCTGCGCGCCAGCCGGGCCCGGGTCCTGGTCGCCGAACGGAAGGTCTGCCTCGACGTGGAGGAGCACCGGGACCGCTACGCCGACCTGGAGCAGGTTGTAGACCTCGACGCGTGGGACCCGGCGATTCCCGGCCGGTCGGTCCCCGACGTCGAGCCGCCCGCCACGCGGCCTTTGCCCACCGACACCTGTTCCATCCTCTACACCTCCGGCACCACGGGCAAGAGCAAGGCGGTGCGCCTGGAGCACCGCAACGTCGTGGCCAACATCAAGCAGCTCTACCAGCGGGTCCACACCGGCCCCGGGGACACCTTCGTCAGCGTGCTGCCGCTCTATCACACCTTCGAGAGCACGTGCGGCTTCCTCATGCCGCTCTATTCCGGCGCCCGGGTCATCTACGCCGCCAGCCTCAAGAGCCGCGACATCCTCGCCGCCATCCGCGACGGGGAGGGCACCATCATCCTCGGCGTGCCGCTGTTGTACGAGAAGCTCCTGGCCGGAATCCGCGACGCGGTCAAAAAGCAGCCGGCGCTCACGCGGGCGGCCTTCTCCGCCAGTCTGGGGGTGGTGCGGGCCGGGCGGGCGGTGCTCAAGACCGACTGGGGCCGGGGCATCTTCCGGAGCCTGCGCGCGAAGGCGGGCATGGATAAGATTCGCATCATGATATCCGGCGCCTCCGCCCTGGACCCCGACGTCGCCCGCGGGTTCCACCTCCTGGGGCTTCCCCTGAGCCAGGGCTACGGGCTCACCGAGACCAGCCCGGTGGACGCGGTGGATTACGCCGGGACGCGGAACCTCCGGCCGGCCTCCGTGGGGCCGTGCCTGTGGGGCACGGAGGTGATGGTCCTGGAACCCGACGAGGAGGGGCGGGGGGAGCTCTGCTTCCGCGGGCCCCAGATTATGCCCGGCTACCTGGACAACCCCGAGGCCGACGCGGCGGTCTTCTTCGAGGCCGACCCGCCGGAGGTCAAAACGTTCGGCGACCGCCTGCTCTACGCCGCCGGGCCGGGCGTGGACCTGGTCCCGCCCGAGTACCGGAAATACTGGTTCCGCACCGGGGACATCGGCCGGCTGGACGCCGAGGGCTTCGTGTACATCGCCGGGCGGAAGAAGAACGTCATCATCACCGCCGCCGGCAAGAACGTGTACCCGGAGGAAATCGAGGAGAAGCTGGCGCGCAGCCCCTTCATCGCCGAGTGCGTGGTAATGGGCCGCCGGAACGAAAAAACCGGCCGCGAGGACGTGACGGTGGTCATCGTGCCCGACTACGAGCACTTCGAGCTGGGCGCTCGGGAGAAGGGCTACGAGCTGGACCAGCACAAAATCCGCGAGGCCCTGCGCCGCGAGGTGGGCCGCGTCAACGAGCAACTCGCCCCGTTCAAGCGCATCAAGGACTTCCAGCTCCGCGACGAGGAACTGCCGAAGACCTCCACCCGGAAGGTCAAGCGCTACCTCATGGAGGGCGAATCGGTTTCGGCGCCGCCGTCCGGGGAGGATTGATTTTTGTTATACTGCAATCGGGAGTATCTTCACGGGAGGGCGGCATGAAGTTACGCTACCTTTTCCCCATCCTCTGCCTGGCGGTCATCCTCGCCGGCTGCGGGGGGGAGACCGAGCTCGACGACCAGACCTACGCGAGGTTGACCGTGGACCTCATGAAGGCCGGCTTCAGGGGCGCCGACGCCGACGAGGTCTATCAGGACTACGGCGTCAGCCCCAAGCAGTACGAGGACTACGGCAAGGCGCTGGAGAAGGACGCCGACCGCCAGCTGGCCGTGGCCGGTTACCTGAAGGACGAGCTGGGTCAGGACTGGGCCCAGTGGGGCGAGGCGCTCGGCCGGGGGATGGCGCAGATGGGCCTCCAGATGGGCGTCCTGGCCGCCGAGTTCGGCAACGTCTGCGTCAAGGCCATGAACGAGCTCATCCCCGCCATCCAGGAGGGAATCGGCGAGCTGACCACCGGCTTGGGGGAGAAGCTCGGCGAGCTCCAGGAGACCATCGACGAGAACCTGGAGAAGGTCGGCGAGAAGGTGGACGAGGTAAACGAGGCCCTGGCGGGCGAACAGGAGAAGCCGAAACCGGAGGAGTCCGAAAAGCCCAAGTAGAGGAGTTAAGACATGCGTTACCTGGCCATCCCGATAGTTGTCGGGCTGATGGTGTTCGTCGCCTGCGTGAATACCACGGACACCGGCGACGGCGTCCCGCACGACCAAACCACGGTCCTCGGGACGCTGCTGCTGTTCGTGG